>JAJKIV010000044.1 GCA_021154285.1 Gemmatimonas sp. | reverse complement strand
GCCAGCGCAAAGGCATCACGCTCGGCTACCTCGCCCACGTCACCGGCCACGGCTGGCGCAAGCTGATGCGACTCGATGAGCCGTTCGTCTACGAGATCACCACCCCGCGGACTCCGTTGGCGCTATTCGAGTTCCTTATCGAGGCCGGCCCGATCGAGCGGCGCGAGGCGTACGCGACGTTCAACATGGGCGTGGGGTTCGCCGCATACGTGTCACCGTCGGCGGTGGAGGCGACGCTCGCCGCGGCTGCCGCCACGGGCTACGACGCGTGGCTCGCCGGCCACGTGCGGAAGGACGGCTCGCGTAAGGCGGTCGTCGTGCCCAGCTTAGGGCTGGAATTCGAAGGCGACACGCTTCAGCTCCGCTAGCGTTACGATCAAAGGAAGATCAAGGGGCGATCAAGGGGTCAGAGCCCTTGAACCGGTCGGTTCAAGGGCTCTGACCCCTTGATCGCCCCTTGATCTTGAAACGCCCACGATCTCGAATTCAAACGACTCTGACCCTTCGGCCTGCGTGAAGAAGACGGTCCTCCTCTACGGAATCCTCGGCGGCCTGCTGGTGGCCGTGCTCAAGGTCGTGGAGTACCGCTACCTCGTGCTCGAGCATTCGCTCGAGATCTACGGCGGCATCATCGCGGCGATCTTCTCCGCCGTCGGCATCTGGCTGGGGCTCAAGCTCACGCGGCCACGCCCGACCGTCATCGAGACCGTCGTCACGAAGGAAGTGCCGGTCGAGGTACGGGTTCCGGTGCCGACCACAGGACCGTTCGTTCGAAATCAGGCACGGGTGGAGCAGCTCGGCCTCACGCCGCGGGAGCTCGACATCCTCGAGGCGATGGCGGCGGGGCTCAGCAACCGGGAGATCGCCGAACGACTATTCGTGAGCGAGAATACCGTGAAGACGCATGCGGGCCGGGTGTTCGACAAGCTTGCCGCCAAGCGCCGAACGCAAGCCGTGCAGCTCGCGAAAGAGGCAGGACTGATCCCCTGAAAGGGTGAATCTTCGGTGTTTTCGCAAGAATCACCCGTTCTGGTGACGCGGAAATCGGCGGAACGCGACAGACTGGCGGCCGTTCACACGCGCTTTCCGCCTTCCAAGGATTCGATCCATGAGAAAAATCGTACTCACCTTCGGGTTCATCGCCGGCGCCATCGTCTCCTCGTTCATGGTGTTGGCGCTCGTCTTCAAGGATGCGATCGGGTTCGACCGGGGCGAGATCGTCGGCTACACGTCGATGGTGGTCGCCTTTCTGTTCGTTTACTTCGGCGTGCGGGCGTACCGGGACAACGTGGCGGGGGGCACCGTGAAGTTCGGCCGCGCTGTGGCAGTTGGTTCGCTGATCGCGGTGCTGGCGTCGCTCTGTTATGTCGCGACGTGGGAAGTGATCTACTACAAGTTCGCTCCCGACTATCTGGAGAAATACCGCGAGCACGCGATCTCGAAGGCGCGCACCGACGGCGCGAGTGAGGCGGCGATCGCCGAGCAGACGGCGAAGCTGGACCGGCTCGCGGAGCTGTACAAGAATCCGGTGTTGAATGCGGCGTTCACGTTCCTGGAGCCGCTACCGGTCGCGGTGGTCGCGGTGCTCGTGTCGGCGGGCGTGTTGAGTCGCCGGAAGAAATCCGATCAAGGGGTCAGAGCCCTTGAAAGTCAGAGGGCCTAGCCGATTTCATGGGGGCAGAGCCCTTGATCGCTCGCGATCAAGGGCTCTGACCCCTTGATCGGGTTCGGGGTAAGCTTGGGCCCATGACCACCAAGCTCGATAAGCCGATCAAGCGGGAGCTGGAGCACGGCGGCGTCTTCTACACCGTCACCATCTCGCCCGACGGCATCCGCGTCGTCGAGAAGGGCAAGCGCAAAGGCCGCGACGTCGCCTGGGCCACCATCATCTCGGGCGACGCCGAGTTGAACGAAGCACTGCGGATCTCGGTCGACGCGACGCGACCGAGCGACGCCTCGACCGACGCCACATGATGCGGATCGCCGTCGCTCCCGTCGCGGCACTCACCCTCGCCGTCGTCAGCGCGAACGCTGCGGCTCAAACCCGAGCCGATCTTCTGCTTCTCAACGGTCGCGTGCTGACCGTCGACTCCGCCGATCACGTTGCCCAGGCCGTCGGCATCGCCGGCAGCCGCATCGTCGTCGTCGGGACGACCGCGGAGGTCGAGCGAGCGGCAGCGCCTAACGCGCGCCGCATCGACCTCGCCGGCCGCACGGTCACCCCGGGGCTGCTCGACGCCCACGCACACTTCTCCGACGGCGGTGCCGAACGTCTCTACGTCCTCGACCTGAGCTACCCGAACGTCAAGAACATCCGAGATGTCGCAGCCGCGATTCACACGAAGGCTGCCGCCACTCCGAAGGGCACATGGATCCAGGGTCGCGGATGGGACGAAGGCAAGCTCGCCGAGCGCCGCGTCATCACGGCGAAAGACCTCGATGCCGCCTCGCCTGACAATCCAGTGGTGCTCACGCAGACCACCGGGCATTACGCCGTCGCCAACAGCGTCGCACTTCGCCTCGCCGGCATCACGAAGGACACGCGCGACCCGCCAAGCGGGACGATCGACCGCAACCCGGACGGCACGCCAACTGGTCTGCTGCGCGAATCAGCCGCGGAGCTCGTCTGGAGCCGCGTGCCACCACGGTCGGCCAGCGAAACCGAAGCCGGCATCCGCGACTTCGCGAAGTCGTTCAACGCCGCCGGGATGACCGGTCTCAAGGACCCAGGCATCTCGAAAGAGGCGTGGGACATCTACAAGAAGGTCGAGCGCGATGGTGCGCTCACGGTGCGCGTGTTCGCGCTGTGGTCTGGAGGGCGCTCGGTCGCTGAGGCGAAGCAGGTGATCGCCCAGCGCGCGGCAATGACGAAGCCGTACGAGAGCACGGGCGACGATCATGTGATCGCCGGTGGCGTGAAGCTGTACGCGGACGGCTCCGGCGGCGCACGGACGGCGTGGCTCTACGACGACTGGAACAAGAGCTATCGCGGCACCGACACCGGGAATCGAGGCTACCCGGCGTCGAATCCCGACACGATTCGCATGCTGATTCGCATGTACCACGATGCGGGCATGCACGTCTCGGTGCACTCGATCGGCGACCGCGCCATCGACTGGGTCGTGGACACATACGACCAGGCGATGCGCGAGAACCCGAAGAAGGGGCTGCGGCATGGCGTCATTCACTCGAACATTCCGACCGATCACGCGATCGACGTGATGGCGCGACTGCAGCACGAGTTCGACGCCGGCTACCCCGAGCCATCCGCGACGTTCACCTGGTGGCTGGGCGACACGTACGCGGGGAACTTCGGACCGACACGCTCGCGGCGCTTGAATCCGTTCAAGACGTTCCGCACGAAGGGCATGACGTGGGCGAACGGCTCGGACTTTCCCGTCACGCCGTTCGCCGCGCAGTATGGTATCTGGGCGGCGATCGCGCGCGAGCCGTTGTTAGGCGTGTACGGCAAGGACCCGTTCGGCCGCGCGGAATCGGTCGACGTGCACGCGGCGCTTCACGCGGTGACGATCTGGGCGGCTCGGCAGATGTTCCTCGAGAAGAAGGTCGGGTCGATCGAGGTCGGGAAGTACGCGGACCTCGCCGTGTGGGACCGCGACTTCTACTCGGTGCCGACGGCGGAGATCAAGGAAGCGAAGTGCCTCATGACGATCTTCGACGGCCGAGTGGTGTTCGATTCGGGGATGGGCTCGCGACCCAGATGAAGCAACATGACGGCGCCAGCGCGCCTTCGGCGCCGCTCAGTATACTGCCAATACCAAGTGGGTCACTGTTTCAACTGATTTTTTTGGCGGTTCTCCCGCCGCTTGTGCCGTGTTCCGCCACTAGCTTTCTCTCGACGCGAATCCGAGAGACGGGACGGGAGCAGTGGCAGTGTCGTTGGTGCAAACGCCTACGCGGGCGTTCAGGGCGGTGTTCGGTGTGGACTTCAGTGGTGCGCGGCTCGCCGGCCGCACGACGTGGATCGCTCGGCTCGATCCCGTGCGCCAACGCCGCAGCAGGGACGCGCAGCCGGGGTTCTCGTTAGGCGCGCTCGACCGGCTCGATCGTCTGGCCGGAACGGCCGCGCGCGAAGCGGCACTCGCGCATCTCGTGAGCCTCGTGGCGGCGTCTCGCGACGCCCTCTGGGCGCTCGACTTTCCGTTCGGCCTGCCCGTCGAGCTCTTCCCCGCTCGCTCGCGGTGGCCCCGCCAGCTCGCCCTCGTGCGCGAGTACCGCGCGGACGACTACGGGCTCGGCCTCGAGTGCGTGCGCCGCGCCCGCACGCTCGGGCCCAAGATGCACATTCGTCGCCAGACCGACATCGACGCGCGAGCACCGTTCGATCCGTATCACTACCGGATTATCTACCAGACAATGCACGGGATGCACAGCGTGCTTCGCCCACTGCGGCGCGACCGCGCGACAGCAGTGCTTCCGTTTCAATACGCGCGGTTGGAGTCGGCGGTCCGCGTGCTCGTGGAAGCGTGCCCGGCGTCGACGCTCAAGCGCCTCGGACTTCCGTCGCAGAACTACAAGCAGCCCGCGGGCGGGCCGCTGACTCGACGGCGCCGAAGCGTGCGCCGCACAATCATGACCGGCATCGCCAGCCTCGTGCGCATTGGCGATCGCGACCGTCGCGTGATGATGCGCGATCCCGGCGGTGACGCGATCGACGCCGTACTCGCTGCACTCGGCGGAGCACAAGCGTTCGCGGCCGTGGATCACGATGCCATCGCGCGACATACGCGCTATCCGCGTGAAGGGCATCTCTACGTCTGAATTGTCGAGGCGATCGCCGCCTAACGAGTCGCCATGCATCGCAATGCATCGCAATGCATCGCATCGACTACTCGCGCACCTCTGACGCTCTCGGAATGCTTCTTGAGGTCGCGTTGCGCTCCATCACCACGCCGTGAGATGGTCTCGCGGCGCACTCGGACGTGCTTGGCGTTGGAGGTAGCGGTATGGCGCAGGATGACTACGGGCGTGGCGGTCGCGACTTCGAAGGACGAGGTGGCGGGTACGGCGGATCGCAGGGCGGTGATTGGGGCAACCAAGGCAACCAAGGCGACCAGGGCAATCAAGGTCGAGGCTACGGCGGACAAGCCGGCGGCTTCTCTGGCCAGAGCCGTCATGGTGATCAGAATTACGGTGGTCAGAACTACAGCGGCCAGAACTACGGCGGCCAAGGGTATGGCGGTGGAAGAGAAGGCTACGGCCGAGGAGGGAGGGAGGACTTCAATCGAGAGAGCGGCTACCACCCGGGATACGGCGGTGGCCAGGCCGGCGGTCAGTATGGCGGTGGCCAAGGCGGCGGCTACGGATCGCAGGGCGGCGGCTGGGGATCGCAACACCTGTACGGCGGCGGCGGTGCCGACGCGTCCAGCGGGTAGGGCCAGGGTGGCTTTGGTTCCCAAGGGAACTTTGGATCGCAGGGCGGCAGTGGTGGCGGCTACTTCACCGGCCAGGGTGGGGGGTCCGCAGGTGGTGGCTACGGCGGCTACGGTGGCGTCGGGAACATCGGTGGCGGTGCCGGGAGCTTCAGCGGCGGAACGCCCGGCGCCGGCAACGTCGGCGGCGTCCGCAGTGAGTGGGGCCAGGGCTACGGCGGCGGATATGGCCGCTCCGGAGACTACGGCGAGCGCGGCGGCTACGGAGCGTTAGGTGGCGCAAACGCAGGGCGAGGTGCCGGCTCGTACTCGGGCGGTCAATACAGCGGTCAGTACGGCGGTGAGTACGATCGTCAGTCCGGTGGCTACTACGGCGAACAGCAAGGCGGCATGCAAGGAGGCCGCCAGTCACACGTTGGACGTGGCCCCAAGGGGTATCGCCGTTCGGATGAGCGCATCGAGGAAGAGGTCAACGAGCAGCTCACCCGCCATCCGGAGATCGATCCCAGCGAGGTCGAAGTGCGCGTGCGGAACGGCGAGGTGACGCTCACCGGCACCGTCGACGAACGGCGCACCAAGCGAATGGTCGAGGACCTCGTCGAGGGGATATCGGGCGTGAACGAGGTGCACAACCAGATCCGCGTCAACCGGGGCGGAAGCAGCGGAGGCTCGAGCGGCTCGTCGGATCGCGAGGTCAGCCGCGGCACCGAGCGCGAGGGAAGCAGCCGGGAGTCGACGAGCGGTTCGGAGTCGAAGAACCGCGGCAAGGCCGGCTCCTCCGGCGCAACTGCCGGATCGTCCACGTCGGGGTCATCGACGACGACCGGCGCGAGCACGTCAGGCGGATCGGGCTCGACCTCGAGCTGAGCAACGCCAGGGTTCACGCTATCGACGTGATCCGGGCCCGCACGGCGAGGTGCCGTGCGGGCTCGTTCCTCGTCGACCCCGCCGGAAAGCGATCGGGGCATGGCGGGGTATCAGGAGGGCAGCGGTTCCGACCTCGTAATACGCGACGGCATCTTACGAGACGACGTCCGATGGACACCCATGACCCACGATCGAGCTGAGGAACAGAAGAGCTATGGGGAAAGAGCGGTGCACGAGCCTGATCGCGATCGGGCTCGTGACGATGAGCGTGGCGTCTGCCACGCAGGCACAGACGGCAACCGGTTCGACGACGACACCCGTCTCGCGACCGTTCGTTCCCGGGGAACGTCTCTCGTACGACGTGTTCTTCGGCGCCATCAAGGTCGGGACCGGATCGATGGAAGTCCGCGGCATCGATACCGTGCGCGGCCGGCCCGCATATCACACGACCTTTCGCCTGAATGGCGGCATCCCGTTCTATAAGGTCGACGACACCTTCGAGAGCTGGTTCACAACCGATAGTCTCGCCTCGTTGCGCTTCAACCAGGACCAGAACGAAGGCACGAAGGAGCGCCAGCATCGCTACGAGATCTACCCGGAGCGCCGGACGTACGATGACCTGAGCGACCAGGAACCCGAACAGCCCTCGGTCGCCGATCCGCTCGACGACGGCTCGTTCGTGTATTTCGTTCGCACGGTGCCGCTCGAGGTCGGAAAGACGTACGAGTTCCAGCGCTACTTCAAGCCCGACCGCAACCCGGTGACGATTCGCGTGCTGCGGCGCGAACGGGTGAAAGTACCGGCGGGCACCTTCGACGCCGTCGTGATCCAGCCGGTGATCAAGACGAAGGGCGTGTTCTCCGAGTCTGGCCATGCGGAGCTGTGGATCTCGGACGACGACCGCCACATGATCGTGCAGATGAAGTCGCAGCTCTCGTTCGGCTCCCTGGATCTGTACCTGACCAAGGTCGATCGCCCGTAGGATCAAAGGGTCAGAGTCGACGCCTTTGATCGAGCTCATTTCGGCTCGGCGGTCGTCGGATCGATGACGGCCGCCACCTCGAGCACGCGGTCGGCCGGCAAACCTCCACGCCGCGCGTGCTCGCGAATCAGATCCTGATTCGCGGCGATGTACACGCACGTCATCTTGTCCTCGGTCACGAAGCTCTGGACCCACTGGATGTGCGTCCCGAGCTGCACCAGCGCCTCGCACGACCGCTGTGCGATCTCCTGTAGCTCCGCCCACGAGAGCGCAGCCGCGTTCGGAATCTCTCGCTCGATGATGTATTTCGGCATCGTGGTGTCCCGCCTGGGTTAATTGCGGTCATCGACTTGCCGGCGCATGGTCACACGACACGTTCGGGTTCCAGTCCGCGAACATTCCGTTCGGGTTGTGCTCCGCCCACGCATGCAGCGCCCAGACGCCGAACGTGGAGTTGACCGCGAAGTCGTGATCGAAGAGACGCGGCGGCTTCGGCGCACTCCACGCGCCGAGCGGCACGATGTACTCCACAGCCGTGAGGCGCATTCCGCCATCCTTCTCCGGTGCGTACAACAACAGCTCCGGCTCGTCCGCGCGAACGGAGCCATCGATCAGCTTCGGGTTCCCGTAGTGGTAGCCCATGCCGCCGGCCTTCGGGTCGCTCATGCATCCCGTGATCTCGGTTGACCACCCGGCGGCTTTGGCGCTTTCCAGGCGCCGAAACTTCACACTCACTCGCCGGAGCGCGGCGAGCTCCCTGCTGACCTCGGCGTTCGGCGCGTCGTAGGCGCGGCTTGCCGTCCACGACACACCGTCCGCCTTATCGTTCATCGCGTCCCATGTGATTCGCTCGTCGCGGCAACCGGCGAGCAGCGCCGTGCCGGCGAGCAAGACCACTGCGATTCTCATGGTGCCCTCGTCCAAAGGGAGGCATCTTCCTTGAGCTCACCGGGGAACATGAAGCGGGGCGGTTAGCTGCCCCGTTGCTCGGAATTAGCTACGGATTAGCTGTCGAACGACGTGATCGTCACCGTTCAGCTCCTCGGAGGAGCGTCGCTCCGCTCCGGGGATAGACCCCTCAACGGACCGCCCGCGCAGCGGCACCGGATCGCCCTGCTCGCGATGATCGTGGCCGCGTGGCCGCAGCCGCTTTCGCGAGACCGGGCGATGGCGATGCTCTGGCCGGAGCGCGATGCTACGAACGCTCGGCGCCTGCTCAACCTCGCCGTCCACGTGCTGCGTTCGGCGCTTGGTGACGGCGCCATTGCCTCCACCGGCGACGGCCTGCTGTTCGTGCCTGCACTCGTTAGGTGCGACCTGCACGACCTGCGCGCGGCGATTGCGGCGGGCGATTCGGAGCGCGTCGTGAAGCTCTACACCGGGGCGCTGCTCGACGGGTTCCACCTCGACGACTCCACCGAGTTCGGGTACTGGCTCGACGAGCGTCGCACCGAGCTCGCCCACGCGTACACGGGCGCGCTGCGCGCGACCGCCAGCGCGCAGGAGCAGGCCGGCGACGTGCATGGCCGCGTCGGCACTGTCCGTCGTCTGGTGGCTGCGGACGCACACTCCGCGGCGCATGCGCGCGAGCTGATGCGCGCCCTCGATGACGCCGGTGACCGAGCCGGTGCGATCCAGCATGCCACGGAGCACACCCAGCGCGTGCGCGCGGACCTCGAGCTCGAGCCCGACCCGAGCGTGATGGCGTTCGCCGACGAGCTTCGCGTTGCGCCCGTTAGGCAGCCGGTGTCGCGCAGCGAGCGACAGTCGTCGGTTGCCGTGCTCCCGTTTCTCAACATGGGCGGGTCTCCGGAGAACGAGTACTTCTCCGACGGCATCACCGAGGACGTCATCGCCCACCTGTCCAAGATCCGTGCCCTTCGCGTGATCTCGCGGACGTCGGTGCTGCCCTTCAGGCACCGCTCGCAGCCAATGAAGGAGATCGCGACGCGACTCGGCGCAACGACGCTGGTGGACGGGAGCGTCAGACACGCCGGCGACCGCGTGCGGATCGTCGCGACGCTGATAGATCCGGAGACCGACCGACACCTCTGGGCTGAGACGTACGATCGCCAGCTCACGGACATCTTCGCGATCCAGACCGATGTCGCGCTGCACATCGCGGCCGCGCTCGAGGCCGAGCTGTCGCGCGACGAGCAGGCACGCGTACGCCGGGAGCCAACGACGAACGTCCAGGCGTACCGGCTCTTCCTGCAGGGGCGTCGGTGGTTCATCAAGTTCACGCCGGAGCCGTTGCGTCGCTCGATCGAGTTCTTCGAGCACGCGATCGAGCACGATCCCACCTTCGCGCTGGCATACGCGCACGCGGCGATGGCATACACTGAGCTCGCCGAGGCGGGCGCGATGACGCCCGACGTCGCCTATGAGCGCGCGTCACACGCGGTGGCGAAAGCGCTGGAGATCGATCCCGAGCTCGGCGCCGCGCACTGCACGCTCGGCCACCTCAAGACCGCGCGCGAGTTGGATTGGGAGGGTGCGGAGCGCGCGTTCAAGCGCGCCATCGAGCTGAGTCCGAGCAGCGCGGAAGCGTACGATCTGTACGGACGATTGTGCACGGGACTCGAGCGCTACGAGGACGCGTTGGCGCTGCTGCAGCGCGCCCAGGAGCTCGACCCGCTGGCACACGGTCTCGACATCGCGACGGCGCTCCTCCGCGCCGGACGATACGACGAAGCCGTTGCTCGAGCGGAGGAAGCGGTCGGCGTGCACGACGCGGAGGATCGTGCGCGCGTGACGCTCGGATGGGCGTACGTTCTCTCCGGTCGCACGCGGGAAGGCCTCGCCGAGATCGAGCGAGCGGTTGCGCTCTCGCCGAATAACACGCAGTGGTTAGGCCAGCTCGGTGCGGCGTACGCGAGGGCTGGCGATCACGCGAAAGCGCACGCAGCGCTGCGCGATCTCGAAACCAGGGCGGAGAGCACGTACGTATCGCCTTACCATTTCGCTTACGTGTACGCGGGGCTCGGCCAGGATGACAAGGCGATCGACTGGCTCGAGCGCGCCGTGAAGGAGCGTGCGGGACCGGTGTTCGGTCTCAAGGGCTCGTTCCTGTTCTCGTCGCTGCACGCGCATCCGAGATTTCGAGCGATCCTGCGCGAGCTGCACCTCGCGTGACACGCCTAACGACTGATTCACATCGCATGCCTGTTGCACTTCCTCACGATGTCGCCGAAAAGGCGGTTGGTTCCATTCGGCGCTATGCCGCCGAGCAGCTCGACGAAGAGATCGGCGAGCTCCAGGCGCGGCTCCTGCTCGAGTTCTTCCTGAAGGAGATTGCGCCGTCGGTGTACAACGCGGCGATCGCGGATGCGCAGACGTACATGCGCGATCGCGTGGCCGACCTCGAGGGCGCCTGCTACGCGCCGGAGTTCGGGTATTGGCCCAAGGCGACGACTCGAAAGTCGCGCTGAGCGTCGGGTCGATCTTGCGTGACAAGGCGCCGCGAACGCAGTTTCGCGGTGGCGCGCAGGGCGCCGCCCGTCCGCGGGAAGGACCGAGTCCACCTGTGTCATTGACGTCATTCCGAGCGTAGCGAGGAATGACAAACGTGATTCGAACCTCCTTTGCCCACGCCAGCGGACCCGGGCGCTCCACAAGGAGGCTCGTCATGCCCGTGCGTCACCTGCCCGTCCGTCCTGACCTGGACCAGCTCAAGCACCAGGCGAAGGACCTCCTCCGCGCGATCAACGCCGGCGACCCCGAAGCCGTCGCCGAGCTGCGGGAGCGACACCCCGATTCGCCCGACCCTGCCGCCGCGAAGCTCGCGGACGCGCAGCTCGTGCTCGCCCGAAGCTACGACGCGTCGAGCTGGACACGGCTCGTGCAGTCCGCGCAGCTGATCGACGCGATCTGGCGAGACGACATTGACGTCGTGCGCGATCTCGTAACGCGCAACCCGAAACTGATCCACGAGGACGCGCGCATTCGCAAAGGATGCAACTGGGGTCCACCGATGTCGTACGCCGCTAACATCGGCCGCGACCGCATTATCCGGATGCTCTACGAGCTCGGCGCCCGAGACGTGGAGAAAGCCATCGATCGCGCCACGCTTCAGAGCCAGATCGCCACGGCGACGATGCTCCACGGCTTTCTCGGGAATCCGCCACTGCCCGACGGCGCACTTAGTGGGCCCGCGTACACGCTGAGCGCGGACGGGACGGCGTTCGCGCTGTCGCGCGGTGCGCGGGTGTACGACGAACACGGTAAGCTGCTCGCGCCGGTCGACATCGTGCTCGAGACCGACTCCCGCAAGCCGGCCGCGAAGCACGCGATTCTCGCGATGTACGAGCAGCACGGCGTCGTGTTCCCCGACACGGCGCCCATGGCCGTTCACCGCGGCCGCGTTGATCTGCTCGAGGAGCATCTGCGGCGCGACCCCAAGCTCCTCACGCGAACGTTCTCGAACACTGAGATCTTTCCGGCGGAGATGGGGTGCAGGGACCCGATCAATGCAACGGTGGGGACCCCGTTAGGCGGCACGACGCTGCTCCACATGTGCGCGGATTACGACGAGATGGAGATCGCGATCTGGCTGCTCGACAAGGGAATGGATGTCAACGCACGGTCGGCCGTGGGAGCCAGCGGGTTTGGTGGCTACACGGCGCTGTTCTCGACGGTGGTGTCGCAGCCGAACTTCTGGATGAACCGTCGAAATCGCGGGCCGTTCGTGGCGCCGTTCACGAAGCTCCTGCTGGAGCGCGGCGCGGACCCTAACGTGCGCGCGTCGATCTGGAAGCGGCTGCATCCCGGATACGAGGATCCGACACGCTACGAGTACCGCGACGTCACAGCCCTCTCGTGGGGCCGCCGCTTCGCGCATCGCAACTTCGTGAGTGAGCCAGCGATCCGGCTCATCGAGGAGGCCGGCGGCGTGGAGTAGTTCCTAACCTGGCTCGTGGCTCACATGCTGGCATCGCGTTAGGGATCCAGGACTAGCGCGACCGATGGCATCTCGCCTGCCATACTACTCCGTTACACGACGAGGCTTACAAGGAGCGTGAAGGCGAGCCCGGCAACGCCAATGATCGTCTCCGACACCGTCCACGTCTTGAGCGTCTGAGGGACGGTCATGTTGAAGAACTCCTTGATGAGCCAGAAGCCGGAGTCATTCACGTGCGACAGGACGAGCGCGCCGGCTCCGGTAGCGACCACCAGCAGCTCCGGGGGCGTGCCGGGCGTCGCGATCGCGATCGGCGCGACGATCCCCGACGCCGTCGTCATCGCGACGGTCGCCGAGCCGGTGGCGACGCGAATGAGCGCCGCCACGCTCCATGCGAGTATGAGCGGCGACGTGTGCGAGCCGCTCGCGAGGTCCGCGATTGCCCGCCCTACTCCGCTCTGCACGAGCACCGCGTTGAACCCACCGCCGGCGCCGATCACGAGCACGATCGTCGCCGTCGGCGCCAGACAGTCGTTGCAGAACTTCATGATGTCTTCCCGCGTAAAGCGCCTCGGCCGGCCAAGTGACCAGAACGAGAACAGCAGCGCGAGCAGGAGTGCGACGATCGGCTGCCCCACGAAGTGAAGTCCCGAGCGCAGGCCAGGATTTAGCGAGGGAGTCGCGTCCGCCGCCGAGGCGAGCAGCATCAGCACGACCGGGATGAGCACGGTGAACACCGAGATGCCGAAGCCCGGCGTCCGATCCGCTTCGCCTAACGTGGCGGGCTCGGACGCGACGCCGACGAGCTGCGCGGCGAGCGGATTGTGCGCGGGAAGCACGATGCGCGGAGCGATCCACACGGCGTAGATGGGCCCGGCCAGTGCGGCGGTCGGGAGACCCACGACTAGCCCATACAGCAGCGTACGGCCGACGTCCGCCTTGAACGCGCCCACCGCGAGCATCGCCGCCGGATGCGGTGGCAGCATGCCATGCACGACCGAGAGGCCCGCAACGAGCGGAATGCCGATCTTCACGAGCGACAGCCCCGTGCGACGCGCGATGGTGAACACGAGTGGGATGAGGAGAACGAACCCCACCTGGAAGAACACCGGAATGCCCACGATGAACGCCACGAACATGATGGCCCAGTGTACGCGACGCTCGCCAAAGCGGTCGATCAACGTGGTCGCGATGCGCGTCGCGCCGCCCGACTCCGCCATCAGCTTCCCGAGCATGGTCCCGAGCCCGACCACGACCGCGATGAACCCGAGGACGCTGCCGACGCCATCCTGGAACGCCTTGACGGCCGCAGCGGGGTCCATGCCAGCCGCGGCACCCAGCCCGAGCGACGCAAGGGTGAGCGCGACGAACGGATGGACCTTGAAGCGGGCGATCATGACGATCAGCAGCGTGACCGCGCCTAACGCGATGACCAGCAGCCGCACCTGTGGCGTCATACAGACGCGTTCGCGACGAGCCTGGCCACGATCTCGCCTGCCGGGCCTTCGACGTCGCACACCCACGCGCCTTCGTCGACAGCCGGTCCCTCGAGCGCCTCGAACTGGCTCTCCAGCAGGGAGGGATTCATGAAGTGGCCCTTCCGCGCGCGAAGCCGTTCGCCGATCACCTCGCGCGTTCCTCGCAAGTAGATGAACCGCAGCAGTTCCGGCCTGGCCGCGTCACGCAGAATCTCGCGGTACGCTCGCTTGAGGGCCGAGCAGGCGAGCACGAGCCCGGTGCCAGCGTCCTTCGCGTCACGGATTCGCGCGGCGAGTGTCTGGAGCCATCCGGCGCGGTCCTCATCGGTGAGTGGAATGCCTGACGCCATTCGCCGCACGTTCTCGGGCGGATGGTAGTCATCGCCCTCGAGGAAGGGGACGCCGATGGCCTTCGCGAAGCTGGCACCGATGCGAGTTTTCCCGCTGCCCGAGACGCCCATGACCACATAGAGACCGGTATGCGCGCTTTGCATCCGGCTAATGTGCGTCGGCTCAGGGACTAGGGACTAGTCGCCAGTCGCCAGTCGCCTAGATCTCGTGCGACTTCGCAAACCGCCCAATATGCTCGGCCGCCCGGAACGCGAGCGCCTGGATCGTCATCGTCGGCTGGCCGCGGCCGGACGTCACGAAGTTCGACCCATCGCAGATGAAGAGGTTCGGCACGTCGTGCGCCCGGTGATACCGATCGACCACCGACTCGCGAGGGTGGTCGCCCATGCGCGCCGTCCCGAGCAGGTGCACGCCGCCGTCGATAGGCAGGATAGGCTGGGTCCACACCCGCGTCGCACCCGCCGCGTGCATGAGCTCCTCCGTGCGGTCGCGGAACCACTGCTTCGCCTTCATGTCGTCCGGATGATCCGTGTACGTCAGGCAGAGACCCGGACGCCCCCAACGATCTTTATTATCGTGATCCAGCGTCACCGTGTTCGATGCCACCGGCAGTGACGTGATGTGAGCGTAGAACCGCACCGAGTGCGTGAAGTACTCGGCCAGCGCACGCTTGTACTCGGGTCCCCACGTGGGCACGTCGTCAGGCAGCACGCCCAACGCGAAACCGATCGGCTGGTAGTTGAACCGCGCGTCGATGCCGCCACCACCGTAGAAGCCGCGCTTCGCGTCGGCGTCGTAGAAGTCGTGCACCGTGCGGCTCGCGACCGGCCCCTTGTACTCGTTCAGCGGGTGGTCGAACCGACCGAACGTGGACGCGTGCCCGTTGAACATGATGTAGCGCCCGACGTTCCCGCTCGAGTTCGCGAGCCCATGCGGAAAAGCCGGCGTCGCCGAAAGGAGCAATAGTCGAGTCGTCTCGGCCCCATTGGCCGCGACGATGACCGCTCGCGCGCGCTGTCGTCGCTCCTTTCCCTCGCGATCCCAGTACATCACGCCGGTCGCGCGTCCCCTGGCATTCGTCTCCACGCGAAATGCCGTGGATTCGGCTCGAACCTCGCACGTGCCCGTCGCCACGGCCTTCGGAATGACGGTCGCCAGCGTGGACGACTTCGCGCCGAACTCGCACCCGTATAACGAGCAGTGCCCGCACGCGAGACAGGCGGAGCGACCGTCGTACTGCTTCGAGAGGATCGCCAGCGGCGAGGGCTGCGCGTGCAGCCCGAGAGCGCGCGCGCCGCGCTCCAGGAGTACGCCGGACGACTTGTTAGGCAGTGGCGGCAGCGGGTACGGGCGCGAGCGCGGCGGGTCGAACGGACCAGGCGCACCCGACACGCCGATCTCCCAGTCGACCTTCGTGTAGTACGGCTCGAGCTCCGCGTACGTGATCGGCCAGTCGGCGAAGCCACTACCGCTGATCGGGCCCCACTTCGACCGCTCCTTGAAGTCGATCGGACGAAAGCGCCAGTAGTTCGCCGCGAAGTGCACGCTGCTGCCACCGACGCCACGCCGGTACGCGAGCGCTCTGCCCGCGTTCCGGCGCGCCGGCTCCGCTTCGCTCCCTCGAATCGTCTGAATCGGCTCGAACGCGAGATTGAGCATCGCGTTCTCGCGCTCTACGGCCAGCTCGTCGTGCGTGAACTGGCTTGGCTGCTGCCAAGGCCCTGCCTCGAGCACGACGACGCTGAACCCTGCCGTCGCGAGCTCCTTCGCGAGCACACCACCCGCGGCACCAGACCCGACGATCACGAAATCGACGGTCTCGCCCTCTGCATACGTCCGCTGCGTCATGCGTCCGACTTCGCGTCCGCCTCCTCGTGCGCGTCGTACCAACCGAACGGTGACGCATACGTGGGCTCGTGCTCGAAGCCCACGATCGTCCACCCGGCACCGCGCTTGTTCCCGCCATACGCGGAGTCGGCGAACGTTCCGACGACGACGAGCATGCGAGCCGCCAGGAAGAACGGCGTGCGCTCAACCTGGCGCATGATCGCCACCTGCCGCCCGGCCGAGAGCGACGCGAAGTCGCGCTCGCCGAGCGCTCGTGCGCGCGCGTCGAGGTCGGCAAGTCCGGCGCGCACGACAGGAACGATGTCGGCGAAGAACGGCTTGCCGAATGCCCGGTCGATGAAATGCACCGCCCCGGCTTCGTCGGCGCCGGGCAGGGCCTTGTCGGACGGGATGATCTGCGCGGCGAAGGCCTGCATCGCCCTGGCCTCGGCCGGCGTGAGCGCGGCGAAGCCGTCGGCGTTCTTCCCGTCATCGCGCCTGCAGCTCGCCACCGCGGCGAGCCAGGGGACCTCGAGCATGATCCAGCCTGCCGTAGCGGCTCTACCGGATTCAACGAGGAATCCGCGTCGGGTAGGTCGATCGATAGTCACACGATCGAAACGCCCTTTCGGCGATCAAGGGGTCAGAGCCCTTGATCGACGCCGTGATCGCGCCCGGCGGATTCTCAGCACGAGAACGATCGTCGCGAGCGTGATCGGCAAGACCTCACTCGTCACATGTCGTCCGTGGTCCTTCACGATATGCGTCCCCGTCCCGCCAAGCATGACGGCAACGACGAGCGCCGCACCGACGGTCGCACTCCGAGGCCAGAGCAGCAGCAACGCCGCGGTCGTCTCCACGAACCCGATAAGGATCCGGAACCACGTCGGATAGCCCCAGTGGCGGAACGCGATCGCCCAACCACCCGTGTCGGATAGCTTGTTCCACGCCTGCGGAGCGAACACGAACACGAGAAACAGCGTCGGAATCCAGACGGCAGCGAGCCGGGCGCCGGCCTTGATGCGTGCGACGTTCACGGGAGAGCTCCGTTTGAAGGACGGTAGCGCCGTCGAGGCGCACGAGCGCAACCGTAGGTCGGCGGATCACAGGACGCATCGTACGAACGGACTAGTCCTTCAGACGAAGGGTTGCTGGATTCAGGGCATCAACCCACTTTCGCCGCATGCGCGACACACGTCTCGGGCGAACGCTCGCGATCGGCATCGCGGCAGTCGCCGTGTTCAACACCGTGTCGAACCTGTCGATGCCCGTCGCTGATCGACGGCCGAGCCTCGGGATGACGCTGGCCGTTGCGGTCGCGCTGATGGCGCACAGTGCGGTCTACTGGTTCGGCGAGCGATTGCGGGAGCGCTTCACCATCGCAGGCTATCTCGCTGTCCAGGCCACGCTCGTCTTTCTCCTCGGCCTGACCGCGACGATCGTCCCTGTTGTCCTAACGCTGTACGTGGCGCTCACTGTCGAGGCGATCGTCGTCGCCGAGTGGCAGTGGGGAACGATGGCGATCACGACCGGAGCCATCGTACTGCTCGGCGCGAGCGCAGCATTCGCCTGGGGAGTCTACCGGGCGGCCACGGTCGGGCTTCTCCTGGCCGTAGTTGGAGTGCTCGCTCATGCGGTCGCCGCACTCGTACGTCGGTATGCGCCCGGCTCTCAGCCCTTTCCTGCCCACCCCGTAGTAAAGGAGGCCGCGAGTACAGGGCAGATGGCCGCGCCAGCCGACATGGACTTCGATCGCCCGAAGCTGGCACGACTCACCGCCAGGCAGCGCGAAGTCCTTCGCTCGCTCGCGAGCGGCGCACGCACGATCGAGATCGCCGAGGAGCTCGAGATTGCGGAGCGAACAGTGAAGGCACACCTCGCCAACATCTACCAGAAGCTCGGGGTCGACTCGCGGACCGCGGCGGTCTCGTTGGCACTGAGGGACTCGAACGACGACCATGCCGCGGTCGGACGGCGCTCGGCCCGCGCACAGGACTAGCTGGCGGTCGTTCGCGGCTCCTGCCATGTTCCGCGCGGATCGAAAGCGTCTCAGGCAATCATCAGAGTCCTCAGCCGCGGAAGGGACCGTGCAATCCACAGCATACGACGCCATCGTTGTCGGATCCGGCATTTCGGGAGGGTGGGCCGCGAAGGAGCTCACCGAGAAAGGGCTGCGAGTCCTGCTGCTCGAGCGCGGCAAGAACATCGAGCACATCAAGGACTACGTGAACGCGACCAAGGGACCGTGGGAGTATCCTCACCGCGGTGGTCGCACCCGCGAGATGGAGAAGCATTACCCCGTCCTCAAGCGCGACTATCCGCTCAACGAGAAGAATCTCGATTGGTGGGCGAGCGACGAGGAATCACCGTACACCGAGGTCAAGCGCTTCGACTGGTACCGTGGGTACCACGTCGGCGGACGCTCGCTCATGTGGGGTCGCTGCAGCTTCCGCTGGAGTGACATCGACTACGAGGCGAACGCGAAGCAGGGGCTCGGCACCGATTGGCCGATCCGCTACGCCGACATCGAGCCCTGGTACGGCTACGTCGAGAAGTTCGCGGGCATCGCCGGGTCGAAGGAGGGACTGCCGCAGCTTCCCGACGGCGAGTTCCAACCCGCGATGCCGCTCAACTGCGCCGAGCAGCTGGTCGCCGACCGCCTAACGACCAAGTTCGACGGAAAGCGACGACTGATCTCGGCCCGCACGGCGAACCTCTCGCAGCCACTGCCGGGGCGCGGCGCCTGCCAATACCGCGACGCCTGCTGGCTCGGCTGTCCATACGGGGCGTACTTCAGCACGCAGTCGTCCACGCTGCCGGCAGCCATGAAGACCGGCAAGCTCACGCTCAAGCCGTGGGCGATCGTCAACGAGGTGCTGTACGACAAGAACGCGAAGCGCGCGACCGGCGTCCGCGTGCTCGATGGGATCACCAACCAGGTCACGGACTACACGGCGAAGGTCGTGTTCCTTTGTGCGTCGACGCTCAACTCGACGTGGATCCTGCTTCGATCGGCGACGGACATCTGGCCGGGCGGGCTCGGGAGCAGCTCGGGAGAGTTGGGCCATAACCTGATGGATCATCACTTCCGCGTGGGCGCCCAGGGTCGCGTCGAGGGGCTGGACGACAAGTACTACGTCGGCCGTAGGCCGAACCCGTCGTACGTGCCACGCTACCGAAACCTGGGCGGCGAGAAACGACCGTACCTGCGCGGCTTCGGTTATGAGGGCGGCGCAGGCCGCGACGGATGGTCGAGCGCGGTGGCCGAGCTGGGCGTCGGTGGCGCGTTCAAGGACAAGGCCGCGGAGCCGGGCATGTGGACGATGGGCGGCAGCGCGTTCGGAGAGATGCTGCCTAACCACGACAATAAAGTCTCGATCGACCACGCCAAGGTGGACAAATGGGGACTGCCGGTGCTCAAGATCGATTGCGCGATCGGCGAGAACGAGCGGCTCATGCGGAAGGACATGGCGAACGACATGGCCGAGATGCTCGAGGCGTGCGGCGTGAAGGACGTGGAGACGTACGACGACGAGTATTACCCCGGCATGGGCATTCACGAGATGGGCACGGCGCGGATGGGCACGAGCCCGAATAACTCGGTGCTCAACAAGCACAATCAGGTGTGGGACGCGCCTAACGTGTTCGTCACGGACGGCTCGTGCATGGCGTCCACGGCGTGCCAGAACCCGTCGCTCAGCTACATGGCGCTCACGGCGCGCGCGGCGGACTTTGCGGTCTCGGAGCTGAATCGCCGGAACCTGTGAGCGCATCGCTGACAATTCGACTCACCTGCGTGGCGGCGCTCACCCTGAGCGCCGCCACGCTCCACGCGCAGCAACCGGTCATCGGGCTCATCACGAAGACGGAAACGAACCCGTTCTTCGTGAAGATGAAGGAGGGCGCGCAGAGTGCCGCACAGGCAAACGGTCTCAAGCTGATCACCGGCGCCGGCAAGAACGACGGCGACAACGCGGGCCAGGTGACCGCGCTCGAGAACATGATGGCGGCCGGCGCGAAGGTCGTCATGATCACCGTGAACGACTCGAAGGCGATCGTCCCCGCCATAAAAAGGGCGCGCGAGAAAGGCGTGGTCGTGATCGCGCTCGACAGCCCGACCGATCCGGTAGACGCCACCGACGCGCTGTACGCGACGGACAACTATCGCGCCGGCACGCTGATCGGCCAGTATGCCAGGGCGGCGTTAGGTAGCCGGACGCCGAAGATCGCGACGCTGGATCTCCTCCCGGGCCATCCGGTAGGCGCGCAGCGCCACAACGGATTCCTCAAAGGGTTCGGCCTTGCGGCGCCGGAGCAGGCGATCAACACGTTAGGCCGGCCGAGCGCGGTGGTGTGCATGGCGGACAGTTATGGCGACCAGACGAAGGGGCAGACGGGCATGGAGACGTGCCTGCAGAAAAATCCCGACATCAACGTCGTCTACACGATCAACGAACCCACCGCGGCCGGCGCGTACAAGGCACTCAAGTCCGCCGGCAAGGAGAAGGGTGTCGTGCTCGTGTCCGTGGATGGCGGATGTCAGGGAATCAGGGACGTCGGATCCGGCGCGATCGCCGCGACGGCGCAGCAGTATCCGGTGAAGATGGCGGAGCTCGGCGTCGCCGCGGCCGCCGCGTTCATCAAGACGGGCAAGAAGCCGAGCGGCTACACCGATACCGGCGTGGCGCTGATAGCGGCAAAGCCGGTCGCGGGCGTGGATAGCAAGGACGTCGCGACGGGCATGTCGTTGTGCTTCGGTAGGAAGTAGTTGTCCCGAGCGCTCGGCGCAGTCGGTCCGTTTCTGGCGCTGGTCGCCGCGAGCGTGTTCTTCGCCACCCGGAGCGACCGGTTCCTCACCGGCGACAACCTCTCGATCGTGCTGCAGCAGGTCATGGTCGTGGGGGTGATAGCGATCGGGGAGACGCTCGTGATCCTCACCGCCGGCGTCGATCTTTCCTGCGGTACCGTCATGGCGCTCGGCGCTATCGTCATGACGAAGCTCGCGGCCGAGCTCGGGGTGAGCGCTCCGCTGGCGATCGCGGTCGGCATAGGCGCGACGACGCTGTTCGGTCTCCTCAACGGCCTGCTCGTCACGCGGATCAACCTGCCGCCGTTCATCGTGACGTTAGGCACGCTCAACATCGCATTCGCCATCACGCAGCTGTACTCGAACGCGCAGACGGTTACCGACCTGCCCGAAGCCATGAACGCACTGGGCGGAACCTTCCACGTCGGTGGGACGACAGTCGTGTACGGCGTCGTCGTCATGCTCGCCCTCTACGCACTCACCGCGTTTGTCTTGCGCGAGACGGCCGCCGGCCGGCACGTGTATGCGGTGGGCAACAATCCGGAAGCCGCGCGCCTCACCGGCATCGCGACGCCGCGCGTGATCCTGGCCGTGTATGTCCTCGCCGGCGTGACGTACGGCATCGCGGCGCTCCTGTCGGTCGCGCGCACCGGCGTGGGAGACCCTAACGCCGGCCAGACCGAGAACCTCGACGCCATCACCGCGGTCGTCCTCGGCGGCACGAGCCTGTTCGGCGGGCGGGGCACGGTGCTCGGGTCACTCGTGGGCGCGTTGATCGTCGGCGTCTTTCGAAACGGGCTCACGCTCATGGGCGTCTCGTCCGTCTACCAGATCCTGATCACGGGAATCCTGGTGATTCTCGCCGTGGCGACGGATCAGCTCTCGCGTCGCGGAGCGCGCTGACATGGCCACCGCCAACGCCACCACGGTCGTCATGGAAGCGCGAGGTCTCGTCAAGCGCTACGGGCACGTCACGGCGCTCGACCACAGTGACTTCGAGCTGCGATCGGGCGAGATCCTGGCGGTGATCGGCGACAACGGCGCCGGCAAGTCGACGTTGATCAAGGCGCTGTCCGGCGCGCTCGCTCCCGACGAGGGCGAGATCCGCCTCGACGGCCAGGTGGTGCACTTCCGCACGCCAATGGATGCGCGCCGAGCCGGCATCGAGACGGTCTATCAGGACCTCGCGGTCGCCCCCGCGCTCTCGATCGCCGAGAATCTGTTTCTTGGCCGCGAGCTGCGCCGACCGGGTGTGCTCGGGTCGGTCTTCCGCATGCTGGACAAGAAAAAGATGCGCGAGGACAGCACGTCGCACATGCGCGAGCTGCGCATCGAGATCGGCTCGATGGCTCAGGCCGTGGAGACGCTGTCGGGCGGCCAGCGACAGGGCGTGGCCGTGGCGCGCAGCGCGGCGTTCGCGCGGCACGTCGTGATCATGGACGAGCCGACGGCGGCGTTAGGCGTCAAGCAGAGCTCCATGGTGCTGGATCTCATCCGCCGTGTGCGCGACCGCGGGCTGTCTGTCGTCCTGATCTCGCATGACATGCCCCACGTCTTCGAGATCGCGGACCGGATTCACGTCGCTCGGCTCGGGAAGCGGATCGCCATTCTCAATCCAGAAAAGATCAGCATGAGTGATACAGTCGCTCTCATGACTGGCGCTCTGACGCCTGACCAGGTAGCGCCGGACGCATTAGCGTAGCGGCCGCTGCGTGCTGCTTGCTACTGCTACTGGCTGCGCGCGGCTGCTGGGCTGGTAGCCGACGGCCGACGGCTGCGCGCTACTGCCGCTTGCTGCGGGCTGCTGCTACGACGCCCAACGCGCCCGACGCCAATGGCCAGTCGTGAGTCGTCAGTGCCGAGTTTCAGTCCCTAGTCCGTGTCGTTCCGTTCCAATCGGTCAACGCGGCAACGACGAACGTGAGTGCGGTGAGGCCGTAGCACAGATTGCGCGCGGCGCGGTTTCGGCTGAAGCCCATGAGGTGCGGCATCGCCGGGAGCGCCAGCGCGATCGCCGCTTCGGTCGCTCCATGCGCCTTGAATGGAGCGAGTCGTTTCACGCTCAGCGGATAGTTCGTGACAGCCGAGAGGCCCGTATATCCCGCGGCCAGAGACTCGAACAGGCGTCGCGCCGGCTTCGGAAAGTCGAACGCCAGCGGGGCGGCGGCCACAGCGGTCGACGTCATGTAGTCGAGGACGCCATGAAGGCGTGGCGAGATCGGTTTACGCACGAGAGACTCCGGAGCGGTTGGGAGTCCATCGCAAGGCAACTCACGGGCCCCCGCCCACCCGTTGGCGCTACAACAACCCATCGGTGCGACAATCCGTGTGATGTTGAGTCCGTTGCTCGTTAGGGTCACGCTGGGTGTCATTCCGAGCGGAGCGAGGAATCGCCGTCGTCCCGACCGAGGGCTTAGCCTTCTACCGGGAGGATCGCGATTCCTCGCCTCCGCGCCTTCGGCGCTGCGCTGGGAATGACAACTCCTTTGCTGTTTTCCGCGCTCGGAATGACACGCGCCTTTTGCCGCCTGCCGCCTGTCGCCTGCCGCCTGCCGCCTGAAACCCGAAACCAATGCGCCCGTATGATCAAATTGATCATAACAGGCCGGTGACGTGCCACGCCCCCCACGCGACTTCCTCCCACTCAAGCCGCTCGACCTTCAGCTCCTGCTCAGCCTCGCCGAGCAGGAGCGGCACGGCTACGGGCTCGTGCAGGATATTGGCGATCGAACGGAGGGACTGGTCACCCTCGAGCCCGGAAACCTGTACCGCGTGATCAAACGCCTCCTTTCGGACGGACTCGTTGCCGAGACCGACCGCCGCAACGTCCCCGAGCTCGATGACGAGCGACGTCGCTACTACCGCATCACGCCGCTCGGGGGCCGAGTGCTCGCGAGCGAGATCGCGAGGCTGCGGGCGCTCGTGAGCTCGCCGTCGGTGAAGGCACTTGTCGAGCGGTGGTCGGCATGAGCGCACCGCGCGGCACACCGATATCGGAGCGCGCTTTCGCGTTGCTCCTGCGACTCTTCCCCTCCGCGTTCCGGCAACGCTTCGGACAGGACATGCGGGAGCTCTTCCGAGATCAGGCCCGAGCAGCACGCGAGCGCGGCGGCACGCGCGGTGTGCTCCGGCTCTGGATGCAGATGGTTCCATCCCTGGCGCGCGCCGCCGCGGTCGAACGCGCGGAGGCCGTACGCGCCGCGGTTCGTGCGCTCCGTTCGCCGCCGCTCACCATGCCCTTTGCCACGACAAGGAGCGACAGCGTGCTCGAGACCCTCGCCCACGACCTCCGTTTCGCCATCCGGATGCTCCGGCGGAGCCCCGTGTTCACGGTCGTCGCGATCGCGATCATCTCGTTAGGCTGCGGCGCGGTCACGACGATCTTCAGCAGCATCAACGCCGTCGTCCTCCGGCCGCTTCCCGGCACGAGCGACCCTGATCGGCTCTTCCTCTTCGAGCGTCGCAGTCGCGACTTCAGCGAAGGCGTGTCCGGCTCATACCTCTATTACCGGCATATCGTCGAGAATGCGCGGTCCGCTACCGGCGTCGCGGCCTGGAGCAAAACCACGTTGTCGATCGCCGTCAACGGCGAGGGACACGCGGTCTACGGGAACATCGTCAGCGGAAATTTCTTCTCCGTACTCGGCGAACGTCCCGCGCTCGGCCGATTCTTCGTGCCCGACGAGGATCGCACGCCGCTCGCGAACCCCGTCGTGGTGGTGTCGCACGATTTCTGGGAACGCCAGCTCGGAGCCGACACGGCTGCGGTCGGCCGATCGGTGAATGTGAACGGCCACCCCTATACGATCATCGGGGTCACGACCAGCGGATTTCGCGGCGTGTTCTCGCCGCTCAAGGTCGACGCGTGGGTGCCGCTCATGATGCAGGCACAGCTGCGACCGGGTGCGGATCTCACGGATGACACCTGGCTCTGGATGTTCGGTCGTTTGGCGCCCGGCGTCAGTCGGGAGGTCGCGCAGCGCGAGCTCACGGGGCTCACCGGGCAATGGGTGACGGAGACGAAAGAGCCGCCGGGGTACAAGCGGTACGCCAGCATCCGCATCACGGACCTCACCGGTCTGCCTGACGACGCCCGTCGCGCGTTTCTGGGATTCACGACCCTGCTATTCGGGGCCGCGGGGCTCGTCCTCGTGATTGCCAGCGTGAACGTCGGCTCGATGCTGTCCGCTCGCGCGATTGCGCGCCAGCGCGAGATGGCGTTGCGCACCGCACTCGGCGCCGGTCGCGGCCGACTCGTCAGGCAGCTCCTCACTGAAAGTCTGCTGCTGTTCCTGATCGGGGCGTTCGGTGGAATGGCGGTCGCGTGGTTCGCGACCGGCGCCCTCGAGCGAATTCCGATCCCCGGCGATACGTCGCTCTCGCTCGAGCTGTCGCCGGACCCTCGTGTGTTCATCTTCTCGCTGCTGGTTTCGCTGGCAACCGGCCTCGTGTTCGGCCTGGCGCCGGCGCTTCAGGGCGTCGGTCGCGACATCACCGCGCGTCTGCGGAACGACGCGGCCGCGAGCAGCGCTCGACGCTCGCTCGCCGGGAACGCGATCATCGTGGCGCAGCTCGCGCTGTCGCTCGTGCTGCTCGTGGCGGCCGGGCTGTTCACGCGAGCGCTGAACGACGGCGCCCGAACCGATCCTGGCTTCGAGCCGAACGGCGTCACGACCGCGTACTTCAATGCCGAGTCGTGGGGCTACGATTCGACGAAGACGGATCGTTTTTTCCGCGCGCTGCGGGAGCGCGTCACCGCGATGCCGGGCGTGACAGCCACGTCGTATACCGACATCCTGCCGCTCACCATGTCGAACAGCGACGACTTCGTCCGGCCCGAGGGACCGGGCAGAGACGACGACGGCGTGGCACGCATTCGCGTTGGCGTGTCCGCCATCGCCCCCGACTACTTCGACGTCGTGAGAATCCCGATCCGCGTCGGCCGCGCCGTCGTCGCGCAGGACGACGCGACGTCGCAAAAGGTAGCCGTGGTGAACGAGACGCTGGCGAACCGCCTGTGGCCCGGCGCGAGCGCGATCGGCCGAACGCTCGGCTTCCATGGCGACAGGCTGCTCGTCGTCGGCGTCGCGCGCGACTCGAAGTACGGGACACTTACCGAGCGAAAGCGCGAGTTCGTGTACGTGCCACTCGCGCAGTATCCGCGACCCGACCAGCGGCTGATCGTCCGGACGGCGCTCGACCCGGCGGCACTGGCACCGACGATTCGGGACGCGGTGCGGTCGCTCGACCCTGCCCTGCCGCCGCCGCTCGTGACCACGCTGCGACGGGAGACGGGCATCGTGCTGTTCCCCCAGCGGATGGCGGCGACGGTGACGGGCGTGCTGGGTGGGGTGGGTCTGCTGTTGGCCGCCGTCGGGCTGTATGGCCTGATCGCGTTCTCGGTCGGTCGGCGGACGCGCGAGATCGGCGTCCGCGTGGCGTTAGGCGCGCAGCGGGGCGACGTGCTGGGCATGGTCGTGCGCGAGGGCATGCGGCTTGCCGGTACAGGGGTAGTCGTCGGCGTACTGCTGGCCGCGGCCGCCACCCGGCTCATCGCGGGATTCCTCTTCAACGTCAGCCCGCTCGATGGACTCACGTTCGCCGGGATGTCCGGGTTGTTCGTCGTCGTGGCGCTGGTGGCGAGCTACGTACCCGCGAGGCGCGCGGCGGCGACGGATCCGCTGACGGCATTGCGCGAGGGATAAGGTGATGGACAACGGGTGGAGGCACGGTGGCGGAGGCGGCGGTGGTGCGGTCGAGCACGGTGACGGCGATGCTCTGGCGGCGCCTGGATGCGCCCGGGCACGACGCGTGTCGCCTCGTCCGTGAGGGCGAGCGTTGGCGACTGGAGGGCGTCGCCGCGTTTCGCGATGATGGCACCGTTGCACAGCTCGCCTATCGCGTCACCTGTGACCAGTATTGGCGCACGCTCGACGCGCACGTCCACGGGTCGTTAGGCTCAGTGGAGGTCGACATCGGGCTTCGTCGATCCGCGAGGGGGGTGTGGATCCTGAACGGCGAGGCGGGGCCGGACCTCCCCGATTGTGTGGACGTCGACCTCGGATTCACCCCGGCGACGAACGCGCTGCAGATCCGGCGCATTGCCCTGCGGATCGGCCAGTCCGCCCACGTGCCGGTTGCATGGCTCGACGTCGCGGCACGACAGGTCAGCATGCTGGAACAGCGGTACGAGCGGCGGACGGAGAGTGAATACTGGTATGAGGCGCCGCGCTTCGACTACGCGGGCATGCTGGTCGTGAACAGCGCGGGCTTCCCGGTGGCTTATCCGAAGCTCTGGGAAGAAGAGCACTAGGCGACTGGCGACTGGCGACTGGCGACGGCTACGAGGCGGAAACACTCGGGATACTCACTGTCGCGACAGCCAGCGTCAGCCAGCAACCAGCACGAGCAGCCAGCAACCCGCCGCTGTTTTCTGTCGCCAGTCGCCTGCCTTGCGAAGGCACGTCGGAAAACGCTGTTTCTCTAAGCAACCGCCCGTCGCCCGTCGTCCGTCCCCGAGACATGTACAGCGAATCCGCCGAGCTCTACGACCTCATCTACGCCAGCTTCAAGAACTACGAAGAGGAAACCGACCGGCTCTTCGAGGTGCTATCGCGAGCGCGGCCTGGGCTGAACACGGTCCTGGATGTCGCGTGCGGGACCGGCGAGCACGCGCGACTGCTCGCTGAGCGACACGGCTTGTCGGTGGACGGCGTCGACCTGGACCCGACGTTCGTGCAGATCGCACAGCGCAAGAGTCCCGCGGGCCGCTTCGCGTTGGCCGACATGAGCGACTTCGAGCTCGGCCGCCAGTACGACGCCGTCATGTGCCTCTTCAGCTCGATTGGTTACTTGCGCACGCTCGATCGCCTGACGCGCGCGATCGGTTGCTTTCGAGATCACGTTGCGCCAGGCGGCGTCATCGTCGTCGAGCCGTGGTTTCCACCCGGCGTCATGACGTACGGGTACACGTCGACGGACGTCGGCGAGAGCGGCGGCTTGCAAGTCGTGCGTCGTGCCCGAACGGAAATCGACGATCGACTCTCGCGGCTCCACTTCGACTACGACATCACGCAGAACGGGCAGACTCGGCACGTGAGCGAGGTCCACGAGCTCGGACTGTTCACCCTCGATGAAATGCGCGGCGCGTTCGAGACGAATGGCCTGGTCGTGGATTACGACCCGAAAGGCCTGATAGGTCGGGGGCTGTACGTGGCGCGTTAGGTGACTGGCGACGGGCGACGGGCGAGGGCTAAAGAGCGTGAACCCTCGGGAGGCTCATCCCAGCAGCCAGCGTCAGCCAGCAGCCAGCACGAGCAGCCAGCAGCCAGCCGCCGTTTCCCAGTCGCCCGTCGCCCGTCGCCGGCAGTCTTGCGAACTCGCCTCGGACGACGCTCTTTCTCCCGGCCGACAACGCCCCCGTGAGGACCCCAATGCACCGCATGTCGTTTCGACTGTTGCCTGCTCTCGCCTTCGCCAGCGCACCGCTGTTCGCCCAGAACAGCATCACGCCGGCCGCTCCCGACGCCTCCGCCACACTCGTCTCCGAGACCGCCAAGCCAAAAGAGCCGCTCGTCGAGTTCGAGATGATGACCTGGCCCGAGGTGAAGGAAGCGCTCGCCGCGGGCAAGACCACGGCGCTCTTCTACACCGGTGGCACCGAGCAGCGCGGACCGCAGAACGTGAACGGCGGCCACACGCTCATGGGCAAGGCGACCGTCAAGGCCATCGCGCTCAAGCTCGGCAACGCCATCGCGATGCCCGTGCTGCCGTACACGCCGAACAACGCAAGCGCAGCGCTCCCCGGAACCATCGGCCTCACGCCCGAGATCCTCGCCGCCATCCTCGAGCGCGTGAGCGAGCAGGCGATCGCCACGGGCTTCAAGAACGTCATCCTCATGGGCGACCATGGCGGCGGGCAGCCTAACGTCTATCGCGAAGTCGCGAAGAAGCTCGACGACGAATACGGCCCGCAGGGGATTCACGTCTACTACTGCGACGACGTGTACATCAAGGCACAAGCCGATTTCGACAAGTGGCTCGCCGACAACGGCTACCCCGTGAGCTCGCACGCGGGGATCCCCGACACGTCGGAGATGTTGTACCTCGGCGGCGACGTATGGGTGCGCAAGGATCTCGTCAAGACCGCACTCGGCGACCCGGTCCGCCAACCGGGCCAGCCGCGTGACTCGACCGCACAACGGGTCAACAACGGCATCTCCGGCGATGCCCGGCGCTCCTCGGCCGAGTTGGGGAAGAAGGCATTCGACATGAAGATCGATTACGCGGTGAAGCAGATCCGGAGTCTCGTGGGCGGCCAGTGACCGACGACGATGTCCGGCTGCACATTCTCCGCGAGCTGATCGCGAGCGGCACGGCGCCGAGTGTCGCGGACACCGGCGCGGCGCTCGACGTGCCGGAGTCCGACGCCGCGGCCGCGTACGACCGATTGGCGGCTAACCGGGTGATCGTGCTCGAGCCGGGCACGCACGACGTCCTCATGGCCGCACCGCTGTCCGCTGTGCCCACCCCGCACATCGCTCGCATGGCCGACGGACGATCGCACTACGGCAACTGTGTGTGGGACGCGTTAGGTGTGATCGCGATGCTCGGGCAGGATGGCGGCGTCGAGACGGTGTGTACGGATTGCGACGCGGCCCTTACGCTCACGGTTCGCCGCGGCGCGCTCGCGCCGACCGACGCGGTGGTGCACTTCGCCGTGCCGGCCGCGCGCTGGTGGGAGAACATCGTCTTCACGTGAAGCACGATGCTGCTCTTCCGGTCGGAGGAGCATGTGAATCGATGGTGCGAGCAGCGCGGCCTGGATCGCGGCGCGGTGTTTACGCCGGAGCAGTTGTGGACGGTGGCGAAACCATGGCACGGGCCGCGCCTCGAGCGAGGCTGGCGGCGGTTTACGCCTGCGGAGGCGGAGGCGGTGTTCGCCGGAGCGGGTCTCACCGACACCTTCTGGCATCTCTAAGGGCGATG
>JAJKIV010000043.1 GCA_021154285.1 Gemmatimonas sp. | reverse complement strand
ATCAGTTCGCGCCGTCTATCAGATGAGGGCGGCCAGATTTGGCCACCTCGTACGGACATCGCCGGCCAGATCGGGATTGGCTGCCAACAGCCGGAAATCTGCGAAGTCGAACCCTGGACCGACCGTGCATCCCACGAGCGCATAGGGCCCGAGCGGTCGCGCCGCCTGCCAGTGTCCCGCCGGGATGGTGCAGACGAGCGCCCCGAGGTCGGTGCCAAGCGGACTCAGTCGGTGCCGGACGAGATCGTGACCCTCGGGAGTCAGCTCGAGGAGCTCGAGCGGCCCACCCTCGTAGAGGTGCCAGACCTCGTCCGAGGCCACCTGATGCCAGCGGCTGACCGAGCCCTCGGCGAGGAGGAAGTAGATCGTCGTGAGCGCCGCGCGCGATCCGCGTCCGTCCTCCGGCTCGACCTGCGCCCCCGACCGGAAGATCTCCCGGAAAAAGCCACCCTCGGGATGCGGGCGCAGCGCCAGGGTCGCGATCAGCTCGGCGGCTCGGTGATGCATGCGACCTCAGATGTGGTTGCGGTCTCGGCTGGATGCCGTAGTCTTGCTGTGGCATCGCGACTGTCGTGAATACTCACCCTACTCGCCCCGTTTTTTCATGCGCCATGCACTGATGTACGTCGGCGGCTTCGAGCGGAATTTCCCGAATCTCTCGGCCTCGTCCACCTCGTTCACCGGCACCGACGGCAAGGAGCACACGTACCTGCCGTGGCCGAAAAGCGCCGATGGCCTTCACGTGAGTTACATGGAGAAGCACGGCAAGAAGTTTGTCGTCGTGCGCGTGGCGGACGCCCAGAGCGACGTCCCGCTCCGGAACGAGATGGTCATGGTACCGGGCGAGCACTTCGGCTTCAACACACGCCTCTCCGCGGAGCCGACGCTCGTCGAGGACGACAACGCAATTCTCAAGTTGCTCGAAGATGCCGCGAAGAAGAACGCCGACCACAAGGACGTGAGCGACGAGCTCCTGAACATCCGGGCGCGGTTCAAGGCCAAGATGGCCGAGCAGAAGGCGACCCGGAAAGCGCCACCCAAGCCGCGTTAGGCGCGCTACACGAGCGCATCGAGCTCCGGCAGGAGAACGATGCCGGCCTGATCATCCGCGGCCGTGTGCGCGACGAGCGCGCGGCACGGCGATCCCGAGCGATTGATCACCAGATGCGGCGTATCCGCCGGGATGTACACGTACTCACCCGCACGGGCGCGCACGAGCTCGCGCAACCGTTCGCCAAAGTGCATCTCGGCCTCACCGTCGAGAACGTACACGGCAGTCTCAATGCCGCGATGCAGGTGCGCCTTCGCCCGCGCGCCGTCGGGAAGCGTGACGACCGTCATGGAGATACCGCACGAGCCGACAGTGCTTCCCGTCAGGCCGGCGAGGTAGGTGAATCCCTGCTGCCCGACGTACGCGTCGCCGGACGGAACGACCCTGCACGTTGGTGAAATCATCTGTGTCCTCTGCGCTGACGAACTCCAGATGAGAATGAGCTTCGCGGAGCTGAATTCGGAAGTCCGTCGTCGTGTCGCCCGTCGCCCGTCCCCGGCTTTTGCTCAGTCCGATCGCAGCGCCAACAGCGGGTCAACCAGAGTGGCCCTCCACGCCGGCCACGCGCTCGCCACCACCGCGACTGCGAGCAACCCGATCGCCACGCCCGCGAGCAGTAGCGGATCGCGCGCCGCGTTGTCGAAGAGCAGTGGCTGCAGCGCCGGGCCAATCGCGACCGACAGCGTCCCACCAAGCGCCGCCCCGATGAGCGCGGTACGCAGCGCTCCCCCCATGATCAAGCGAAGCACCTGACCGCGCCGCGCACCGAGCGCGATGCGCACCCCCAGTTCGTGCGTGCGCTGCGTGACGAGATACGATACCACGCTGAACAATCCGATCGCCGCGACGAGCACCACGATCGCCCCGAACAACCCGAACACCGTTGCCCCAACGCGCCAGGGACGGACCTGAGGATCGAGCAGCTCCTCGAAGGACCGGATCTGGAGCGACCGGACTCCCGGTGCGGACCGCCTAACGACATCCGTCAGTGGAGGAATCAACCGGCTCGCGTCGGACTGGCCACGAACGAGCATCACCGATCCACCGACCAACCGACGATCCTGCCCCCACGGCACGTACGCCTGGTTCAGGGCGTCTTCCTTTAGGGTCATCTGATGGACGTCGCGTGCGATCCCGACCACACGCGCGCAGGCGTCGCCGTTCGCTACACGGAGCACGACGCAGCGGCCGATCGCGTCTTCGCCCGGCCACAACGCACGCGCCATCGTCTCGTTGACGACGACGACCGGTTCCGCACTCGACACGTCGCTGATCTCGATCCCTCGGCCACGCAGGATGCGCGTGCCAACCGTCTCGAAGTAGTGAGGCGCGGCGGCGACGAGAAGCGCCATCCCATCCTTTCCTGACGGTACCGAATCACGCCCCGGAATTCGAAGCTTCGTGATGTTTACGGCGGAGAGCGGGCTGCTGAACGCGATGCTCGCGCTCGCGACGCCCGGCACCCGCTCGAACCGCGTGAGCAAGTCTTCGTACCGCGCACGGTTCGCCATCACACCGCCGTCGCCAGCGGACGTCCCACCTGAGTCCAGCCGGGGAAACGAGATGTCCACCGCCAACACGCGATCGCGATCGTAGCCCAGGTCGAGCTGCTGGACGTCCCGGAGACTCCTGACGAACAATCCGGCGGTGAACAGCAGGACGAGACTCAGCGTCAGCTGTACGACCTGGAGCGATGCCCGCGCCGTGCCATGCGCCTGGCCGCCGCCGGCACTCTCGCTGCGCCCCGCGCGCAACGCGAGCGCGACATCGCCTCCGCTCACGCGCAGCGCCGGGATCAGCCCCACGACCACGCCCGTGATGAGCGTAGCAGCGATCGTCACAGCGAGCACGCGTCCATTCACGGGCAGCTCGTCCCATGCAACGTTAGGCAGCAGAGCCTCGCGCACGACCGCGCCGCCCCAGTGCGCGAGCGCGAGCCCGACCATCCCGCCAAGCAGCGAGATCATCATAGTCTCGAGAAGCATGAGCCGCACGAGCGTCCATCGGCCGGCACCGAGCGCGACGCGGACGCCGAGCTCGCGGCGCCGGCTGAGCGCGCGGGCGAGCGTGAGATTCGTCATGTTCGCCGCCGCGACGAGCAGCATCACGATCGCAACGCCGGCCAGGAGGCGAGCGACGCCAAGCTCGCGCGGCTCCGCGCCCTCCAGGTCGTACGAGATCGGAAGCACTCGAACGTTCGCCGTCCGCATCGCTTTGTCAGGCCCCTCGTACTCGCGGCGCACCAGGGCAGTGAGCTGCGCGGCGGCTTGCACCTTCGAAACCGCCAGACGACCGACGACGACGCCCGGCGTGGCCGGGCGCCAGCTCGTGGTCCAGTCGCCCGCTCGAGGGTCGACCGGCCGCGCGCTCATGGGCAGCCATGCGGCGATCGGCGCCCGTTCCACGCCGGTGAAGCCGCGCGGTGCCACGCCGACCACGCGGACCTGTCGGTCGTCGAGCGTGACGACCTTACCCACGATGGCCGAGTCACCGGCGAGGTCGGTCTGCCAGTAGCTGTACCCGAGTACGACAACAGGCTCCCCGTGGGGCGGCACATCTTCCTCGGGCGTATAAAACCGGCCTAACGCCGGATGGACGTTCGCGAGCGCAAAGAGGTCCGGCGTCGCATACGTCGCGTGCACGAGCCTCGAGTCGAGACCGACGCCGACTCTCAGGTCCAGAGGGAGGTAGGTCGCGACGGCTGAGAAAGCCGACGTTTGGTCGCGGACGCCGCGATACAGCACGTACGGCTGCAGGCCAGACGTGGTGACATTGCCGTTGGACAACGTGCGCGTGACAGACACGCGCACGACCTGCTCGGGCGCGGCGAGGTGTTCCGGCCCACGCAACAACAGACGGTCCACGATGCCGAACATCGCCGCGTTCGCACCGATTGCCAGAGCAAGCGTGAGTGTCGCCATCACGGCGAACGCCGGGTTCCGCGCGAGACCACGGATGGCCTGCCGCACGTCGCGCTCGACCAGGTCGATCGGAGTGCTGCCCCGCGCGCGGCGTGCTTCCTCGCGCCATCGCGTCGTGCCGCCGAATTCCTGCAGCGCGCGCTGCCGCGCGTCCTCGGCCGACAATCCGAGCACCTCGTTCTTTCTCGTCTGTCGCTCGATGTGGAACGCGATCTCGTCGGCCATCTCGCGGTCCGCCGCGTTGCGGCGCACGAGCGACCGCAGCGTATACAACCATCCACTCAGCTTCGACATGTTGCGCTCAGGTTGTTCGCATGATGAGATCGACGGCACGCACGGAGCGCTCCCACTCCTCACGCTCCGTCTCGAGGCGCCTGAGCCCGGATCGGGTGATCCTGTAGTAACGCGCACGGCGGTTGTTTTCGGTCACCCGCCACTCGGCCGAGATCAACCCGTCGCGCTGGAGCCGCTCGAGCGCGGGATAGAGCGTGCCCTGGTTGACGGCGAACACGCCCTGGGAGAGCTGCTGGATGCGCTCCCCGATACCCCAGCCGTGCATGGGCGCGAGGGACAACGTCTTGAGCACGAGCATCTCGAGCGTGCCCGGGACGATGGACGATTGACCAGCCACCGAAACCCTCCTCTGGCCCACCAAGGGAGAGTACGCTCTCTCCTCTGGCTTAACAAGAGGAGGTGGCGCGATCGCCGGTTACGCTGTGCGCTACGCGTCGCCCCCCAACGCGGCCAGCTGGTCGGGGGTCAGATCGTTCAGCCCGCGGATCACCGCGCATTTCCGTTCATCCGCGAAGTCGATCATGACGATGTTCGGCATTTTCTGCTTGCGAACCGGCCCGATGGCTGGCGAGCCCTCCGGAAGGGCCAGCGGATTCCGCTGATAGACGTACTCCGCGAGCCCCTGGGCCCACAGCCCCTTGAGCTTCCTCACGTTAGGCGCTTCCCACATCGCGTCGTTCCGCTCGTCGATGCTCTCGAGGATCCCGGTTGTCGTCCAGTACATCATGCCCATGACCTCGGGACCGGCCTGCTTCGCGCTCTCCATGAGCTTGCGCTGCTTTTTCTCGTTCTGCGACAGCTTGCCGAACGGTTTCGTTACCGACGTGCCACCCTTCCCGTAGTACTGGAGCCCGGGGTAGTCGTCGCTGTAGCCGACGCTGGACGACGAAAGATTGGTAAACCCGAGGATGCCGTGGATCGGTCCCCAATTTCGGTGCTGCGCGATCTCGATGACCCCCTTGTCCGAGAACACGCAAATGACGTGGCCGGCCAGGTCTCTGAGCTTCTGGATGTTCAAGTTGACGTGACGCTTGAACATCTGGTCTCCGAGCTCCCTCCTGCACGCATCGGCGATGAGGGGCCAATTCAGACATTTGTCGAACTTCAGGATCAGAAACTCTTTCGCTCCATCCTGGCTGGTCACGAATCGTTGGGCATCCCTGAGCATCTCGTTGAGCCCGATCCCGAAGTCCCCGGCGCCGAGCTTGAACTTCGTGCGCTGGAGATCGACCGGTGGCGCACCGCCGAGGCTCCGGGACTTGATTTCGTTTTTCATGGCCGCCGGGTTCGCGTGGAACGCCTTGAGCTCGGCCTGCTTGGGGAAACCGACTTGCTGTCCTGGCAACGTCTGAGCGGCGATCCGAAGGTCGAACACGCGTACACCCGCGTGCGCCTGTTCGCCGATGTTCAGCGACTGCGTTTTGACGTTGGTGTCGCCACTCGTGATCCCGGCATCGTGGCTACCAGCAATGACAATCTCGTTGAGCTGCTTGTCGGGGCCCAGCTCGTAGTACCTGTTCATGGGTCTTGGTAGATGTGGCGGCGAACCGCCGTCGTGAGCGAGGCAGACAAAGAGACCTGTCGGCGGCAATCGGCGCAACCCGCTCGCGACGAGCGGATGAGATGCAGCGCGCCGTGCCTCGGCGCGATACTTTCTGCGCATGACCCCTCGCTCGATCATCGCCGCGCTCGCAACGTTCGCCGTTGCCGCCGCGTGCCAGGACAGGTCGGCCCCCGCCACGGCGGCGCCTAACGCCGGAGTCGATCGTGACCTTCTCGACGTCACTGTACCGCGCCTGCGGCAACTGTACGCCGACAAGAAGTACACGGTCACCGATGTCGTCAAATGGCACCTGGACCGCATCGACCGCTACAACGGTGTGTACGGCGCCATCGAAACGGTGTTGCGCGATCAGGCGCTCGCCGCGGCCAAACGCGAGGACGCCGAGAGCGGCGGCACCCATGGTCCGCTCTGGGGCGTGCCGATCGTCATCAAGGCGAATACGAGCGTCAAAGGCCAGGTCACCACGGCCGGGTGGGAAGGCTTCACGCGACCCGGGCACGAGCTGGTAGCGCCCAAGGACGCGACGATCGTGGCGAAGCTCGAGGCGGCGGGTGCGATCATCGTCGGTCTCGCGAACATGCCCGACCTGGCCAATAGCGACACGAACCGCTCGAGCTCCTTCGGCCGCACGGGCAACGCGTACGACGTTCGCTTCTCGCCAGGCGGCTCGTCTGGCGGCGTCGTCACGGCGATCGCGGCCAACTTTGCGGTGCTCGGCAACGGCACCGACACCGGCAACTCCATCCGCATGCCGGCGGCGACCAGCGCGCTGTTTGGCGTGTTCCCCACGCGCGGCCTCGTGAGCACGGCCGGCATCGCGCCACTCGATTGGCTGCTGGACAACACCGGGCCCATCGCCCGCACCACCGAGGACGCCGCGATCGCCCTGTCGGTGATGGCGGGCTCTGACTCCCTCGATGCCGTCACGTTAGGCGCTCCGGCGACGGCCCAGAAGCCGCCCTACGAGTCGGAGATCAAGGCCGGGTCGCTCACAGGCAAGCGCTTCGGCGTGCCAGCGTTCATCCTCGCCGGCGATGGCGTGCCGTTCCATGGCATTCCGGTAACCGTCCCGGACGCCGCCGCCGAGAGCTACCGCGTCGGCGCGAACATGGCGCTGCGCCCGGAGACTCGCGCGATGTTCATGAAGGCGGTTGACGCGCTGCGTGCCGCGGGCGCCGAGGTCGTGATAGCCGACAGCATCCTGCCCACGAGCTTCGCGCGGCTGGCGAGCCGGGTAGCGACGTACGCCTACATGAAGGACGGCACCGACCGCTTCCTCGCGACCTTCGGTCCCGCCGAATTCCACTCGGCCGACCAGTACCGCGCTGCGGTGGGCTCGCCCTTGTTCATGTCGTCGATCGGTGTGGAGGATGGCTTCCGCAACATTGGCGGCGTTCACATCGAGCAGCGACAGCTCGCGACCGACCCGAACGCCGCGCGGTGGTACCACGCGCCGCGCAAGGCGATGCTGGACGCCTACGTGGGAACGCTCGATCGGCTCAAGCTGGACGGGTTCGTCTACCCGGCGATCCAGATGCCGCCGCCGGACGAGACGATGGCGCAGGATGGCCACCTGAGCGACGGCCCGCACTCGGCTACGAGCTGGGTGAACATGATCGGCGTCCCCGCGGTGGTGGTTCCGGCGGGGTTCTACGCGAGCGGCCTCCCGTTCGGCCTCGAGTTTTCGGGCCGCCCGTGGACGGATGGCGACTTGTTAGGCGTCGCCCGCGCGTGGGAGAAGGCCGGCACCTGGCGCAAGCCACCAACGCTCGTGGACCGCGGCCTCCTGGCGGTGACCCCCGCCCGCCCGTCGCGCTGAAATGCTCCGTATGGGGTCAGACTCCATTTTCGTCATTCCAACGCACTCCACGCGATTCGGGGCGTCGTTTCGGGATCACTCCTCAACGCTGAGGGCTCCGCTCTTCGCGAGCTAGGATTTGAGAAATGAAAACCTCGGGACGCATGAGCCTCCCGAGGTCGTTGAACACAAAACAGGACGAAGCGGCTAGTTCCGGGCTTCCGCAATCCACTGCAGGATCAACGCGTCGGGCAGTCCGTGTGCAGTGTACGCCGCGCACGGCGTTTCGAGCAGCGGCCGAGCCTCCTCGCGCCGACCGACGCGCGTCAGCGCAACCCCCAGGAGGCACGAATTGATCCCGGGCGTCGCTGCCGATTCGCCGGGCGTCTCGCTCAACGACACAGCCATGCGCAGCCGATCGACCGCATGCGACACGTCGCCTAACGCCAGATCGATCATCGCCGCGTACCGGTTCACGTCAGCACGGTGCGCCCGCGTCACACTCGACGATGCCCCCAACCGCCGCTCGGCCTCCGTGATCGAGTGCGCAGCGTCCGACAGACGCCCGAGGCGCAACAGGAACGGAATCCGCTGCGCGGTGAGATACCCAGCCTGCTCGGCGCCGCCAAGACCCGCACTCGCAGCGGTGACGCTCGAGTCGAGCAGCGCGAGGCCCTCCGCCACCTGCCCGCGCGCGGCCGCGATGAACGCGAGATTCCGCTCCGCGCTCCAAATGCGCCAGTGCTCCGGTGCCGCGCCCTCGCGAAACAGGCGCAGCGCCTCGCGCTCGTGGGCGTACGCCGAATCCGCCCGACTCTCCCCAACCATCGTGAGTGTCAAGGCCTCCTCCGCAATCGCTCGTGTGATCGCCGGCCCTCGAATCCGCACTTCGAACGCGATCTCCGCTGGCTGCATCCGCTCGGCGTCGGGATCTGCGCCGACGGCGCATCACGCGCACGGTCTTTCTGCCGGACCAGGCGGGGACTATGGATGTGAAGCTCATTCCGGGCGACAGCCACGGGCGCGCCGTCACGTCCAACATGTTCACGGGCCTCGTGTACACGGTGGACCCGTCCAACGGCAGCGTCGTCCAGGCGTTCGACTGCGAGACGATCACGCCGCACGTGGACGTACCGGTGCGCGGCGGGATGACCCAGTTGCTCGCGATGCCGAGAAGCGGGCGGCGCCTCATCTTCGGCCTGTTCCAGGCGGGGCAGGTCGGGATGCTCGACATCACGAACCCTAACGAGTTCAAGCAGGTCTCGGTGGTGAGCTTCGGGAAGGACTCGGGACCGCATTCGGTCCATCTCACCCACGATGACAAGCGCCTCGTCGTGTCGGACTACTTCCTGAACGAGGACGACGTGGGCAAGATCCATTTCGAGGGCGATCACAAGCTGCACGTGCTGAACGTGCGCGATGACGGTCTCTCGGTGGATCCAGCGTTTCAGGTGGTGGACTTCAACACGGCGTTTCCGACAGGACCGGCGAGACCGCACGGCGTCGGGATGAAGTGATCGGGTCGCGGTGCGTTAGCTTTCGCGCCATGAATGTCTCTGACGCGATAGCACAACGCCGCTCGATCAAGAGGTTTGGGGACCGCCCCGTCACGAGAGAGGAGATCGAAGCGCTCCTCGACGCCGCGGTCCTCGCGCCCAATCACAAGCTTACCCAGCCCTGGCGCTTCTACGTGCTCGGGCGCGAGGCCCGACGGCGCTACGGTCTCGCACTCGGGCAGCGGAAGGCGAACAAACTGCCGGACCCGGATGCCGCGGCTGCCGTGCGTGAGAAGACCGCCGCGGAGTACGAGGCGTTCCCCGCCCTCATCGCGGTGGCGATGGTTTTGAACGAGAGCCCGGAGGTCCGCGAGGAGGACTACGCGGCCTGCATGCAGGCGATCGCGAACATCATGCTCGCGGCCGTGGACCGCGGGCTCGGAACGCACATGCGGACCGGCGCAGTGTTGGAGGATCCCGCCGCGCGCGCGGCGGTGGGCGTGCGCGACGGTGAGCGCGTCGTGGCGATCGTGAGTGTCGGCGTGCCCGCGGAGATGCCGGCGCCGAAGTCGCGACAGGGGGCGGCGGCGCTTACCCAGTGGACAGACTAGGAGCAGTCCGACCGATGACCAAAAACCAAAGACTGACGACCCAAAACTGAGAACTCGCTATGACATCACAAGGAGTCGTCGTGGGTCATAAGTAGTGGGTCATTCGTTTTCGGTCATCGTTTTTTCTAGCGCCGGCGCATCGCCGCCATACGTCGGCCGCTGCTTTCCCTCCGCCGCCAACGCACGCTGCCGCGCCACGTACCGTCCGAACAGCTCGATCCGCTCCTCGGGCGCTGGCAACATCTCGACGACCCGCTCGATGTTCGCGAGGTAGTCCGGATAGCCCGTCGTCGAGCGGACTTCGGCGAGGAAAGGACGGAGCTTGGCGAAGAGCGCGATGTGCTCGGTGTTCGCCTCGTTGAACATCTCGGCCGGAATCGCACCTTGGGTTACCAGGGATGCCGCCATGTCCCAGTACGACGTCACCATGCGGTACGGCGCGCTCTCGTGTCCCGGACCGAGCCACGTGCCGAGGACATCGCGGGCGCTGGTGGGATGAAACTCAAACGCGAACCACGCCCGCGCCTGCCGGAGCGCAGGTTCGGTGCGCAGCTCGTAGAGCTTCAGGAGAACGGTCGCGGCCTGCGATGGGTCTGTCATCAGGCTCCCGGCAAGTCGCTCGATATTGCACTGTATTTTGTCATATGGACAGCCTGACCGCCGACCGTATCCGGATACTCTTCCTCGCCGACACCCACCTCGGTTTCGACCTGCCGACACGCGCGCGCATCCAGCGGCGGCGGCGCGGACATGACTTCCTCGCGAACTACGCCACGGCGCTCGCTCCGGCACTCGCCGGCGAAGTCGACATGGTCGTCCATGGCGGCGACGTGTTCCATCGCTCGAAGGTCCCGACGAGCGTCGCGTGGCAGGCGTTCGAGCCGCTCGCGCGCGTGGCGGACTGCGGAACGTCGGTGTTCGTCGTGCCGGGGAACCACGAGCGTGGCCGCATCCCGCAGATCAGGTTCGCACAGCATCCCCGCATTCACCTCTTCGATCGCCCGCGCACGTTCACGGTGGACGTGCGAGGCATGCGATTGGCTGTCGCAGGATTCCCATCGGAACGCCACGACGTTCGCACGCAATTCGTCGACCTCCTGGCGGCAACTCGCTGGCGCACGGCAGACGCCCACGCGCGAATCCTCTGCATCCATCAGTGCGTCGAAGGCGCGACGGTGGGGCCTAACGACTTCACCTTCACCACCGCGGCCGACGTGATCCGCGCGCGCGACCTGCCGACCGGGTTCTGTGCCGTGCTGTCCGGCCACATCCATCGCCATCAGGTGCTGACGCGAGACCTGCGTGGCGGGCCGATCGCCACGCCGGTGCTCTACCCGGGATCGATCGAACGGACCTCGGTCGCCGAGGCGGACGAGGCGAAAGGCTATATGATGGTGACCCTGACACGCGACGCCAGCGAGACACGCCTCGACTGGCAGTTCCACCAGCTTCCTGCTCGCCCGCTCGTCAGGCGCGAGCTTCGCCTCGAAGCTGTCGACTCAACCGCGCTGGAATCGACGATCCGCGCGCTCATCGGCGATTCTCCGGTGGACGCCGTACTCACGATTCGAGTCGTCGGCAAGCTTCGCGATGACGCTCGACACGTGCTCGCCGCCGCGAATCTCCGCCGCCTCGCACCTGCGACGATGAACATCCAGCTCAAGCTGGAGGACGAAGACCGGGCTTTCGGCCGACCCACGTCCTCCAGCCAGAGTGACGTGATGCTGGAGCTGCCGTTAGGCTAGCTTTTCTTGACGTCCACCACCGGCGGCCCGTTATCGCGCTTCACCGGCGGAACGCTCTTCAGGTAGAGATAGATCGACCGCAGATCATCCTCGCTGATCCGTGAGAATGCCTGCCACGGCATCGGCGAGCCCGGGATGAGGCGACCCTGTCGGAAACGCGCGACGAACTGGTCCTCCGTCATCTTACCTAGACGGCCGGTCTCAGGATCGCTCGTGATGTTCGGCGGCGACCACGAATGTGTCGGATCGGTGGACTCCGTGAAGCCCGTCGCCCCACCGAAGCGCGGTCCCGTCATGGCGCCAGTCATCTGACTGCGCTGCGTGTGGCATGCCCAGCAAAGTGCTACCGACTCGACGAGGTAGCGGCCGGTCTCTACCGACTTTCCACGCGGAGCGCGCGCGGGCGGCGTCGTGGCTGGACCAACGGGCTTCGCCATCGCCGTCGCCTTCACGACCTTGCCTAACACGTTGAAGTGGTGCGGTGGAACCACGTTCCGCACGGGCGCCTGCGTGCGCAAATAGGAGACGACTGCCCGCAGGTCGTCGTCGGACAGCCCCTGCATCTCCATGAACGGCAGCAGCGCGCGGCCGTCGTGGCCGACCCCATAGCGCATCGCACGCCCGATTGCGCTATCCGGCACGCTCCCCAACCCCGTCTCCGCGTCCGGCGTCAGGTTGCGCGTGTAGAACTCGCCGGGCGGAATCGCGAACTCGAACCCACCGACCAGCGGGACGTCGGCGCCTGCCACGTACGCAGCGCGTTGCTTGGGATCGCCGTGGCACGCCGCGCACGGCGCTACGTCACGAACGATGTACCGCCCACGCTCGACGACCGCCGAATCCGTCGACGCGGTGACGCCAGGATACGGCGTCGCGTCAAAACGAAGATTCTGGCGCGACGCGACGAACACCGTGCCACCCGCCACGACGACCAGCAGCACGATGCCAACGGTGAGCAGTGCTTTGCGCATCATGAGGGTGTTCTCGACCGGGTAGTTCCTTGGGTGATGCCAGATTCTACGCCCGCGGCGGCGCCGGCGTCAGACCGTGCCGACGCATCACCTCGATCATCTTCGCGGGGTCCGGCGGGCCACCCGCAGATGCGCGGGCCACCTCGGCTACGTCGCGGAAGTATTGCGGCCCGATCGCAGCCGGCGTGACGACGCAGAGCACCTTCGCGTCCTCGCTCCCCTCGTTGTCGAACCGGTGGACCGCTCCACGCGGGATGCAGAGCGCCTCCCCTGGCCCGACGTCGACCGGTTGCCCATCGACGGTCCACCGCAACACGCCGCTGATGCCGTAGATCGTTTCCTCGTAGTGGTCATGACTGTGGGCAGGCGCCGCGAGACGCCGATTCGCAGGGACGACCAGCTCGAAGGCGGCGATCGAGCCGCTCGAGTGCTCGCCGGTCACGAGGAACCTGATGGTGAGTGGACCGAGCCCGATGGTCTCGGCTCCAGGGTTTACGTGGAAGGCTAGGGCTGGCGTTGTCATGCGGAACGCTCCGATGGTAAATTAAATTGACCGTGCGTCGATAGTAAAGCCACTTTACCAAAATGTCAATACACCAACTTTCCGCCAACGAACGGGTCGAGACGAAAGACATGCTTATCGGTGCCCTGCTGCGCATGCCGGCTCAGGCCATCCAGCGAAGGATCATCGCTGAGCTCAACGCGGGCGGGTTCGACGACCTCCGTGTGCCGCACATGGCGGTGCTGCAGTTTCCCGGGCCGGATGGCGTTCGCCCGGGAGTGTTGGCCGAGCGGGCGGGGATGAGCAAGCAGGCGATGAATCAACTGCTGAAGAGCCTCGAGGCCCTCGGCTACCTGACCCGGGCCGACGCGCCCGACGAGGGTCGGGCACGGCTCGTGCGCCTAACGCGCCGCGGTCGCGCGGTCTACGCAAAGATGGTCGACATCCTTCAGGGCGTCGAACGCGAGTGGAGCACCGAGCTCGGGGCGAAGCGGTTCACCGAGCTCAAAGAGCTGCTTTGTCGCGTGTGGGAGAGCCCGCTCGCCCGCTAGCGACCGGCGTCCTGTTGGGCGCAAGATGGGGTAACGATACTCGACCTCCAATCATCCGAACATGACCATCGATCGCCGCGGCTTCATCGCAGCCTCGTCTTCGGCACTCGTGTTGGGAAAGCAGGGCCTCTCGCTCGGAAGGCTCGAGCCGCCATCCGAAACGCCGGACCCACCGCTGTTCGAGACCGGCCAGGCGAGAGAGGTCGCCGTTTACACCACGGCAGACAAGACGGATCAGCGACTCTCCGCAACCGGCAAGCTGGCGTTCAAGCCGATGGGTCAACCCCTCGAGACGCAGATCTGCGT
>JAJKIV010000042.1 GCA_021154285.1 Gemmatimonas sp. | reverse complement strand
TGACCCGCGGCGCGAGACACCGGACCGAGCGAATGTCAGCATACCTGCTCCGCCCGGCGGGGGTTGGCGATATGTTCAACCACCCGCTTCCAAAGTGCTGACATGAGCAAACTCACCGCGACCGACTGGATCTGGCACGACGGAACGTTCGTCCGCTGGGACGAAGCCAACGTGCACGTGCTCTCCCACTCCATGCAGTACGGCTCCGCCGTGTTCGAAGGCATCCGTTGCTACGACACCCCGCGAGGGCCCGCGATCTTTCGACTCGACGCGCACCTCCAGCGCCTCGTCGTGTCGTGTCGCATCTACCGCATGGACGTCACGTACTCCGTCGACGACCTCATCACCGCCTGCTGCCAGCTCGTCGAGAAGAACGGGCTCGAGGCCTGCTACATCCGCCCCATGGTGCTGCGCGGCTACGGGGCATCGAGTATGGTGCCGTTCGCGAGCCCCATCCACGTCTACCTCCCGTGCTGGCCGTGGGGAGCGTACCTGGGCGAAGGCGCGCTCGAGAACGGCGTCGATGCCTGCGTCTCGTCCTGGCAACGCGTAGCGCCAAACACCATACCCGCCATCGCCAAGATCGCTGGCAACTACCTGAGCAGCCAGCTGATCAAGATGGAAGCGCTGGCGAACGGCTTCCAGGAAGCGATCGCGTTAGGCGTCGACGGCCTGTTGAGCGAAGGCTCGGGCCAGAACGTCTTCGCCGTCTCCGGCGGGACCGTCATCACGCCGCCGGTCAACGGGACGCTCCTCGCTGGCATCACCCGCGACGCCATTCTGAGCCTCGCGGACGACCTCGACATCCCCGTGCGCGAGCAGCCGATCCCGCGCGAAATGCTCTACGGCGCCGACGAAGTCTTCCTCACCGGCACGGCTTCCGAGGTCACCCCCGTGCGGAGCATCGACCGCATCACCATCGGTCGCGGCCGCCGAGGGCCGGTCACCGAGCAGATCCAGCGCCACTTCCTGGACGTCGTCCACGGACGCGTCGAGGACCGCCACGACTGGCTCACGTTCGTGCGCGACCACGTCGGCGACGGCAGTCGCGCGCCGGCGGCAGCCACTGCGGGGCGTGCCTAACGCACCGACCGTGAGCGCGGAGAGCCCCGGCGCCCCATGACTCTCACGGCAGCGTCCCAGACCTCGATTCCGGGACCGGCCAACCGGGTCCACTTCGAGGACGAGCAGCGACGGTATCGGCGGAAAAGCTGGCGCTTCTCCGCCTTTGCCGCCTTCGCGGCCATCCTCACCGGGATCCCGGCCTGCATCGTCGTCACGCCGCTCGTCTATTCGTTCGCGCTCCTCGTCGCGTACATCATCAACGTCTTCGTCCCCCTCCACCCGAGCACGTGGGCCGGGCTGCAGACGCTCGCCGAAGCGATCCCGCGGGCGGTCGACGCGATCGACAAGGGCGGCGCCGCGCGCGACATAATCCGCATCGTCCTTGGCATCTCGGTCCTCGTCGTTCCGGGCGCCGTCGCGACCCTCGCGACGTGGATCGCCATCCGCGGTCTCCTCGGGCGAGTCGGAGTTGGCTGGTCGCTGGACCGCATCGGCGCCCGGCCGCTCAAAACGCGCGACCTGGAAGAGCAGCAGCTCGGAAACCTCGTCGAGGAGATGGCGGTGGCCGCAGGCGTGAAGCCGCCCAGGGTGCTGCTCATCGACACGCCCGAGACGAACGCGGCAATCACCGGTCTCCACGTCGACGATTCGACCATCCTCGTCACGCGAGGGCTCCTCGACACGCTCGATCGCGACGAGACGCAGGCCGTCATCGCGCATCTCATCGGGTCGGTAGGGAACGGCGACCTCCGGATCGCGTCGATCATCTACTCGATCTATCAGACGTGGGGAGCGCTCGCCCTCACGCTCGACGCGCCCGTGCAGCGACACGCGCGCAAGGCAATGTGGCGCGCGTTCAAGGTCGCCTTCCGGCCGCAGCGGCGCGAAGTCGATGTGTGGGAAGCGGAATTCGCGAGCGAAGCGCTGCTCCGCGGCTCGCAGAACGAGGACGCCGATCCAACCGACATTGGCGAGCGCGTGATGTCCGGGTCGTCCGGACCCGGCCAGCGCCAACCGAACATCTTCGAGAAAGCCTACGTCGCGGCGATGCTGCCGCTCATACTGGGCGCGCAGGTCGTGCGGTTTGCGATCTTCATCTCGTCCGTCGTGCTGATCGGACCGATCGTGTCGTTCATGTGGCGCGCTCGCCGCCACCTGGCCGACGCGATGGCTGTGCAGCTCACACGCTACCCGAACGGGCTCGTGACGGCGTTGCAGAAGCTGAGCGCCTCGCGCACGGCCCTGGTGAACGGCGCCGGCGGACTCGAGTTCCTGTTCATCGTGTGGCCGGGCGGCGCGAGCGGTAATGACGCCGTGATCGGGCAGTTTGGCCGCATGCACCCGAAGCTGTACAAGCGACAGCGACGGCTTCGCGCGCTCGGGGCCACGAACGTATCGGACGCGCAGACCCGAAATGACTTCTGGAATAAGGGGACTGTAGTTATCAGCCTCGTTCTTGGTCTTCTCATCGGGCCGCTGCTGGCGTTGGCCTTCGGCCTCTCGCTAGTCGTGCTCGTGATGCTGACGATGCTGAGCCTCATGATGATGGAGATGCTGATGTTCGCCGTCTGGTTCGGGCTCAAGCTGGTCTTCATCATCATCCCCGCCTGGATCGCGAAGCGCTGACGGCGCTGGCCGGACCAGACCAGCTCCATCACTTCACCCCAAAGTTCGACCAGGTCGCCCCCGCACGCGTTCATCCCGGTCCTCACCCACTTGTCGTTCGGGCGCCATTCCGCGAGTCATACCCGCGCATTCGCCCGCATGGAGAGTTGACCGATGATCGCAGGTGCCCTCGACGCCCCCTGCCCTCGCGCACTCGCGCTTGGCGTTGTCGTTTCCCTGTCCGCGTGCACGGACTCGATCGCCGCACAATCCGACGTGGCGATGTTCCGCGGCAACGCTGCGCACAGCGGTGTGTACTCCGCCTCACCTGGACAATCGCTCGCGGGATTGCAGTGGCGGTTCATGACCGATGGCGATGTCGTGTCGTCGCCCACGGTGCTCGATCAAACGGTGTACGTCGGGAGTGGCGACGGCCACCTCTACGCACTCGATCGCGCGGCGGGAACGCGAAAGTGGGCGTTCGACGCCCACAATCCGATCTTCTCATCGCCCGCCGTGGGTGGCGGTGCCGTGTACTTCGGCACGCGCGACGGCGAGCTCTTCGCCGTGGACGCGGCGACTGGCAGACAGCGATGGAGGTTCACGACCGGCCGCCTCATGGCGTGGCCGTGGGGTCACGAGAGCGGCGACGTGTACACGTCGTCTCCGGCCTTCGATCAGGGCACGGTGTTCTTCGGCGCTGGCGACGGGCGCGTGTATGCCGTGAATGCCGCCACCGGGAAAGAAAAGTGGCACGCGCAGACCGAGGGTCGTGTCCGCGCATCACCCGCCGTCGACGCCTCGCGCGTCTACGTCGGCTCGGCCGACGGGCGTGTCTATGCGCTCGACCGCGTGACCGGCGCCATGAAATGGAAGTTCGAGACGGAGGGCGTGAAACTGAATTCGGGAGACTACGGCTTCGACCGCCGAACAGTGCAGGCGTCACCCGCGGTGGTGAATGGGACGGTGTTCGTCGGCGCGCGCGACGGGTGGATCTACGCGATCGACGCCGAGAAAGGCACCGAGAAGTGGCGGTTCGATCACAAGGTCTCGTGGATCAACACGTCTCCCGCGGTCGTCGAAGGTGTGGTGTACGCGGGCAGCTCCGACGCGCAGTTCGTCCAAGCGCTCGACGCCGCCACCGGTAAGGAGCTCTGGCGGACCAAGACGGGCGTGACGTGGTCGTCGCCGGCGGTCACCGCGAGCATGGTCTACTCGGGCGATGGGGCCGGACGCCTGAACGCGTTCGATCGGAAGTCCGGTCAGCTGCTGTGGAGCTTCCGAACGGCGAGTACCGTCTACTCGTCGCCGACGCCGTCCGGTAACCTGGTGTTCGTCGGAAGCACGGACGGCGGAGTGTACGCACTGCGCCTGTCGCCGACCCCGGTCCACCGCGCGGTGTTTTTCGATTCGACCTACCTGAGATCGGCATCGGTTCCCGATCCCGTGCTGCTGTCGCGGTACTTCGGCAACCGCGGGTACCAGGTGCTGGACGAGAAGGCGTTAGGCGAGTTCCTCCAGGCACGCATCGCTGACCGGGAACCGAGCGTCCTGGTGTTCGCCGTCGATCATCTGCCGCCGCCAGCGGTGGACACGGTCGCGTTCGAGCGCTCCCCGCTTCGCCGCTACCTGGATGCGGGCGGCAAGGTGGTGTGGCCGGGGATTCCGCCGGTTCTCTTCCCTCGCGACCCGAAGACGGGGAACCCCGGCGGGCTCTCGGCGCTCAAGTGGGGAAACGCCACGAAGCTGCTGGGCGTTCCTCACGAGGCCGCGATGTTCGACCAGCGCGGCGTACGGGCGACGGATGCCGGCAAACAGTGGGGTCTTCAGCCGCGATGGCGCGCGGGTTGGAGCATCGAACCGGACAAGTCGATCACCGTGCTGGGCCTCGACGAGTTCGGGTTGGCGTCGGCATGGGCAAAGCGGTACGGCGGGCCGGAAGGCACTGGCTTCGTCCGCGTGCCCGCAGACGATCCGATGACAGTGTACCTGGCCGCGGAGTACCGACCCGGGCGATAGGACGTACAGTACTGGGGACTCGGCGAGGGCGGGAACGGCCGAGTCCCGATGTCCCGATGTCCCGATCCTACAGCTCGACGCCTAACGCCAGCTCGAGCGCTTGCCGACGACTCCGCGCCACGCGAAGTACCTTGCCGTCCCGCAGGATCACCGCATGATCGCCGTGCGTGAGCGGCTGAACCTCGCGGATCTTCGCGACGTGCACGATCGTCGAGCGATGAATGCGCACGAATCGCCGGGCGTCGAGCTGCGACGCGACATCGCTGATGCGATCGCGCCCCTTGTACGCCCGCGCGGCCGCATGAACCACCACGTAGTTGTCTTCGGCCTCGACGAACTCGATGTCCTCGACGCGCACGAAGTGAACGCGGTTCCACTGCCGGACCGCGATGTGACCGTCCATAGCGACGGCCGCCGTGCTGGTCGACGAGGGAGTATCCGCGCGGGCGTCGATGCTCGGCACCTCCGCGTCGTCCGCGCATTCTGTCGACGGCGGAGGAGGGCTCGCGGTATTCATGGCAGGTGGAGGGGCCATCGGCGGGCGGAACACGAAGTGCCCAATCGCCACGATCACGCCATACACCACCAGCGCTGCCGGGAAGTACTCGGCCACACCTTGCATTGTCGATCGCGCGAAAACGACGGTTCCCCCGCTCTCTGAGAACGCGATCGGAATCCTGATCGCGATGTTCGAAACGATGATGAACGCCGACCCGATTGCGAGGTGCGTCGCGGCGTACCCGATGTCGACGCGATTTCCCGCGTCAACGACGGGAAATCGCCGAGCAGATCGCAGAATGAACGGTGTCGCGATGGCCCAGAGCGGAATGATCGACAGCCGTCCGAGCAGCGCACCCATCATGTCGGCGCGCCCGTCGAGCCGGACGAGGGCAATTGCCTGCAGCGCCGCCGCCATGGCAACGACCGTCCAGACACCCACGATCGCTGTCGGCGCGAGTCGGCGCCGGTCAGCGGAAAGAATTCGCAATGTGTCCCGGTTGTCGATCACGCTTCAGGCTAAACGATCGACCGAGCGCTCACGCCGGAATTGGGACACGCCGCACAAACGAGGGACGAACCGCATGGCTCGATCGTTCAGAGCTACCCCTCTCTGAGCGCGACCAAGGGATCTACCCGACTGGCACGACGGGCCGGCATCATTCCCGCCACGATCGCAACGGCCGCGAGGAGCACCGCGACACTGACGAACGTCGCGGGATCGTTAGGCCTGATGTCGAACAGGAGCGACGAGAGCACACGCGTGGTCGCGAGCGCGCCGACCACTCCGAGCACCACGCCCGGTACCAACAGCACGAGCAGACGACGGAGTACCATTCCAACCACGGCACCCCGTCCCGCACCGAGCGCGACGCGAATGCCAATTTCGCGCGTGCGCTCCGCGACCGAATACGCAACGACGCCGTAGATGCCGATGGCAGCCAGCACGAGCGCCACGATCGAGAACGCCCCGATGAGCCGCGCCTGGAAGAGCGGCTCCGCGACCGTCGCCGAGATCGCCGATTCCATCGTGCCGATCGACCCGATCGGCTGGTTCGGATCCACGTCGCGCAGCGCTCGCCGCATCGCCGGCAGCAGGAGGGCCGGATCGCCAACGCCCCGGACGACGAACGACATGTGCCCGAGGAAGAACGCCTGTGTCAGCTGCTGGATGGGCTGGTAGATCGCCGGTTCGCGATGGACGTCGATCGAGGTCTGACCGACGTCGTCCACGACCCCGACCACAGTAAGCCAATCTCCCGGCCCCGGAACATCCTTGTTGGATATTCGCTGTCCGATGGGGTTCACGTCGGGCCAGATCTGGCGGGCCACCGACTCGCTCACGATGGCCACGTGCGGCGCGGATGCCACGTCCTGCGCCGTGAATTCTCGCCCGAGACGCAGGCGGATCGCCATGGTGCGGAAGTATCCGGGGCTGACGGACGGTTTGGCAACGAGATAGCTCGGTGGAAGGGTCCGACCATCGACCTTGATGTCGCCGCGGATCATCGGGCCGCCTAACGGTACGAAGTTGACGGCCGAGGCGGACGCGACGCCACGGATCCTTCCGAGGCGATCCAGCACCGCCTGGTGAGCCGCCTGCATGGCTGCGGCGGAGGGGTAGGTGGCATCCGGCAGGTCGACGGTCAGACTGGCGAGGCCCGCGGGGCGGAATCCCAGCTCCACCCGGCGCAACCTGATGAAGCTTTCCATCATGAGGGCCGCCCCCGTCAGCAGTACGAGCGCGAGCGCAATCTCGGCCATGACCAGCGCGCCCCGCAGACGCCCATCGCGGCCGGTCATTGTGCGAGCGCTGGCGGCGAGCGCGTCACGGACGCCGCTCCCGGTCGCGCGGAGCGCCGGTATGAGCCCGAAGATCAGGCCCGTGCCGAGCGAGACGGTGAGCGCGAACCCCAGCGCCACGGCGTCCACGCCGATCTCCCCGTGTCGGGGAATGCGGCCGTCGGGAGCAAGCGTGAGGAGCGCGCGCACGCCCGCCACCGCGATAGCTGCGCCGGCGACACCCGCACCGACCCAGAGCAGTGCGCTCTCGGTGACGAGCTGCCGCACGAGCCGCGGGCGGCCGGCGCCTAACGCCGCACGCACGGCCATCTCGCGCCGCCGCGTCGTGGCTCGCATGAGCAGGAGGTTCGCCACGTTCGCGCAGGCGATCAGCAGGACCAGTCCGACCGCCCCCGCAAACACGAGCAGCGATCGCGTGACGTCGCCCACGACCGTGTCCTTGAGCGGCGTGACCCGCGCGATCACGGAGTCCCGTGCGCGATCCGCTGCCGCGAGCCCGTCGAGCTCAGCGAGCGCCTGCGCGCGCGTCGCGCCATCGCGCAGGCGTCCGATGACGGACAGGATCTGGAACCGGTTGGGTGCCAACTCGAGCCGCAGCGGGCGCCACAACCGGGCGTCGAGCGGGTAGGCAAATCCCTGTGGCATGACGCCGAGCACCGTATGGCGAACACCGTCGAGCGTGATCGTCCGTCCCACCACGTTCGCGTCGGCACCGAACCGTTCGCGCCAGAGCGCGTCACCGAGTACGACCACCGGCTCGCCACTGACCAGCTCATCGTCGCGCCCGAAGGTTCGACCGAGCGCCGGCGCGATGCCTAACGTCTCGAACAGTCCGGCGGCAACCGAGGCCTCCTGGAGCCGGACCGGATCGCCCGCGTTGGCGAGCGTGACGAATCCTGGCGTAAACGCGGCCACGCGCGTGAACGTTCGGTAGCGCGATCGCGTGTCGACCCACTGCCGGTCCGATATCCCGCCCTCGGTGATGAAGGGGCTTTTCGGGTAGTCGTACGCGATCCGCATGAGTCGGTCCGACCGCGGGTAGGGGAGCGGTCGAAGCAGCACCCCGTGGACCACCGTGAACATCGCGGTCGTCGCGCCAATGCCGAGTGCGAGCGTGGACAGCGCAACGATCGTAAAGGCGGGTGAGCGGCGCAGCGTCCGCGCCCCGTAGCGAACATCCTGCAACAGCCGCTCGAACCATCCGCCGCCCCACATGTCGCGCGTCACCTCCTTCACGACGCCGAGGTTCCCGAACTCTCGACGCGCAGCACGTTGGGCGTCCTCGCGACGCTCGCCGCGCGCGACACGTTCCTCGATGGCCATGCGCATGTGGCCGGCGAGCTCCTCGTCGAGCTCGAGGTCACGGTGACGGCGACGCCAGGGTGCGATCATGTCTCGGTCTCCGCTGCCGGCGGGGCGAAGATTCCCGCCATTGCCTGAGACAGCTGCTCCCAACGCGACCGTTCGGCGTCGAGCTGCTTTCGCCCGGCCGCCGTCAGCCGGTAGACGCGCACACGCTGGCGGTTCTCCGACGTCTCCCACTCTGCCGCGATCGCTCCGCTCTTCTCGAGCCGATGCAGGGCGGGATACAGGGAACCCGTATCCACCTGCAGGACGTCGCGCGAGCTCGCGCGAATCATCTGCGCGATGCCGTACCCGTGGCGCGGCCCCCAGCGCAGTGTCTGAAGGACGATGAGATCGAGCGTTCCCTGAAGGAGCTCGATGCGGCTGAGGCCCTGCTTCGCCATTGGAGACCTTATGGCTGTAGACTGTCTACACCCGTGGGTGTAGGATGCCTACATGCTCGCTTTAAATCAAGCGTATCGGGACAAGTCGAGAACCGCGGCGCATGGTGCCTTGGTGCGGCGTTGCCGCAGCGTGGATCGCTGCGTCTTTGCAGCGTGCATCGTCGCACGTTTCTCAAAGGCGCGGGCGTAAGCCTGGGAGCTGTACTCGTCGGCTGCGGGCAGCCGGTGGCGTTGACCACATCGGCTGTTCGATCGTCCGACCTCACCCATCCCCGCTTCCTCTTCTCGACTGGAGTCGAGAACAGCTACCCGCTGCTTCCCGACGGCACGCGTCACGATCAGCTGGAACAGTGCGGGCATTACGCCCGCTGGCGTGAAGACTTTGGCCTGGCGCAGTCGCTTGGCATCGATGCGTTGCGCTACGGGCCCGCCTGGTATCGCACCAATCCAGCGCCTGGTCGCTACGACTGGTCGAGCGTCGACGACCAGATGGCGTGGCTCCGCGAGGCCGGCCTGCTCGTGATTGCCGACCTGTGCCACTTCGGAGTGCCGGCCTGGATGGACGGGTTCCGGGACCCTGCCTTGCCAGTCCACCTCGCGGCGTACGCACGGGAGTTCGCCCGGCGGTATCCGTGGGTGCGGCACTTCACGCCGGTCAACGAGATTTTCGTCGCGGCGAATTTCTCGTCGATGGTCGGATGGTGGAACGAGCGCGCAACCGGTGCCGACTCGTTCCTGTGCACGTTAGGCAACGTGAGCATGGCCCACGAGCTCGCCGTCGAGGCCATACTCGCCGAGTGTCCCGCGGCGATCATCGTGCAGGCGGAGTCGTTCGAGCGGTTTACGCCGGCCGACTCGAGTCCGGCGGCACTGGCACAAGCGCAGTTCTGGAACGACGCCCGCTTCGCTGCCCTCGACCTCACCCTCGGCCGCGCGCCATCGCCCGCGATGAGCGACTTGCTCGTCCGATCCGGGATGACGACGTCGGATTTCGCGTTCCTGCGCGAGAAGCGCGCGCGCGGGCAACGGTGGATCGGCGTGGACTACTACGTCACCTCCGAGCAGCTCGTGGATGCCGATGGGCAAAAGACCCGGTCGCCGCAGCGCATCGGGCTCGCGGCGCTGGCCCGCGAGTATCACGCGCGGTACCGACTGCCGCTCTTCATCTCCGAGACGAGCCGCTCCGCATGGCGCGCGACCCGGTGGCTCTCCGAGCAGTGGGACGAGACGTCCCGGCTCGCAGCAATGGGCGTCCCGGTACGGGGCTTCACCTGGTTCCCGTTAGGCGACGTGATCGATTGGCGGCACGCGCTCCGCGCGAAGCGCGGCGACGTTGACTCGATCGGGCTATACGACCTGGGGCGCGAACCCCACGCTGTCGCGGCCGCCTACGCGGGCCTGATCGCCGACACGCGCACCCAATCCGGCGTCGGCGGGATCCGCGTGGCCGGCTAGCCGCGCGCGCGGAAGGGCGAGCGTGAACGTCGACCCCACCCCGAGCTCGGTGGTCACGGTCACGTCCCCTGCCATGCCGCGCGCGAGATCACGGCTGATCGCGAGACCCAGCCCGACTCCCTCGTTAGGCCTGTTCAACGCCCGATCTCCCTGCACGAACGGCTCGAAGATCACTGGAAGCTGGTCGGGGTCGATCCCTGGGCCTGTGTCCGTCACGTGAACGTGAACCGTGGTCGCGTCGGCGTCGCAGGCCAGTCGCACCGTGCCGCCCACGGGCGTGTACTTCACCGCGTTCGACAGAAGATTCACCACGACCTGGCGTACCTTGTCGCCGTCCGCGGCTGCCACGATGTGCGGCGCGCACGTATCGTAGGTGAAGGTGAGGCGCCGAGCGGCAATCTGGGGGGCCACGAGCGGCTCGAGCCCGGCGAGTGTGTCGTTCATGGGGACGTCCTGCACGACGTAGCGCATCTGACCCGCATCGATCCGCGCGAAGTTGAGGACGTCGTTAATGAGCGTGAGCAGGTGGGCCTGGCTGCGGGCAATGCGGTTGAGCGCGTCACGCTGCTGGTCCGTGACCGGACCATGAATCCCCATCTCGAGCAGCTGCGCGTACCCCGCAATCGCGTTGAGCGGCGTGCGGAGCTCGTGGCTCATCATCGCGAGGAAGTCGCTCTTCGCGCGATTGGCCGCCTCGGACTCAGTCCGCGCGCGCTCCGCTTCCGTCCGAGCCGATTCGGCCTCGGTCATCGCCTGCTGCAGTCGGCGATTCGCTCCGGCCAGCTCGTCGGCCACGTGCTGAGCGTCCGAAGCGCGTCGTTCGAGCTCGCGCCGCGCTTCGCTCACCTGCGCGGCCATCTCGTGAAAGCGTACCGTCAACCGGCCGACTTCGTCATTGCCCACCACCGGTATCACTCGCGCATACGTTCCCGACCCGACCTGGTCCGCCGCTGTCGTTAGGGCAATGATGGGCGTCGTGATGCGCCGGCCGATCGCCCATGAGAGCGCGGCACCAGCCGCCAGCAGGAGCAGGGACCACCAAGCGAGTCGTTCGATCGTGGCCTTCAGCCGAGCGAGCAGCGTTTGCACTGGCGAGTCGAGCACGATGAGCCAGGGCGTGCCCGCGATTGGTGCCTCTTCGACGATGAGGCGCCCTGTCCCCGGCCGCTCGTGCGTCACCCCAAGTCGCGTCACCTCACGATGCGTTGGCGCCGGAATCGCGACGCCTGGCTGGTAGTTCCACCCGGTTCCATCGATGTTCCGCGAGAACAACATCAGATCTTCGCGTGTCATCTCGCGGATGTCCCGCAAAGCGTTAGGCGAGCCGTCGAGCCATCGCGGTTCGAGCACGTAGCCGAGTCGCCGGTTCTGGGCAACGACCGGTGCCACGATCCAGAACAGCGTGCGATCGCCGACGTTCACCATATTGCTTACCCGAACCGCGCCGATCGCGTCGTCGGAGCTCGTCGGCGCCACGGACTCCGGGTCGATCACGTGGATCTCCGGAGGAAACGGTCTCCCGGCCGATGCGAGCACGCGCTTCGTCGTATCCACCACCAGCACCGCGAGCGAATCATGCCCGCCGACGACACGCGCGAGGAGCGCGGTCACGGCTGCGCTGTCCGCCTTCGATCGCGATGGGCGCGTCCCAGCGGACTTCAGGAACTCGGCGATCCTCGGGTTGCGCGCAACGCTATCGAACGCCGCCTTGCGCTCCGCAACCGCGGACGCAATCTCCGACGCGAGCAGACGGGACGCGTGGATGAAGCGATCGCGCACGACCGTCTCCGAGCGCCGAGCCAGCGTGAAATACGTGAACGCCAGAAACGCGGCGAGTCCCGCCGCGAGCACGGCGGTGATCAGGAGCGGCAACTTCCACTCGATCGAGAGTGCGCGTGGGACGCCGTGCGGCGTTTGTGGACCGGACCTAGCTGGTGCGTCGCTCGAGCTCATCGAACCTCGACAATCTTGTTCCTCCACGCGATCTGCTCCGTCGGTCCCGAGCTTTCCTCCGTATGGCCCAACGCGGTCCCGCGCCCATATTGGACCGGACCGCCGCAGGCCGCACCTGGATTCACGGATTCACTCGAGGGTCGGACGATGCACCCGACGATCAGCCGCTCGCTCGCCGTGATCATGCTGTCCGTGACGCCCGCCGTTGCCGTCGCACAGTCAGCCACAAAGCCGCCGGACGCGCAAGGGCCCATTCCGCGCGAGCTCGTACTCGCACTGTTGGACCTTGGCCCCTCGATGGGCACGGCGGACATCTGGGTGGGGAAAGCGCCCGACTTCGTGCCATCCGACCTGCTGCCACCTGGTCTCGAGATACTTGGGAGCACAATTCAGCACGAAAGCTCGGTCATCGTGCTGGCGACGCGAGATCAGCCGGATTCCGCTGTTTCGCGATACGAGGCGCATCTGCTCAGCGCCGGGTGGATCAAACCGCGAGGGCCCCAGGGACCACCGGTGCGCGGCTTCGTCTCCGCCGACGCAGGGCAAGGGACCTACGACCAGCCAAACGTGGCGTGCCGGGGCGAGGAGTTCGTGATGTACAACGGGACGTATCGCCGAAATGGCGGAAGCCTGATGAAAGTCACGTACTCCCGTATCAATGGAAATTCGATGTGCGAAGCTCGACAGGACGTAACGACTTACAGGTCTCCGTATGATGCGGCGCCGGTCCCCGTGCTCCGAGCGCCGTTCGGCGCTGTTACGACCGATGATAACGGGATGAGCGCATTCGGTGACAACTCGTTCTTGCTGTCAACGCGACTCGGCACGCGGCTCACGCCTGGCGAGCTCGTCGACCATTATGACAAGCAGATGCGCAGCCAGGGCTGGACGTCGGTGGAGAATGGTTCGCTCAAGTTCCTCGCGGCTCGCACCTATCGCATGAAGGACGATCAGGGTCGGCCGTGGCTCGCAACGCTTGTGGCCATCGCCACGCCGGACAGCTCTCGGCAGGATGTCACACTCAGGATTAGCCAATCGCAAACATCAGGGACAAAATGAGTTGAGGATGATGGCCTGACCTTTCCCCTCTGAAACGGGTATAGTCAGACCGTCGTACGGGCTGAACACCCATCGTATCAGTACCCTGCGTCCGCAACGCAGGTCGCTCCTCTCCGAGGCTCATCTCGATGCAGCAACGCACTCCTGCTCCAGACGTCGCTCCAGCGCTGGCACCACCCCCACCGCCCGGCCAGGTGATCGTACAGATCCCTGGTGCGCCAGGAGCGAGCGCGTCCGCCATCTACGAGGGTCTCAGGGCGCAGCGCACCGAGCTGGGCAACCAGCTCGAGAATCTCGAAGACAAGCGTCGGGACCTGTCACAGCGACTCGAAGAGCCAATGGTTGGTGGCGCAGACAGGAAAGGCCTCGAGCAGCGCATCACGGAGATCGACGGGCGAATCTCGTCAATCGACAAGGCGATCGCGGAGAGCGAAGCGCAGATCGCGAGGGCCGCGGGGGTCCCTGGCGCTGTTGTGCCGCCCAAGCCCGAGCCGCGTAACGGCCCGCCCGAAGAGCTGTTCGTGCTGTCGGGCATGTTCATCGTCATCGTCCTTCTGCCGTTGAGCATCGCATGGGCACGTCGGATCTGGCGGCGTGGCGTCGCCACGATAACGAGCCTCCCGGCTGAGCTTACCGAGCGTCTGACGCGGCTCGAGCAGGGTATGGATGCGGTCGCCGTCGAGGTCGAACGGATTGGCGAAGGCCAGCGCTATGTGGCCCGCTTGCTCGGCGAGGACGGATCGCTCAAGGCGATCGGCGCCGGGGCGGCTGAGCCGGTCGAGGTGAAGGCCCGAGAAGCCGAAGGACATTATCGACGTTAGGAAGTAATGTGACCGCCCGGCCTGATTGCTGCCCTGTCTGACCCGGCAACAATCAACCGGGAGGCAGAACGTGGCGACGCGCGCATCGAAAGGCAGGACCCCCTGGCGACCAGTGAGCGGTGGTCGCCGATCGATACGACCGAAGTCCGCGTTGCCCGCGTCCGCACTTCGGTGCCGTCGAAAGTTCCTGCGGTTTTTCCCGCGCGGGTTCGGCGACGAGACCTACATCGATTGGGAGCGCGGCTACAAGTGGGAAGCCCACGAGCGGTGGATGGCGGCGCTCGCACCGGGCACATTCCGCGCGTTGATGCGACAGGGCCAATTCGCGCAGATCGCGGCGCACGCCGTGAGCATTGAATCACGGACGAATCTGCTGTTCTCATTCGAGAAGATGGCGCTGCGTGATGCCGTGAAGCCGCCCGACGGCGCGCAGGCGTTTGCCGAGGGGCTCTACGACTTCCTGCATGGGCGCGCGAGCGAGGAACGGCGCTTCGAGCGTTGGTGCGAGACGGTCGCCGCGCTGCCCCGGCGTCAGACGCGCGTGCTGACGTGGCCGATCGTCACGGTGTTTGGCTTCGTGGCCCATCCGGATCGCCACATCTTCCTCAAGCCTAACGTCACGCGCGTCGCGGCGCGCGAGTACGACTTCGACTTCCAGTACGCCTCTCGGCCGAACTGGTCGACGTACGCGAGCCTGCTCGACTTCGCGGCGCGGGTGCTCAGAGATCAGCGCGATCTGGGTCCGCAGGACATGATCGACGCGCAGTCGTTCATCTGGGTGCAGGGGTCGGACGAGTACGAGGAGTAGCCCCGGGTTCCGCCCAGAAAACTAGGCCGTACATTCGAGGCACCCATGCCGATCGAACACGTCTCGGATACGGCCCGATGGGTCGCCTACTACCGCGCGATGGAAACCGACCGTCGCGACGCGGTCTTTCGCGACCCATACGCCCAGCGGCTCGCAGGCCCCGAAGGCAAGCGCATCGTCGACGAGATCCCGCGCGGCAAGGCGACCGCGTGGGCGATGATCACGCGCACCGCGGTGTTCGACGAGATCATTGTCGACGTCGTTCGCGGTCGCAACGCGGACCTCGTGCTCAATCTTGCCGCTGGACTCGACGCGCGGCCGTGGCGGCTCCCTTTCCCACCCACGCTGCGATGGGTCGACGTCGATCTCCCGCCAATGCTGGAGTACAAGACCAGCGTTATGCAGGACGTGGAACCCTCGTGCCGGTACGAGGCCATTCCCGCGGACCTCGTGGACGCGAAGGTGCGCGAGGCGCTGTTCTCCCAGCTTGGACGTGAGGCGTCCAGAGCACTCGTCGTCGCTGAAGGGCTGCTGATCTACCTCACCGACGAACAAGTCGCCGGCCTCGCGACCGAACTGCATCGTCAAGCGAGCTTCAAGTGGTGGCTCATCGACCTCGCGAGCCCGCGGCTGCTGCAGATCCTGGCGAAGGACTGGGGTCGCACACTGGCACAGGGCAACGCCCCATTCCGCTTCGCGCCGCCTAACGGGACGGAATTCTTCCGTCAGCTCGGCTGGCGTGAAGTGTCGTACCGGTCGGCGCTCGAGGAGGCGCATCGAATCGGCCGCGAGATGCCCATGATGTGGCTGTGGCGACTCCTCAGCCGGCTCTCGCCGAAGGAGAAACAGGAAGAGTTTCGCCGCATCTCGGGGTTCGTGCTCTTCGAGCGCATGGACTGACCCGTACGCTCGTTAGGCTCGACCCCTCACGAGCGCACGCGCGTTCCGGTCGTACCGCCAGGCGACGTCGCCGCCTGGCGCCGCGGACAGATGAACGCCGCCGAGCCAGCGATCGAACCCGTTGAGCCGGACCCAGTCGGTGGCGCCTGCGAGGACGGCGCGCCCTGCGTCGGTGATCGCCACCGTCCCGGCAGGAAGCACGCGTTCTCCGGGTGGTTCAACGTCGAGCGCGACGAGCGGTGTCGCACCAGCGGCAAGGTCCATCACCCGTAGCCAGAACGTCGTGTCGCCCATGAAGACGCGCTCTTCCAATCGCGCCTGCATGACGAAGAGGCGTTCTGGCGTCAGGGCCTGAGCCGCGAGCAGCTCGAGGATCTGGCGCTCCGTCCGCGGGAGTCCCGTGTCGACCGCTGGATACTCCTCGAGGAATCGCTGCAGCGCACCGGCCAGGAACGGAAGCGCGCTGGTATCGCCCGTGCGGACGAGGGCGTCGAGCTCCGTCGGATCGCTGGAAGTGAATGCCTGCCAGGCGCGGGTGCCTAACGCGCTCTGCTCCGGTGACACGGGCTCGCGCGTCCCAAGGAGCGAGGTGAGCTGCTCCGCGTTCAGTTGCCCAAGCCCGTGGAACGGCTGGAATCCCGGAAACTCGCCGATGCAGATGAGACCAAGAGCAGTCCGGCCGAGGTTCCGACGAGCGAACCAAGCGAGGTGCCTGATGAGCAGGAGCTGATCGAACAGGTCATGCTCGAACCACAGGACGACCTCGTCGTAGTCGGCAAACGCCTCGAGCTTCCCGTCCCACGCGTCGAGATTCCGCATGGCATCGGCGTACGGCACGTAATCGCGCGCCGAGAGGTATCTCGATCGCGTCTCGCGCCACGCGCGCGTGCCGCTTTCCGGAAAGACCGGGCCTTCGTGCAGGACCTCGGCGTAGACGGCCAGTGCGCCGGGCACATCCGAGCGCTCGAGCGTGAAGCGCACGCTATCGCCGTTTAGCACATGCAGGAACCGCGGGGCAGCGTCCGCCGCGTCGTCGAGCACGTCGTCAGAGTTGCTGAGAGATGAGGATTTGTCGGTCATGTCTCGCGCCTCGGGCGCGCTGGCGAGGAGACGCGCGAGCTTCCGGCGCGCGCGCGCGACGAGCGAACGTACGGTCGATTCCGGCACGCCGAGCGTGCGGGCGACCTTCGCGTGGGTGAGCCCATCGATGTGATAGAGGGTCAGCGGGACCCGGTACCGCGCGGGCAGCCGCTCGAGCGCCGCGAGCACGCGACCCACGACTTCCCCGCGCTCCAAACGCTGAAGCGGTGATGGATCCGGGTCCACCAGCGCGGCGACGGGGTCCGCCGAATTCTCATCGTCCAACGGCACGATGGACGCGCCCTTCGCGCAATCGGCCCGAACGTGATCGATGGCGACACCAAAGGTGATGCGCCGGAGCCAGACGCCGAACCGTGCGGGGTCGGCGAGCACGTCGAGATTTCGGAAGGCGCGAAGGAACGCTTCCTGGGCGACGTCATCGGCATCCGCGGGGCGAACGAGCGAGAGAGTGAGCGCATACACCATCCGCTGGTATCGACGGACGAGCTCCCCGAACGCGTCGTTGGCCGACGTCGCGCCCGTTCGCGCTCGCGCCACGAGCGCGGCGTCGGTCTCGCGATTGGCGATGGTTTCCGTGTCAGTCAAGGGCCTCGTTTCAAGGGGTCAGAGCCCTTGAATTCCTGGACCTGGATTTCGTCGAGCGCTCGTATTCAAGGGCTCTGACCCCTTGAAACTCGCGCGATCAACACGCTCAATAGGGTCGAATTTTCGTCGTTTTCCGTTGCACAGAGGAGCCATGTCACCGTTTCGGCTGCAGCGTCCTGATCCGAGCGAGTACAATCCTCGCTTCCAGCCCGAGATCATGAGCGTTCCTGACAGCGACGACTTCGCGAGCCTCATTCGCGACCAGGCGCGTGCGACCGTCGAGTTCATGAACAAACAATTCGGCGAGCAGCACGCGAGCGTTCGATATGGCCCGGACAAGTGGACCGCTCGCGAGGTCATCGGCCACCTGAGCGACTGCGAGCGCGTGTTCGGGTACCGAGCAATGCGAATCGCGCGCGGCGACGTGACGGTGCTTCCGGGCTTCGATGAGAATGCGTACGTGCCGGCCGGCCTGTTCGAACGGCGTACGCTGAAGTCGGTGCTCGACGAGTTCCTCGGTGTCCGATCGGCGACGATTGGCCTCGTGGAAGGACTGACCGACGAATTCGCCGCGCGTGTCGGCAACATCGGGAGCGGACAGATGTCCGTGCGCGCGATTCTGTACCTGGCCGCCGGGCACGAGCTGCACCACGGCCGGCTCTTCCGCGAGCGATACCTTCCGTGCATCGACGCGGCGACGGCACGTTAGGTACGTAGCAGGAGCCGCCCGCCTGGCGGCTCCCCGGCACCCTCGCGCCTAACGTGGACCATACGGGCCGGACTCCTCCCCGTCCGACGCCGTGAGATACAACCCTGTCGAGCCGTCGTCCCCGCGAACTACGCGCCATCCATAGCTCGACGCGTCCAGCGTCAACTGCTCGTCAGTGCCGCCCCCACACGTCTTCGTGACGACGTTGCGCGCGGACGTCGGCGCGAGCGTCAATCGTGCTCCCGTGACCGTGAGGGTACCGGTCGCATACAGAAAGGTCTTGATCACGCATCCATACAGATTCGCTTCGAGCAGCTGCGAATAGACGAACGTCCCGTTCGCCGCGAACGTGTAGGATTCACTGCCACCGTACGCGGGGGTGCAGCCGCCGCCGTTCGGGTCGCAGTACTGCGATCCGGTCGCCGCTGCCTCGCGCCACGTGCCGACCAGCACCGCCGGAATACCCGCGCCCGATGACGACGGTGCGGTTTGGCGCTCCGCGGCCCCACACGCGGTTTGCATTGCGACGACCAGCAGTGCACCGATACCTCCGGCGCGACACGCCCGATCGATGAGATGTGCGCGCATGGCTCAGCCCTCCTTGACGATCGGGCCACACGCGACGCGCGCGCCACTGTTGCCGCTCGGGTCCGTGAGCTGGTCGTCCTCCACCGCATGCATGACCAATGCGCTCCCGTCATTGTCGAGCAGCGATGTTGCCGACGGACGCAGCGTCACTCGGGAGGTCGTGACCTGCAGCCGACCGGCGCCGTTTGACAGAAGCTCGATGTTAGGCAGATCGCCGGCGTGAGGACCGGCACTGTTCGACAACCCGTGATGGGACGTTGACGGGTTGAAGTGCCCACCCGCGTCTGCGAACGCCGCTCCCGAGCACGAGCCGACGGAGTGGATGTGCAGTCCGTGGCGCCCGGGTGTGCTGCTCGCGACGCGGACGTCAATGCGCACGGCGCCTTTCGAGTCCTCCCGAAACTCCGCGGTGCCTACCCTGGCGCCGGTCTGATCGAGCAGTACGGCGTGGGCAACGAGGGCGGGTGAAGTGACGGTGGTCGCCGTGGACGTCGCGCCACAAGCCAGGGCAACGACGGTGAGTACCGCTGCGCCAGTGGGCCGAGCGAGAGAGACAAACATCTGAGATTCTCCGTTTTTGCTGGAAGCGCAGGCGGTTGGCGAATTCCAGCCGCCGGCACCATGTTCCGTTCGCGGGCCACGCTAGGCGCCGCCGATGAATTCCGGCTTACCCGCCGCTCAATTGGCCATTACCTCGCCCCGATGTCGAAATGCTGAGGCTTCGGACACTGGGAGGGTTGGCGTTGGAGTGCGACGGAGCGCGGCTCGAGTCCGTCGCGGGGCGCCGGCGCGCGTTGGCGCTGCTGGCGCAGCTGGCCGTCGCCGGCCCGCGCGGCGTCAGTCGCGCCAGGTTGGTGCATCGTCTCTGGCCCGACAGCGACGAGGAGAAGGCGCGCAACGTGCTCGCCCAGACCCTCCACAAGCTGAAGCGGGACCTGGGCGGAGCCGAGATCGTGACGGGCGCCGGTGAGCTGCGCCTGGATGACGCGCTCATATCGAGCGACGTCGCCGAGTTCGAACGTCACTCGGCGGCCGGCCAGCTCGACAAGGCAGGGCGTGTCTATGACGGGCCATTCCTGGACGGCTTCTACGTCAACGGCGCCGATGAGTTCGAGCGCTGGGCGGAAGACGAGCGCAGTCGTCTCGCGCGGTTGGCGGCAGAGACGTTCGAGGCGCTCGCGCAGCAGGCCGATCGCGCAGGGGAGGTCGCGACGGCGGTTGCATGGTGGCGTCGCCTCGCAGCGCTCGATCCCCTTGCCACGCGCGCGACGCTCGGGCTGATGACGGCGTTGGCGACGTCGGGGGATACCGCGGACTCGCTCAGAGTCGGCTCTGTGTACCAGTCACTGGTCCGGAACGAGCTCGGTGCGCCCCCCGACCCTGCTGTCGAGCGGCTGACGAGCGAGATTCGGAGCGGAGTGTTGGCTCCCCTTCGCCGACCAGTCGACTCGCGCCATGAGCCCACGCTGGCCGTGGAGCGCGCCCCGCCTGGTGAGCCTAACGAGCACGACGACCTGCCCGTCGAAATCTCGCCTGTCTTCTCACGCGCGCGCGGACGCCGTTTCTGGTACATCGGAATCGGAGCGGCGGTCGTTGCGGCGGCCACGTACGCCTCGATCGGGCGAACGCCGGCCGAGGCGCCGTCTCCGCCGCCCGCCGCGGTAGCCGCAGTCGGCTCGATCGCCGTACTGCCGCTCGTCAATCTCGATCGATCAACCGCGGACGATTACTTCGCCGATGGCGTGGCCGAGGAGCTCGCGATGACTCTGTCGCGGGTGCCTGGCCTGCGAGTCGCAGCGCACACATCGGCGTTCGCGTTCAAGGGCGTCTCCGCTGACGCGGCGCACATGGCCTCGGCGCTCGGCGTACAGACGCTGCTCGAGGGCAGCGTGCGTCGCACGGGGCGTCACGCGCGAATCGCACTCCGCCTGGTGAACGGGTTCGACGGCTTCCCGCTCATGTCAGCCGACTACGAGTGGGACGTGGACCAGCCGCTCGCGCTACAACAGACTGTGGCCGCTGCGGTCGCCGACTCGTTGCGGGTCTCGCTGCCACGGCTCGGGCGGTTGCCGGGCCCGCGCTCTACCGCCGACCCGCTCGCTCACGACCTGTATCTGCGTGGTCGATTCGAGTGGAACAAGCGCACGCCAGCCGGATTGTCTCAGGCTGTCACCTACTTCCGACAGGCGATTGCCCGGGACACCACATATGCGGCTGGCTACGCCGGACTCGCGGACGCGCTCGTGGGACTCTCGATGTACTCGAGCTCACCAGACCTGGTTCCGCAAGCCGAAATAGCTTCCCATCGCGCGATCCGGGCGGATCCGTCGTTAGGCGAGGCCCATGTGTCGCTCGCGATGATCCTCGACATTCGTGGCGACGGCCCGGCGGCCGAGCGCGAGTACGCGCTGGCGGTCGCGCTCAACCCGAGCTACGCGCCGGCACACCACTGGCACGCCTTCGAGCTCGAGGCACGTGGCCACCACGCCGAAGCGATGGACGAGATCCGCGCCGCCTATGCCCTCGACCCATTGTCGCCGACGATCGGCAACGCCTACGGCGCGTTTCTTTACCTCGACCGCGACTGGCAACGCGCGATCACCGTGCTCGAGCTGGCTCTGTCGCGCGCATCGGACCCCTTTCCCATCGTCCTGAATCTTGCGGCGGCGCTCACCGTATCGGGTCGCGACACTGCCGCGATCACGGTGCTCGGTCGCCTGCCGCTGGAGGAACTGGATCGCCCCGAGCCCAGGGCGGCGTTGGCGATTGCACACTGGCGCGCCGGCAACCGGGACTCGGCGCAATCCATCATCCGACGCCTGAGCCGCGACGGCGTGACGCGGACGAACGCATTGCTCATGGCGAGCGTATATGCGCAGACCGGGGACGCGGACTCCGCGTTCGCCTCGCTCGCTCGGGTCGACTGGCGGCGGGATCAGGTCTTGAACCTGCGTGCCGAGCCGTTGCTCGACCCACTTCGGCGAGACCCGCGATTCGTCCGCCTCCTCGACCAGGTAGCGTCCCGCTAACAACAACGTGTGGCGGCGGACCAGACCCGCCAGGCTGTCGGCGGCTGCGTTGTAGCCATCCTTGACAGCGCACCGGGCGTACCCGATACTGGTCCACCCTAAACGGATTAGGGTAAACTCCTGAGGGTTGAATGCTCGACGTGCTTCAGGGAACACTCGAATTCCTGATCCTGCGTACGCTCGCGTGGGGGCCGCAGCACGGCTTCGGCATCGCGAAATGGGTCAGGACGGTCACCGACGGCCGCCTGCAGATCGAGGACGGCGCGCTGTACCCCGCCCTCCACCGCATGGCGCTGAAGAAGCTCGTGGCCGCCGAGTGGGACGTGACCGAAAGTGGCCGCCGCGCGCGCTACTACGAGCTCACCGCGCTCGGGCGCGAGGCGTTGAGCGCGCAGACCACAGCGTGGAACGACTACGTCGGCGCCGTGCAGCAGATCATCACTGCGTCCAGTCGGAAGCCCACGCGCAGCCGTGCATAGCATGCCGCGTACGTCGCCGGTCTGGCGTCGCTACCTCCGGTTCTGGCGGTCCGACCCGGTCGCTGACGTCGACGCCGAGCTGGAGTTCCATCTCGACTCGCGCATCGAAGAGCTCGTGCAGCAGGGATCGAGTGAGGCCGACGCACGACGCGCGGCGCTCCGCGAGTTCGGTGACTACGGGTCCGTCCGACGGGAGGTCCAGATGCTCGAGCAGTCCTTTGAACGACGCCGCGCGATCACCGAGCGACTCCGCGACCTCGCGCGCGACACTCGTTATGCACTGCGCTCGCTGGCCCGCTCGCCCGGGCTGTCCATCGTCATTGTGCTGACCCTATCGATGGGGATTGGGCTCAACAGCACCATGTTCAGCCTGGTCAACGCCTACCTCTTTCGACCGCTGAACGTCCCGGCCGCCGACCGGTTAGTCGTCATGGGCAATACCAGCCCGCTGATGCAGGAGCCGCACGAGGTACCCTACCGCGATCTGCAAGCCTATCGCGAGCTCCGAAAGGTCTTCGAGAACCTGACGGGGACCGTGTCGTACACCGAGAGCTTCGACAAAGGCGATCGCACCGAGCGGATCTGGGTCGAGCATACGCTCGGGAACTACTTCACGTCGCTGCGTCCCCCGATGGCGCTCGGACGTGCCTACACCGACGAGTCGAGCGCTCAGGCCGAGCGCGTTATAGTCGTGAGCTACGACTTCTGGTCGCGACGTCTGGGCAGCGACTCGTCGATCGTCGGCCGTACGCTTCGCATCAGCGGCAGCCCACGCACGGTGCTTGGCGTGACAGCGCGCGGGTTCCACGGGTTCGCGCCGATGCTTCGCTCCGACGGGTGGTCACCCATGGATGAATCGCCGGCCGCTCGACGCCAGCTCATGTCTGACGCGGACGGCGACTGGTTCAACACGTACGGCATTCTGCGGCCAGGCGTATCGCTCGCACAGGCACGCGCGGCCGTTCACGACCGCGCGCGGCAGCTCCAGCAGCAATATCCGTCCACCAACAAGAACGTCGAACCCGTCGTCGTCCCCGAGACGCGCGCCCGACCGGTGATCACGGTCGCCAGCCCGGTACCACTCATGGCCATCGTGGTGCTGAGCCTGACGCTGATGGTGCTCGTCGTCGCCTGCGCGAACGTCGCGAGTCTGCTGCTCGCGCGCGGGACCACCAAGCATCGCGAGCACGCCGTCCGTGCTGCACTGGGGGCGAGTCGGTGGCGGCTCACTCGTCAGGCGCTGCTCGAGACCGCGATCCTGTCGCTTGCGGGCGCGCTGGGCGCGGCGGGACTGGCCTACTGGTCGACGTCCGCCCTTGGACACATTCGTCTCGCGACGGACGCGCCGCTCTACTTCGATTTGACGCCGGATTGGCGCGTGTTCGCCTTTACGCTCGTTACGGCGGTGGCGACGACGGTGCTCGCTGGTCTCGCGCCGGCGCTTCGAAACGCAAGCGCCGATCCGCAAACAGCTCTCGTCGCCGGTGGCCGATCGGCGACGGATCGTGCGCAGCAGCGTCTTCGATCCATCATCGTCGTCGGGCAGATCGCGGTCTCGGCCATCGTCGTGATCGCGGCTGGTCTGTTCGGCAGAAGCATGCAGGCCGCGCAGAAGATGGACCTCGGGTTCAGGACCGATAAGCTGCTCATGGCCCAGTTCGACCTGAGCCTCAATGGCTATGACACCACGCGCGCGCGTGCGTTCGAGCGTGAGCTGTTGCTTCGCGTGCGTGCGCTGCCGGGTGTGGAACGCGCTGCCCTCGCATCACGGGTCCCGCTCGGGTACAACAACAATGCGCAGCGCGTTCTGACCGAGAGCATGCAGCGCGACAATCCCGACGGTGAGCTCATTTTCCAGAACGACGTCTCGCCCCAGTACTTCGCGACCGCAGGACCGTCGATCCTTCGTGGACGCGAGTTTACCGAAAGCGATGACGCAACATCGCCGCACGTGGCGGTCATCAACGAGGCGATGGCGCGCGAGCTCTGGCCGAACCAGGATCCGATCGGGAAAATCATTCGGGCGCCGAGTGAACACGAGGAGTTTCGCGTGGTCGGCATCGCCCGGAACGCGACGTACATGATGCTCGGGGAGTCTCCGCGGAAATTCTTCTGGACCGCCCG
>JAJKIV010000041.1 GCA_021154285.1 Gemmatimonas sp. | reverse complement strand
CGGTTTCGAAAGTCGTTCTCGGCCCCGGAGCCCATGAAGCCGGGGGAGGTCACGCCGGTGCAGTTTCGTCTCGAGGACGTGCTGCACACGTTCAGGAAGGGGCACCGTATCATGGTGCAGGTGCAGAGCAGCTGGTTCCCCTTGTTCGACCGGAACCCGCAGCGGTACGTGCCTAACATCTACGAGGCAACGGCGGGCGATTTCGTGAAGGCCACGCAGCAGGTGTGGATGGGCAGCCATGCAGCGAGCGCGATCCAGCTACAGCTACTTCAATAGCCCTGTCATTCCGAGAGCCCTGTCATTCCGAGCGCAGCGAGGAATGACAGCCTCAGCTCCCGGTCGACGTGTAATGCCGAACCCCGAACCGCCAGATCCACAGGGAAACGCCGAAGAACACGAAACCTAACGAGGGCGCGAGCAGCGCCAGTGCGGGAGCGACGCCCGTCCGGTCCGCGCGACCGAGCACCACGGCCACCGGGAAGAACGAGACGCATCCGAGCGGCACGACGAACGTCAGGAAGTTGCGGAACCACCGCGCGTAGATGTCGAGCGGATACTGCGCCGCCTCCACGCCACCGTACGTGAGCGTGTTCGCAATCTCGAGACTCTCCACCGTCCAGAACGCCAGCGTCGCCTGCAGGACGAGAATTCCGGCAAACAAGGCTGCGCCACCCGCCACCGCGAACATCAGGATCGCCCAGACCCGCCACGTCCACGCGATGCCCGTTAGGTGTACTGCGAGCGCCCAGGCGAGAGCGGCCTGCACGAGGCGTCCGATGCGAGTCGCGCGGAGCTCATAACCGAGCAGTTGCAGCACGGTCGATCGCGGACGGACGAGCAGGCGATCGAAGTCGCCCGTCTTCACGAACTCCTCGCCGAAGATGTCGAACCCTCGTGTCAGCCCGTCCGCCACCGCGAAGGCTACGCCGATGACGCCGTAGAACAGCGCGACCTCACCGAACTGCCAGCCCTCGATCTGCCGAAATCGCGAGAACAGCGCCCACACCGCGATGAAGTCGATGCCCGGCGCCACGAAGGCACCGGCGGACGTGAGCAGGAACGAACCAGGATACTGCATCTGGGAGCGGAACGACGCGCTGATGTACCGGCCGTACAATCGAATCGCGTTCATTCCTCAGCCTCCCTGCGTCTGGAGCCGCGACATCACTCGCCCCATGAGAAGCCTGCCAACGAGGACGAGCGCGACGACCCAGAATGCCTGCCGTCCGAGTGCGGCCGCCGCGTCCAGTCCACGGAGATGGCCGCTGTAGATGCGAAACGGAGTGTCGAGCAGCCCGGCGAACGGCTGGTACCGCATCAGCGGCTGCAGCCAATCCAGCAACAGCGGCAGCGGAACCAGGTTTCCGGAGAACACGATCGCGAGTGGCCCCATGATCGTGTTCACGCCCCGCTCGGACAGCAACGCCACGACCATCGTGTCGAGCAGCGTCGAGAACGCGCTCGACAGTGCAACGCAGATTACCATCGAGACAGCGAACAAGGCCGCGGCGGGCGCTCCATCCGGTCCCGCCAGTCCCCACGTGCCCAGCCCCGCCAGCGGGAGCAACACGCCGGCCGTGAGCACCATCGGGATCGCGCGCAGGAGTGGTGTGGCGGTGCGCCGCGCGACCGCCCGCGCGTACCAGAACGCATACGTGTCCAGCGGGCGCAGGCGCTCATACGCGACGTCGCCCGTTCTCACCATCCGCGCGAGCTCCGGATCCGCGGTCCACGGAAGGAGCGTGAGGAAGGCCTGCCCCAGCCAGATGTAGTCCACCGCTTCGCGTAACGTCATCGGGCTCGCGACGGCCCCACGCAGGAATGCGGCGAACACCATCACCTTGATCGCGCCCCACCAACACTGCGTGGCAAAGCCGGCCAGGGCGGCCGCGCGATACTGAACCAGCAAGTGGAACCGCGCCCTGAAGACCGCCCGATAGGGGCGCGCCCACGCGCCCATCAGACCTCGACCGCGTGCTGGGCGTAGAACCGCGCGATCACTTCTTCGATCGGCGGCTCCTCGAGGTGCACGTCCTCGACCTCGAACAGCGAGGCGATGTGCGCGATGAGCCGATGGGCGGATGTGGTGCGCGGATCGAATGCGAGCTCCACGGATCTGCCCTGCCGGCTCCGAACCACCGCGCCGGGAATGTCCACCGCCGTCACATCCCGGACGAGATGTACCCACAGCCGTCGCTCGGCGAGGGCGCCGCGCCGGAGCGATACGAGGCTGCCATCGGCCAGGATCACACCCTTGCCGATCACGATGACCCGCTCGGCCAGGGCCTCGACGTCGTGCATGTCGTGTGTCGTCAGGATCACCGTGACGCCGCGCTCGCGATGCAGCGTCTTCACGAAATCCCGGACGGCGAGCTTTGCGACGGCGTCGAGACCGATCGTCGGCTCGTCGAGAAAGAGCACCCGAGGGTCGTGCAGCATGCTCGCGGCAATCTCGCAGCGCATCCGCTGCCCGAGCGACAATTGGCGCACCGGCGTCGAGAGCAGCCGGTCGAGATCGAGGAGGGCGATCAGCTCGTCGGAGCGCGCGCGGTAGCGATCCGGCGGGACGCGATAGATGTCTCGAAGCAGCTCGAAGCTCTCGCGGACAGGCAGGTCCCACCACAACTGCGTGCGCTGGCCGAACACGGCGCCAATTCGGGCGACGTGTCTGACCCGCTCTCGCCAAGGGACGAGGCCACCCACCTCGCACGTACCGGACGTCGGCTCGAGGATCCCACAGAGGATCTTGATTGTCGTCGACTTCCCCGCCCCGTTCGGACCGATGAGGCCGAGGAGCTCGCCTTCACCGAGCGCGAAGCTCACGCCCTTGAGCGCGTCCACGGTCCGGTAGCGTCCTCGGACGAGACTCGTGATCGTCCCGAGTGCCCCGCCAGCGCGTTCGGCGACCCGGAACGACTTCGTTAGGCTGTCAACGAGGATCATTTGGTGTTAAGAATCAAACCCATGCCCACGACCTCCCTGTCGCCCGCGGACCTCGCGCCGATCGTGGCGCGGCTGCAACCCATCAACACTCACCTCGCCCGCCGCTACCCGGGAGAATCGGGCGCTCGGCAGCCAGTTCATACGGTGTACGGCGGCGCCCAACTCTTCGTCGCCGATACTGTTCCCAAGCTCGGCCAACTCGCCCTGCGCGCGATGAATGAATACGCGCCCGACGCCGAATCGCTGGCCGAAACGATCGGCCTTTCCCTGAGCGACGACCGCGACGTCCGTCTCGCCCAGGCGGTACACCAGCGCGTCCGCGACAAGCTGCAGCGCGAGCCGGTGGAGGATTTCCGGATCGACTACGAGGACGGCTATGGCGTTCGGCCGGACGCCGAGGAGGATCATCACGCCGAGGCCGGCGCGCGTGCGATCGCCCGCGGAATGCAGAATAATACGTTATCGCCGTTCATCGGACTTCGCGTCAAGCCCATGACGGCCGAGCTGCACGCGCGCAGCCTGCGGACGCTGGATATCTTCGTGACGACGCTCGTTAGGGACGCCGGCCGGCTCCCCGACCGTTTCTTCATCACGCTGCCCAAGGTGTCCGCGATCGACCAGGTCACCGCGTTCGTGGACGTGCTGGACCGGATCGAGTCGCGCCTCGGGCTTTCGGCCGGGGCGCTTCAGTTCGAGACGATGGTGGAAACGCCGCAGCTCATCATCGACGAGAGCGGGCGTTCGCTGCTGCCGTTGCTGATCGACGCCGGGCGCGGCCGTCTCACCGCCGCGCACTTCGGCACGTACGACTACACGGCGTCGCTCAACATTACCGCGGCCTATCAACGCATGCGCCACATCACCTGCGACTTCGCGAAGAGCGTGATGCAGGTGGCGCTCGCGGGAACGGGCATCTGGCTGTCCGACGGCTCGACGACGGTCATGCCCGTGCCGATTCATCGACGGGCAACCGAGGGACCCGCGCTGTCTCCGCACCAGATCGCGGAAAATCGAGCGAGCGTGCATAACGCGTGGCGGCTGCACTACAACGACGTCCGACATTCGCTGGAATCCGGGTTCTACCAGGGTTGGGATCTCCATCCGGCGCAGCTCGTGACGCGCTACGCCGCGGTCTACACGTTCTTCCTCACCGGCGTCGAACAGCAAGGGGCGCGGCTTCGCAATTTCGTCGAGCGTGCCGCGCAGGCGACCCTCGTCGGCGATGTTTTCGATGATGCCGCGACAGGTCAAGGCCTTCTCAACTTCTTCTTCCGCGCGATCAACTGTGGCGCGCTCACGGAGGATGAGGCGGTCGCCATGACGGGGGTGACGCGCGACGAGCTCCGCGGGCGTTCGTTCGTGCGGATTCTCGAGCATCGACGCACTGGTATGTCCGCCTCGCCGTAACCGGACGGCTCGCGCATGACGCATCTGTTCGAGCTGCTCGACCTCACGTTCCGGTGGGTACACGTAATCGCCGGGATTATGTGGATCGGCAACTCGCTGCTGTTCAACTGGCTCGACCGCAACCTGCGACCCTCGGCGCGCGCCGCGCCGGAGGTCTACGGCGACACCTGGCTCCTCCACAGCGGCGCCTTTTACTTCGTCGAGAAAACGTCGCTCGCCGGCCAAGCAATGCCGCGGCCGCTGCACTGGTTCAAGTGGCAGGCGTACACGACGTGGTTGAGTGGCGCGGCACTGCTTGTCGTGGTCTACTACGCCGGCGGCCGGGCGCTCCTGACCGATCCCGCGAGGGCAAACATCACGCCGGCGGCAGCGACGGGCATTGCGATCGCCTCGATCGTCGCCGGCTGGCTCGTCTACGATGTGCTGTGGCGGCTCGTGGCCCCGCGGTCTGCAACGACCGCCGGCGTGGCGTCGATCGTCGCGCTCGTGCTGATCGTGTACATCCTAACGAGTCTGTTGAGCGGCCGAGCGGCGTTTCTGCACGTGGGGGCGCTGTTGGCGACGATCATGGCGGGCAACGTCGCGATGACGATCATGCCGTCACAGCGGGTGCTGGTCGCGGCGGTGACGGCCGGACGTCCGCCGGATCCCGCATTGGCGATCGCGGCAAAGACGCGGTCCATCCACAACAACTATCTGACGTTCCCGGTGATCGTGCTCATGGTGAGCAGTCATTTTCCGGGCATCTACGGTCACCCGCTCAGCTGGCTGTTGATACTCGTGTTGATCACCATCGGCGCCGCGGTCAGGCACATCCTCAACGTGCGGTTCACGTTCCGACCGTGGAAGCCCACGCTGTGCCTAACGTTGGCGGCCGGGTTTGCGGTGTTGTTCGTGGTCGGCCGTCCTGGCGCGGGTACGGGCGGGCCGGTATCCGCGGTTGCCGCGGCGGACATCCCGGCGCACGTCTCGTTCGCGGACGCTCGATCGATCGTGGACCGCCGATGCGCGGCGTGCCATTCGGCGACGCCGGCGATCACAGATTTCGGGTCGGCGCCGGGTGGGGTGTCGTTCGACGATCCGGCGCGGATTCAGGCGTTAGCGGCGCGAATACGAGTGCGGGCGGTGGAAACTCGGACGATGCCGTTGGGGAACCGGACGAACATGACGGATCGTGAGAGGGTGATGCTCGCAAAGTGGATCGACCAGGGAGCGCACTAAAGCCGGGGACGGGGGATGGGCGACGGACGATGGGAACGGCGGCTGGTTGCTGGCTGCTCGTGCTGGCTGCTGGCTGACGCTGGCTGTTGTGACAGCGAGCATCCCGAGGGTTTCCGCCGTTTAACCGTCGCCCATCGCCCGTCGCCCGTCCCCGCCGTTCCTACGATCCCCGATAGGTCGAGTACCCATACTGATTCAGCAGCAGCGGAATGTGATAATGCTGACTCGTATTCCTCACGATGAACGTCACCACCACCGCCGGATAAAACGGCTCTACCCCCGCCGCCGCGAAGTACGACCCCGTATCAAACGTGAGTCGGTATCGCCCCACGCCGAGCGCCGCGCCATTCGGGAGCAGCTCACGGACGCGACCCTCCGCGTCGGTTCTCGCTCGAGTCATCTCGAGCGTGGACGCTACGCCCTCCGCGGCCAGCCGCTCCAGAATGACCATGACGTTCGCCGCCGGCTGACCGCGTGACGTATCCAGCACGTGAGTAGAGATCATGCTCGCTCGCCCGTTGACGTCGAACCGAACAGCTTCTCGAGACGAAGCCGAGTGATCTTGGCCTGCTCGAGCGCCGCGACCCGGAGCTCGGTCGCGGGGGCGTTGGAGAGTCGCGCACGCAACAGATCCAACATCTCCTCCGCCGATTTGCCGGTCGCGCACAACAGGTAGATGTGCCCGAACCTTCGCTCGTACTTGCGGTTCTCTTCCGCGAGCGCCTGACGAGTCGCATCGCTCGACGTCGCCGCGCCGCGCTGCTCGTCGGCCGACCACGCGCGCGCGACCGCGGCTTGCGGCGCCGCCGCTGACTGTTCGCCGATCCGCGGATGATGGTCGAACGCCTCGCGCCAGTCCTCGGGCGATAGCGACCACCAGATCTCATCCGCCTCATCGAAGACTCGCACCAACGAGCGGAATGGGCGACGCTCGAGCATCGTCCGTACCCATGCGTGGGACCCGCAGCAGCTCTCGAGCAGCGGCGCCGCGTCGTAGTCCGGCAACGCGTCGAACGCAGCGACACCACGCGACGTCACGCCGGGATCGCTCATTCGCGCTCCGGCATCCCGTAGACGCGCATCCGCGCGACGCCGCCGTCGGGATAGATGTTCAGTCTGACGTGTGTCGCCGGCCCCTGGGCAGTGAGATCGGTGAACCGGTGGCGAGTGTGGGGCAGGAGCGGCGTCTCCCGCAGCAGCTGGTGCCACGCGCCCACTCGGCTCGCGAGCGCCTGGATGTCCGCGTTGGGAATGGACCGCGCGTCACACGCTTCCACCATGCACCGGCCTGGTGCGTTGCCCTTGTAGTGGTCCGTGTCGATCTCGATGCGGTGCAGCGTGCCTCGCGTGGCGAGCTTCACGATCGACCAGTCGTGTCCCGGTCCTCGCCGCCGACGCGTCTCCCAGCCGTCACCCATGTGCGTCGATCGGCCGGGCATGATGAGGTTGTGCCGGTTTCCGAAGAACATGTCGCTCACGAGGAGCGCCTGACCGCCATTCTCGGCCGCGGCGAGGTCGACCTCGGACCCCGAATGGTGGCGATCCGGGTTGAAGTAGCCTTCGCCATGAACGCGAAGCCGAGCGACACCGCCGTCGGGGTAGATGTTGAGGCGAAGGTGCGTGAATGGCGTCGTGGCCTCTATGGCAAACAGGTTCCGCGAGTCGCCCTGAAGCGGCGATCGCGGCAGAATCTCTGTCCAGAGGGCGGCGTTCGCGATCGTCTCCGCGTCGCTCAGGCCGTCCAGGGTGGTCGCGTCGATCGAGCACGACTCGGGGTAGTTGCCACGAAAGAAGGTCGTGTCGACGACGACGCCGCGAATGATGCCGGGGAAGCCGAGCCTAACGATGCACCAGTCGTGGCCCGGTGTCCGGCGGCGGCGCGTCTCCCACCCGTCCATCCATTTCCCGCGCTCCGTGTAAACGCCCTCGCGCCACTCCGCGGGCGTCGCTTTCAGCAGCGCCTCCTTCGGCGCGAAGAACTCATCGTTCGCGAGCAAGACCAACGCGCCAGCCCGTTCGGCAGCGAGATCGATCAGGTCCGTGAATTGTGTCGATCGGTCGGTCATGGATAGGGCGGAAGCAGCAGCTCACCCGGTGGAATGTCCGCAGGCCCGGTGCCCCGATCGTACGCCCGCACGCCGCGAACGTAGGTCGCTTCCACTACCCCGCGGAGCGATACACCAAGGTACGGCGTCACGGTGTGTCTGTGCAGGAGCATGTCCGCGCGGACTTCGAAGACACGATCGGGGTCGAAGAGGACGAGATCGGCATCGTAGCCGGGCGCGATCGCGCCCTTCCTCGTCTCGAGACCGGCGAGCGCGGCTGGCGCGGTGCTCATCCAGTCGACGAGCCGCTCTATTGCCAGTCCACGGTCGCGCATGGCCGTCCAGACAACCGCGGGTCCAAGTTGGAGCGAGGCGATCCCGCCCCACGACACGAAGAAGTCACCGACGTCGCGCCGCTTGAGGATGGGCGGACATGGCGAGTGGTCCGAGACGACCATCTGCAGCTCGCCTGACGAGAGCGCCGACCAGAGGCCATCGCGATCGTCGCGGCGTCGGATCGGCGGCGCGCACTTGTACTCCGTGGCACCGTAGGGAATCCGGTCGGCGTCGAACCACAGGTAGTGCGGGCACGTCTCCGCCGAGATGCGCGCGCCGCGTGCACGCGCCGACGTCACCATGCGAGCCGTCCGCG
>JAJKIV010000040.1 GCA_021154285.1 Gemmatimonas sp. | reverse complement strand
TTTCACCTCATTGCGGTCGTCGCGCAGGGAAGCGCCGGCAAGGACGGCATGTGGCGCGCCCGGATGAGCGACTCGCTCATCGAGCGCGTGTACTCGTGGGCGCAACGGAAGAACGCGATCCTCTTCCTCGATGTGCAGGTCGGTCACAGCACGCTGCAGCAGGAGCTGCCGCGCCTCGCAAAGTTCCTCAAACGCCCTGACGTGCACCTGGGAATCGATCCCGAGTTCTCAATGAAGAGCGGCGCGAAGCCGGGCACGAAGATCGGGACGTTCGACGCGGCCGACGTGAACTACGCCTCGAGCTTTCTCGCCGACCTGGTGGCGTCCGAGAAGATTCCGCCCAAGGTCCTGGTCGTACACCGGTTCACTCGGCCCATGTTGACGAACACGAAGAACATTCGGCTCGATCCGAAGGTTCAGATCGTGATCAACATGGATGGCTGGGGCCCGCAGTGGATGAAGCTCGACTCGTATCACGACTACGTGTACCTGCATCCGGTGCAGTACACGGGGTTCAAGCTGTTCTACCACAACGATACGAAGAAGGGCGGCCCGCTCCTCACGCCCGAGCAAGTCCTAAAGCTCATCCCGAAGCCGGTTTATATCCAATACCAATAAAGCCGTCGCCCGTCCCCGGCAGTTTCTAGCACAACAGTTGAAATAGACGCCTCCAGGACACGACACCGAACCTGGAGCGCGCTCATGAGTTCCCTCAGCACAATCAACCGATCGACCCGCTGGACTTTCCTTTTGCCGCTCGTTGCGGCATGCGCGACCAATCCCGTCACCGGGAAGCCCGAGCTCTCGCTCGTCTCCGAGCAGCAGGAGATTCAAATGGGGCAACAAGGCGCGCAGCAGGTGGCCCAGGAGGTCGGGCTCATCAAGGACCAGGCACTGCAGAACTACGTGCAGTCCGTCGGTTCGGCGATCGCCACGAAGTCCGAGCGGCCGAACCTCCCCTGGACGTTCCGCGCCGTGGACGACCCGAGCCCCAACGCATTCGCCCTGCCGGGCGGCTACGTCTTTGTAACCCGCGGCCTCCTCGACCTCATGAACAACGAGGCCGAGCTGGCGTCAGTGCTGGGACACGAGATCGGGCACGTCACCGCCCGCCATTCGGTCCATCAAATGAGCCAGCAGCAGCTCGCTCAGCTCGCGCTGGGAGTGGGAGCGATCCTCTCGCCGACCGTCGCGCAACTGGGCGACGTCGCGTCGCAGGGGTTGGGGCTTCTCTTCCTCAAGTACAGCCGCGATGACGAGAGCCAGGCCGACGACCTCGGATTCCGGTACGCACTGAATCAGGGCTACGACGTCCGCTACATGGACGATGTCTTCCGCTCGTTGCAGCGCATCGAAGAGTCGAGCAAACAGAGTCCACTGCCCACCTGGCTGCAGACGCACCCCGGTGAGGCCGATCGCATTCAGGCGATCGACAAGAAGCTCGCACAGCTGCAGCCGAACCAGCTCGCGAACGCCAGGGTGAACGCGTCGCAGTATCTGCAGCGGGTCAATGGTCTCGTGTACGGTGCTGACCCGCGCAACGGCTTTTTCCAGGGCAACACGTTCTATCACCCTGACCTCCGCTTCCAGATTACGCTGCCGAGCGGATGGCAGGGGCAGAACCTGGCCCAGGCGGTCATGGCCGTGAGCCCGCAGCAGGACGCAATGATCCAGCTGACCCTCGCGCAGGGTAACTCGCCGGAGAATGCCGCGCGCACATTCCTTTCGCAGCAGGGAATCCAGGCCGGCCAGGCGTCGCAGCAGACGGTGAACGGTGTGCCGGCCGTGGCGAGCACGTTCCAGGCGCAGACCGAGCAAGGTGTGATTCAAGGGCTCGCCGCGTTCTTCACGTACAATGGCGCGACATACCAGGTGCTCGCGTACGCCCCGGCGCAGCGCTACAGCGCGTACGAGGCCGCATTCCGGCAGTCTCTCGGGAGTTTCGCGCCGGTATCCGACTCTCGCGTGTTGAACGTCCAGCCGAACAAGATCAACATTGTCACAGTGCAGCAGCCGACGTCGTTGGCCGCGTTCAATCAGCGGACTCCGTCGACGATTCCGCTCGCGGAGCTTGCGATCGTGAACCAGATCGAGGATCCGAACAAGCCGTTGCCGGCGGGCACACCTGTCAAGCAAGTGACAGGAGGGCGGCCGGAGTAGCGCAGCCGTTCTGTGTTCGGGGACCCAGGGCTAGTTTTCCTGCATGACGCCCTGGGTCAAACGGCTGTTGATCGCCAACGTCGCCGTGTACTTCCTGCAGCTTGCGCTGCCGATCACGACGGATCTTCTCGCATTCGTTCCGTCGCGCGCGCTCGTGCGGCCGTGGACGTTCGTGACCTACATGTTCGCGCACGATCCGGCCTCGGTCACGCACATCCTCTTCAACATGCTGGTCCTGTACTTCTTCGGACCGCGCGTCGAGGAGCGACTCGGCGGTACGCACTTCATCCGCCTGTATCTGTTCAGCGGCATCGTCGGCGCGATCCTGTCGATCTTCTTCGCGCCGATGGGCTTCATCGTCGGGGCGTCTGGCGCGATCTTCGGCGTGCAGCTCGCGTTTGCGAAGTACTGGCCGCGCGAGCGCATCTATATCTGGGGCGTCCTGCCGATCGAGGCGTGGCTTCTGGTCCTCCTGTACACGGCCTACTCGCTGTGGAGCGGGTTCGGAGGTCGTGGCGGCAACGTCGCTCACTTCGCCCACCTCGGCGGGTTCCTCGGCGCGTGGCTCTACCTGCTCTGGATGGAGCGCCGCTCGCCGTCGCGCTCGTGGAAAGCGAAGCTCGAGAAGCCCGCGAAGAAGGTCGAGATCGGCAACTGGCAGCGGATCGACACGAAGTCCATCCACGAGGTCAACCGGGCCGAGGTGGACCGGATTCTCGACAAGATCAGCGCGAAGGGCGTGGAGAGCCTAACGCCGCAGGAGCGGACGTTCCTCTCGAACTTCGCGCCGCCCGACGACCGGCCCGTTCGGCCAACCTGACGGCCTTACCGGGAGGCACTGTTCCCGGTTCCCCGTTCCCGGTTCCCGGCGTCCTTCTCCCCCTTGATCCGGTGCAGTGCACCCTCGATCTCGCGCCCGACCACCAGGACCACGAGCGCGAGCAGCACCGCAGCTCCCGCAACGCGCCACTGACCAACCGCGCACGAAATCCCGAGCGCTGCCGCTACCCAGATCGTCGCCGCTGTCGTCAGACCCATCACGTTGCGGTTGTCGGTATGGAGAATGACGCCGCCTCCAATGAAACCAATGCCAGCGATGATTCCCTGAATCACGCGTGCTGCCGCATCTGTGTGCGGCGCCGCTGGGTCGCCGAGCTGAAGCGCGGACACCGTCGCGAGCGCGGCGCCAAGTGCAACGAGGGCATGCGTGCGAAGACCGGCGGGCTTTCGCGTGAGCTCGCGGTTGAGACCAATCGCTCCACCAATGGCGGTCGCCGCCAGCAGACGGATCATGACCTCGGTCCAGCTCAGGACATCGTCGGGGGCGAGGGAAGTCATCGAGAGTCGGCTCGGGACACGAGAGGGCAGGTCGGCACGAATTCATCCGCGCAGTGCAACTCGGCACATCAAGATACGAGTGCGCGAAGTCCGGCGAGAGGGTGAGCGGCGCGCACGGTGATCTGCCAGCTTGAGCGATCGACGTCGCGAGTCTAGCTTGACCTCGACCCTGGCACTGTCGCGCTGTGCTCGACGCGCGACGCCCTCCCGATACTCTGGTGACGCGCATTGGCCGACCAATACGTGCAACTCGAGATCTTCCCGGAAATCCGTCATGTCGAGGCGATCGATCCTCGCGAGGCCATTGGCCGCGACACGCGCGTCAAGGCGCTGTATCGCGTGCGCTACGGGGAAAACCGGCAGGTGCACGAGGTCTATCATGACCGGCATGGCTGGTACTGCGCCGAGCATGGGCCAAAATGCCCGGCGGTGTTCGACGTAGCGACGGCGGCGAGACCACGTTAGGCAGGCGAGCGACGGCGGACGACGGACCCCGGGCAACTCACCGTCATCAAACGAGGTCGACATGCGGAAGGGAACTGTGCGACTGCTCCTCACGGCGGCCGCGCTGGTGTCGTTCACCGGGATCGCCGGCGGTCAGCAGACGGCTGACTCGGCGCTCGTGGCGCAGGCGCGCGCGATCCACGATCGCGTGACCGCGCTCGACACCCACGTCGATATCGACCCGCGCAACTTCACCAGCGAGCATCCGAACTACACGGACCGGCTCGACACGCAGGTGAACCTGCCGAAGATGTTCGAGGGCGGTCTCGACGCCGTGTTCTTCAGCATCTTCGTGGGTCAGGGGCCGCTCACGCCCGAAGGGTATCAGCGCGCCTACGACGCGGACATGGAGAAGTTCGCCGCGGTACACCGACTCGCCGAGCAGCTCGCGCCCGACGAGATCGAGATTGCCTACCGTGCTGACGACGTCCCAAAGATCGCCGCGAAAGGCAAGAAGGTGGCGCTCATGGGGGTCGAGAACGCGTACGGGATCGGTACGGACATCACGAACATCAAGCAGTTCTACGATCAGGGCGCGCGCTACATGTCGCTCGCGCACAATGGCCACAGCCAGATGTCGGACTCGAATACTGGCGAGCGCGACGGCGTGTGGCTGTACCATGGGCTCTCGCCGTTAGGCAAGCAGGCCGTGGCCGAGCTCAACCGGGTCGGGATCATGATCGACATCTCGCATCCATCGAAGGAGTCGATGATGCAGACGCTCGCGCTCACCAAGGCGCCGATCATCGCGTCGCACTCGGCGGTTCGCGCGCTGTGTGACGTGAGCCGCAACCTCGATGACGAGCAGCTTCTGGCGCTCAAGAAGAACGGTGGCGTGGTGCAGATGGTCGCCTTCTCGAACTACGTGAAGAAGTCGCCACCGCCGTCGCCCGAGCGACAGCAGGCGCTGGCGGCGCTGCGGACAGCGTTCGGACTCCCGGCTGCTGGTGCCGGAGGGGGCGCCGGCGGTGCGGGCGCGCTTTCAGCGGAGAAACGAGCCGAGTATCAGCGCCGGATGGCGCAGGTGGACAGCCAGTTCCCGCCGCCGCCGCGCGCGACCGTGAAAGACTTCGTCGACCACATCGACTACGCCGTGAAGCTGATCGGCGTGGATCACGTGGGCATCAGCTCTGACTTCGACGGCGGCGGGGGCGTGGATGGGTGGAATCAGGCGAGCGAGACGGGCAACGTGACCCTGGAGCTGGTGCGCCGCGGGTACACCGAGGAGCAGATCGCGCAGATGTGGAGCGGGAATCTGCTTCGCGTTATGCGCCAGGTAGAGAAGGTCGCCGCCGGTCTCCAAAAAAAGGCGGACTAGCATTCGCGAGCGTGACCGGACGTGAGCGCGCGAGGTTCGGCGAGCATCCGATTCGGAGCCGCCCATGCGCCAGAGCGTTGTTCGTTCAGTCATCGCGTTCGCGTTGTTCGTCGTCTCCGCATGCGACAACCCGACCGGTCCGGAGCAATTCGCCGGCAGGTATCGCCTCGAGCGCTATGAGGGCGCGGCACTGCCGGCGATCTCGTATGAATCCGGCTCGACGTCCGTGACCATCCTCCAGGCGTCGCTTTTGCTTGGTGAGGAAGGCACTGGAGTCCTAACGACGACGACGCGGGTCGTGGACCCCGTCAGGCCGCAGGGCGAGGAGGACACGTTCTCGCAGCTGCTCCGATTCGGCGTTCGCGACGGCCGGATCGAGATCACGTTCGTCTGCCCGCCAAACGCAGACTGTATCGCCGGGCCGCACCTCGTAGGCGAGGAAGTCGATGGCGACCTGGCCCTCGCACCGCCGACATCCTCGAAACTCGCGTCTATCTACAGGCGCGTTAGGTAGGACGATCATCCCCTGGTCGGCGGTCGGCGCGAGAACCACGGCCTGGCCGTTTCGAGCTGGCCGGCGAGTCGGTAGAGCGTCGCTTCATCGCCGAAGCGCCCGGCGAAATGGATCCCGATCGGCAGCCCGCTCGCACTCCACGCGAGCGGCACCGACATGGCGGGCTGGCCCGTCACGTTGAACACCGGCGGGCAGGCGATCCAGTCGAACACCCGCTTCGCGGCTTTGTCGAGCGCGCCGGCCAGGCGCATCACGCCGCCGGCGTGGACGCGACCCAGCACCTGCATCGCTGCCAGTTCGTGTGCGGGCGGTTGCAGCGCGCCGATCGTGAATGGCGGCGTCGTGAGCGTCGGCGTCACGAGCACGTCGAACTCGTTGGTGGCGAACCATCGACCCACCGCTCGTGCGCTGCGCTCGAGATGCCGGCGCGCGTGAGCCATCGCACCCGCGCTGTACGACCTGCCTAACAACGCCAGTGCCCACGTCGAGATCTCGACGTTCGCCGGCGACGCTCGGCGGCCCATCACCGCCGCGCCATCTTCGAGGTCCGCGGCGCACTGCCCACACACCATCAACAGGAACGCGCGGAGAAACGCCTCGCGGTCGAGCGGTGGCGACGCCTCGACGACCGTGTGCCCCAGTGATTCCAGAAGCTTCACCGCATCGTGAAGCGCCGACTTGCATTCCGCATCCATGTGCTCGCCGAGCAGCGGGCGATCGGTGAATGCGATTCGGAGACGGCCGGGCTCTCGTGTCACTTCGTCGAGGAACGGCCGAGCCGATGGCGCGATGCTATAGGGCTCCCCGGCTTCGGGTCCGGTGATCGCGTCCAGCATCGCCGCGCTGTCGCGCACCGAACGCGTGATCACGTGCTCGATCGCCGCGCCCTCCCACAACTCGCCCTCGATTGGCCCGGTTGGCGTGCGACCACGCGTGGGCTTGAGGCCGAACAGTCCACAACACGACGCGGGAATGCGAATCGATCCGCCACCATCGCCCCCGCCGGCAAGTGGAACCATCCCGGCGGCGACCGCGGCCGCGGACCCGCCGCTCGATCCACCGCTCGTTCTCGTTAGGTCCCACGGGTTGTGGGTCGGGCCAAAGAGCTCGGGTTCCGTGAACGGCGTGAGCCCGAATTCGGGCGTGTTCGTCTTGCCAAGGATCACGACACCCGACCGCTTGTAGCGGCGGACGATCTCGGCGTCCATCGGCGCGATGAACCCGTCGAACAGACGGCTCCCGCTCCGGATCGGCGCGCCGGCGTACCAGGACAGCAGGTCCTTGATCAGAAACGGTACACCCGCGAAGGGACCGTCGCGCTGGGGTGCGTCCGCGGCTTTCAGCCCGTCGTCGTAGAGCTTGTGGATGACCGCGTTGATCTGCGGGTTCAGCGCGTCAATGCGCTCGATGGCCGTGAGCACGAGCTCGCGAGCGGAGACGTCGCCGCGCTTGACGAGGTCCGCGAGTCCGAGGCCGTCGTAGTGGTCGTAGTCGGCGAAGGTGCTCGAGGGCGTTTGGGCGGGAAGGGCCAAGGCAGGTGGGATTGGACCGCGAAACTTGGCCTCCATCCATTAGCCGCGCTATGTGGGCGACTGCCGCCAGTCGCCCGTCGCCAGGCAAGCGTGTGACGAACCGCAACCGGACTGGGTTTGGCCCCGTGAATTCCCTCCAGCGGACGCGAACCGTGATGTCCACAACTCTCGAGTCGGCTATCTTACGACAAATCAACCTCCTCCGAGCCCGCAGCGGGGCCCGGCGGACGCTGGCAGGTTACGAATGATGACGGCACGTGATGCGCGGGAAGAATCGACCGTGACGTCGGGCCCGCCGTCACTCAGGCTTATTGGTGGGCGAAACGGACGCGGCATGAGCACCATAGACATGTCGATCGTCCAGCGCGCGAAGCGGGGCGACCGCGCCGCCTTCGCTGCGCTGGTCGATTTCTATTACGCGCGCTCCCTACGCTTCGCCGTTCACATGCTCGGCAACGGTCAGGATGCCGAGGAGGCGGTGCAGGATACGTTCGTGCGCGTGCACGGCGCCCTGCATCGTTACGATGAGTTCGATCGGTTCGAGTCGTGGCTGTTCCGCATCCTCGCCAACCGATGTCGAACCATGATGGGACGTGAGGCGCGGCGGTCACGCGTCCTCGTGTACGGTGATCTCCCGCAGGACCGCGGGACGCCTCCCGATGTGGACGCGATCGTATGGCGCGAGGAGATCCAGACAGCACTGGCTGCACTCCCGGCTGCGCAGCGGGAAGCTTTCCTGCTGCGTCATGTGGAAGGTCTCGAATACGAGGAAATGGGACGAGTAACTGGCGCCGGCGTATCGGCGTTGAAAATGCGAGTCAAGCGCGCCTGTGAGTTCCTTCGGCTGCGCCTCGCGGAGGTGGAACGTGCATGACATCAACGAACACGGCGACGAGTTGATCGGCCGCATCGTCAGCGAGCTCAGGACGCTGCCGCCCGTGCCGGCGGACGCGACGGCCCGCGTGCTCGCACGGGTGGATGCGGCGCGCGAGAGCGAACGGCCCGGCAGGTTCAGCCGTCGCCTCATCATCTCGCTGCCGGCCGCGATCGGCTATGCGCTGGCCGCGACGCTGGCGGGCTTCATGATTCGGGGCGCCGTACCGCGACGCCCCGAGCCCACTGTCGCGCAGGTACCCAACCCACCAGTGGCCGAGTCGTTAGGCGGCGGGACGAAGATCGTGCCTGCGTCCGCGAACAGGCGTGCGCTGCAGGAAGCGCCGGTCAAGGTGCAGTTCGTGCTCGACGCGCCGCGCGCGAAGAGCGTCATGGTGGTCGGCGACTTCAACGCGTGGGATGGCAGCAGGACGCCGCTCGAGCGCGACTCGACGACCGGCGTGTGGAGCGCGCTCGTGGATGTGCACCCCGGTCGTCACGTGTACGCGTTCCTCGTCGACGGCAAGACCTGGACGCTCGATCCGCGCGCGCCGCGCACGAAGGATCTCGACTACGGCACCCAGCAGTCGGTGCTGATGGTGGGCCTGCCGTGATGCGAACAGATCGTCTCGTGCGCTGCCTCCGCTGGGTATCAGCCGTCGCCGTGCTCATGACCGCGCGCGTCGCGTCAGGCCAGGCGTCACAAGGTCTCGACTCGGCGACAGCGGCGGCCATCGCGCCGATCGTGGAGCAGGCGCGCGCCGAGAAGCTGCCGGTCGCTCCGCTTTACGCGAAGGCTCGTGAAGGGCAAGTGCAGCGGGTACCCGCTGCCAGAATCGAAGCCGCGGTGCGGACGCTCGCCGATCGCATGCGCGCCGCGAACGAAGCGCTCGCGCCGGACGCCAGTGAGCAGGAGTTGCACGCTGCCGCCGACGCCATCAAGAGCGGGGTTCCCGCGGAGACCCTTCGGGCAATGCGAAAAGCGGGCGGTGATGGATCGCTCGCGGTGCCGATCGGCGTGCTCACGCAGCTGATCGCCCGTGGCGTTCCGGTGGAGCGCGCCTCCATGGAGGTCGTCGCGCTGCTGCAGAAAGGAGCGGTCGCGAGAAACTTCATTGCCCTCGAGGAGAGTGTGCGGCAGGATGTGCTGGCTGGCCGGCGTCCGGACGAAAGTCTGGATTTGCGGTTGAAGGGGATCATCCCCAATCTTCCTCAATCGCCAGGAAACGTCGCCGGCCTCACGAACGCTTCGACGCCCAAGCGCCCGCGCTAACACCAACCAGGCAGTCTGCAGCACACCTTCTCCTGGCCGGGAAATCTCATTACGCTCGCCGTCTTCGCGTGCTTCACCTGCGCGAGGGCGGCGCACGCACAATGGGCCCGGCAAACGACCCTCGACGTCGGTGCCACGCACCTGACGAGAGACGACTTCGCGGACACCGACGGCGGTACGATCGCCGGACTGTGGAGTCGTTGGAGCGAGCGCGTCTCGCTCGTCGCGAGCGGCGCAGCAACCCGCGGTGGCGACGGCCAGTCCACCGGCATCGCGCTCGGCTCGGCCTCGTACTTGGTTCCCGTGAAGCGCGTGCGGCTCGAGGCCGGCGCCACCGGCACCATACTCGGTACGACTGACTACGCGCCCTCATCGAGCTGGATGGCGCTTGGTCGCGCGCATCTGCTCGGCGCGAGGTGGGGGGCGTGGGTTGGCGGAAGTGGCGGCAACGTGCATGTCGAACGTACGACGTTCCCCGCGACGACCGGCGAGCTTGGCGCGTGGTATCGGCGCGGTGGCCAGCGCCTCACGTTCAGCGCGGTCACGGTCAAGACATCGACGGTGTCGACGTTGATCCTCAGCGATCAGGCCGTGGTCCGCGTGCAGGATCCGGTGCGCTACGCCGACGTCTCGCTCATCGGACACGGCGCGTGGCGACAATTCGAGGTGGACGCAATCGCGTTATCGCGGCAGGCGTGGAAGGGAGAGCTCGAGTCGGTGCCGGCGGCCTCCGTCGCGGCCGCGTGGTGGGTGATGCCGAACGTCGCGATCGCGGCCGCGGTCGGCCGACAGCTGGCGGATCCGATACGCGGCACGGTGCGGGCTCGTTATGCAACGGTCGCCCTCCGGCTGTCGGCGGAGCGTCATGGTCCGGTAGCGCCGTTGCGCAAACCCCCAATGGTCTCACCGGGAGCCGCGTCGCTGATCGCGACGCCGCTGGACAAGGGAGCGACGGTGGTACTCGTCCACGCGCCCGGTGCACGGCAGGTGGAGCTCATGAGCGATCTCACCGGCTGGGAAGCCAGGTCGCTCGACCGTCGCAACGGTCGATGGGAGCTCCGCCTAACGACTCAGCCCGGATCGTATCACGTCCGCGTACGGATCGACGGTGGCGCCTGGATCGTGCCGGCGAACCTTCCCCGCATGGACGACGAGATGGGCGGTACGGTTGGGCTTATCGTGATTCCCTGACAGCTGTCGGAGAACTGTCGTGCCACGCCCAAGTCGGCGCGATCTGGCCATCGCTCGCGGGGCGTAGCCTAACGCACGCCGCGAATGTGACGCACGTCACACTTCGTCACGAAGTTCAGTCGAATCGCCAAGGATTCGGGAATTGCGACCGAACTGGCCCCGTTCCTGCCAACATGAGAGGCTTGGCCCGTACGAGAAATCACGACGTGCAAATAGCGGCGTCCGGGCTGCGCTGCCGCGCGTCACCAAGAAGTCAATAAGGAGTCACCGATGCAAACCCGCACCCTCCTTGCCGCAGTCGCTACCGCGGCCATCGCCGCGATGGTCACGCCGTCCCTCTCGTCCGCCCAGGATACGACGACGAAGAAGACGACGGAGTCCAGAGGCGAAGTCGCGATGCAGCCGAGCTTCAGCTCGCTCATGTCCGCCATCAACGCCGGAAAGACCAACGTCGACAAGATCAACGCGTTGACGTCAGTCAATGCGTCGGACGTCCAGTTCGTGAACGTCGAGGACCTCGTCAAGGGCAACGATGAGAAGGCGCTCAAAGAGGCGCTGTCGAAGAACGAGGATGGCGTGGAAGCACTGCAGAAGGCGTTAGGCAGCAACCCGGCGCTCGGCCTGCTCCTGGCCTCGGATAACGCCGCGAAGTCAACGACGACGGATACCACCGCGAAGTCGACGACGTCGATGCCTGGCATGTCCATGAAGCCGTCGGCCAAGGATGTTGTGGCGGCCGATGTCACGTCGGACAACAAGGTCGTTCTGTACTACTGGAAGAAGCAGTAACTCGGCACGACCCAAGAACCTTGAGACCGGAACCGGCAACGGCACCGGGAGACAGATAGCCAAACGGGACGCTCCGATGAGCGTCCCGTTTTTTTGTCGCACGACACTCCTCTTGACATTCTACAGGAACCATCGCATTCTCCTGTAGACATACGACAGGAGGTGGCGTGGCGACGGACAACACCGACGTCCTGCAAGGGACGCTGGACATGCTCATCCTCAAGGCGCTCTCGCTCGAGCCCATGCATGGATGGGGCATCTCGCAACGCATCCAGCAGATCTCCCGCGACGTCCTGCAAATCAACCAGGGCTCGCTCTATCCGGCGCTCCATCGACTCGAGCGCCGAGCGTGGATCGAGGCCGACTGGGGTACCTCGGAGAACAACCGCCGCGCGAAGTACTACCAGCTCACGTCGCTCGGAAAGAAGCAGTTGGCCGAGGAGCGTGCGAGTTGGCAGCGCTTTACTCTCGCGGTCGAGCGGGTGCTCCAAACGACCTGAGCGAGGCACCCATGGATGCGTTACACCTGCTCGCGCGACGAGCGCGGGCCGTCCTGCGACCGCTCGTATCTCGGCGCGGTGTCGAAGCCGACCTCGACGAGGAGATGCGGTTTCACCTCGACGCCGAGGTCGCCGAGAGGGTGCGTCGTGGCATGACACCCGATGCGGCGCGCACCTCGGCGCTGCGGGATTTCGGCGGAGTGTCGCGGTTCAAGGAAGAGTGCCGCGATGCGTGGGGCACGCGCATGATGGACGAGCTGTCGCGCGATGCGCGGTATGGTCTCCGTGCGCTCTTGCGCGCGCCTGCATTTACAGCGGTCGCCGTGCTGACGATCGCGCTCGGTGTGGGCGCAGCCACGACAATCTACTCGGTCGTGCAGTCCGTTCTGCGTCCGCTGCCGTTCCACGATCCTACCTCGCTGGTCGCTGTAGTCACTACCTATCGCGGCAAGGACGACGCGACGTCGGCGCTCGATTTCGTCGACTGGAGACGGGAATCGAAAACGCTTGCGGGAATGGCGGCCATCGCGACCGACGCCATGACGTTGACGGGCAGCGGCGAGCCCGAACGGCTGTACGCCGCGACGGTCAGTGCGAGCCTGCTATCGATGCTTGGCGTCCGTCCGATCGCCGGCCGCGTGTTTCGCACCGGTGAGGACTCGGTCGGCGCCGCGCGAGTCGTGATCCTCGGTGAAGCGGTTTGGCGACGTCGATTCTCCAGCGACCCCGGCGTCGTTGGCCGGAGCGTGAATCTCGGCGGCGAACCGTACACGATCATCGGCGTCGTTCCCACGCGCCTAACGTATCCTGCCGCGGCGGAAATCTACGTGCCGCTCGTGTTCCCGACCGCCGATCTCGATGAAGGCAATCGCGGGGCTCGGTACTATGACGTCGTCGCCCGGGTCGCGCCCGGCGCGATGATCGAGCAGGCGCGCGCGGAGATGCGCACGATCACCCAGCGTCTCGCGTCGGCGCATCCGCGGTCGGACGAAGGCGTGTCGGTGCGCGTGGCGCCGCTCCTGGACGAAACGGTCGGCGCGTTTCGCCGGCCGCTCCTCATTCTGCTGGGCGCGGCGGGCGTCCTGCTCCTGATCGCCTGCGCGAACGTCGCCAACCTGCTGCTCGTCCGCGCAGCCGGGCGCGACGGCGAGCTCGCGGTGCGGACGGCGCTGGGCGCGGGGCGGGCGCGTCTCGTCCGTCAGCTCGCCACCGAGGCGCTCGTACCGTTTCTCGTTGGCGGCGCCCTCGGGACCGCTGCCGCAACGGTAGGCACCCGGTGGTTTGCTACGGCCGCGTCGGATACTGTGCCGAGGCTCGCCGACGCCGGCGTCGACAGCACCGCGCTGCTCTTTGCGCTGGTGGCGACGCTGACGACGGGCGTGGTCTTCGGCGTCGTGCCCGCGCTGCGCTTCGCCCGTCTGGGTGTCTCCGGCACGCTGCGAGGAGCTGGCCGGTCGAGCCAGGGATCGATCGGCAGGCGTCGTGCGCGCACGGCCATCGTCGGGTCGGAGGTCGCGCTCGCGGTGATGCTGCTTGTCGTGGCTGGTCTCGTCGTACGGAGCTTCCAGCATCTCATGGCCGTCGACCCGGGCTTCCGTCGCGAGGGCGTCGTCACGTTCCGGCTCGATCTCCCGAGCACGCGCTATGGCGACGCCGCGAAGCTCAGGGCGTTCACGGCGCAGCTCGACGACCGTGTCCGCGCGCTCCCCGGAGTGACCGCGAGCGGCCGCATCCTCCGCGCGCCTCTCAGCGAGTACAACTTCAACGTCGGGTTCTCCGTTGACCGCTGGCAGGAGGAAACGGGAACGCGGCGGCCTGCGGTGCAGGTGCGGATTGCGTCGCCCGGCTACTTCGAGGCGATGAGAATTCGTCTCGTGCGCGGCCGGACGTTCACGGCGCACGACGATGCCAACGCGCCGCAGGTGGTCGTGATCAACCAGGCGATGGCGCGCACGCATTTCGCCGGCGAAAATCCACTCGGTCGGCGCGTCTGGCTGGGATGGGAAGACGATGGCGTTAGGCGCGGCGGGGAGATCGTCGGCGTCGTGGACGACGTGCGACAGTTCGGCCTCGATCGGCCATCGGCGCCCGAGATGTACCTGCCGTACGATCAGACACCCGTTGGGCCGATGACGGTGGTGGCGCGCACGACGGCGTCGCCAGACGTCGTGTTCACCGCCGCGCGGGCCGCCGTGCGCGAGCTCGACCCGGATCTGCCGCTGTTCGAGCTCAGCACGCTCCAGGAGCGGTTCGAAAAGTCGGCGGCGCGCCCACGCCTCTACATGACGCTGCTGGCCACGTTCGCGGGGGTCGCAGTGCTTCTTGCCGCGATCGGGCTGTACGGGGTGGTGTCGTACTCGGTGCGGCAGCAGACGCGCGAGATCGGGATTCGGCTCGCCCTCGGCGCAACACGCTCGAACGTCGCCGGCACGGTGGTCGGTCAATCCCTGACGGTCACGGCGGTGGGTGCCGCGTTAGGCATCGCCGGTGCGCTCGCGGTGTCACATCTGCTGCAGGCACTGTTGTTCGGCGTGAGCGCCACCGACGCGTGGACCTACTCCGCCGTCGTTGGACTGATCGCCCTGGTGGGTGTGGTTGCCAGCTGGGTGCCCGCGCGGCGGGCGACGGTAATCGATCCGGCGATGGCGTTGCGTAACGACTGACTGCCGGGGACGGGGGACGGAGGCACCGGGAACGGGGAACAGGGAACCGTGGCTCAACGACGATTCGCTGTTCCCGGTTCCCGGTTCCCATTTATCCGTTGCCCGTCCCCTGTCCCCCGTCCCCCGCAATTCTTGGACAGCCGGACCACCGTCCATTCAGCAACTCAGGGCCCGCCAGCCGACGCAGCAACGCCCCGTTCGCGGCAACTGCTCGCCGCGCCCGTCCGCTGCTGATCGTCCAACTCCGCCAGTCCGTTTGAACGCTCGGACCCCAGTCGTGCAGCAGCCGACGGGCAGCCTCGCATCGCTCGCCGTAGTCGGCGCTCTCGCGCGCGCCATCGACAAGTTGAAGAACCGAGCTGGCAGGGATCATCATGGCCTGGTTTGCGCTGTCCGTGCTGGGGATGACCCAACCTGCCGGCACAGTCACGCGTTCGCGCGCGAGATACCCGGTCAGCGCGGGGGCGGCGTCGGCGCCAAGCGTCGCGATGTACCTAACGTCGACCTCTTTGCCCTGATCGGCCCGCGCGATGTTGAATCGCGCAACGTATCCGGACGGATCAGCGACGTTGAGCGCAATGAGTGTGGCCCACCCGGAGGTCAGCACGCCGGCCGTGAACATTCGCTCGCGGCCGCGGAGCACGGTCGCGGCGAACCACACGAACACGATCGCGAGCCAGCCCATGAACACCGTAGCGTACAGCCGATCTTCGCTCAGGCCATACGCCGACTCGTAGAGGCGCATGCGCGCGACCGCCGAATACATGATGATCGCGAGCAGGGCGAGGAGCGTCCCCGACAGCGCACGAAAAACCCGATCCGCCCGCGGCGTGTCGCGCCGGAGGAGGGCGTTCGCCGAGAGTACGACGGGCAAGACCAGCGCAGAGACGGTGACGAGCTCGAAGAAGCCACGACGCGCGTAATCGGCGTAGCTCATGCCCGCGGTCGCCTGGACGATCGCGTCACCACCGAAGAAGTAGCGGAGCTGTACGATCACGAACGCGGCGAAGAGCGCCACGAGCGAGCCTAACGCGACCGACACTTCCGTCAACCCGAGTGCGGCGTCGGGGAAGGGCACACGCCAGGTGCCTCGCCCGTTCGAGAGCACGCTCGCCCCGAGCAGGCCACCCACGAACCAGGCGATGATGCCGCTCACGGCCAGGTGGGACGCGACTGTCGCGGCGTCGATGCGGAAAACGTCACTCGCCAGACGCGCAAACACCGGGTCCGCCGAGGCGAAGAGGCTGCCGAAGACGAGCAGGAGCGGGATCGCGACCAACGCCGCGCGAACTCCGGCGATCACTCGGCCGGCTCCCCGCGCGCCGGCGACCTGGCGGAACGACACGTCCGACAGGAGGAGCGCGATCATCCCAACGGAGACGTTCACGCCGATCACCACACCCGCCGACGCGAGCTCGCGAAAGCGACTCTCCAGCACGCGCTGCTCGGCTCCCCACGAGACAGCGGCGGCGAGGAGCGCGAGCGTACCGAAGAACGCGAGCGTGTTGTACGCGGTGAGCGAGGACGAGTCTCG
>JAJKIV010000039.1 GCA_021154285.1 Gemmatimonas sp. | reverse complement strand
CAGCACAACGGCGCCGATGTACTCGCTGTGGAAGTGAATGCCGTTCCGTCCCCAGTACTTGTCGAGCATCCCGGTGAACTGCGGCAGATACGTGTTGAGCAACTCTTCGGGTGGCATCGAGTACGAGACGGCGTGCTCCCACCCCTTTCCACCCGCACGCGGCGAGAACGGTACGTACTCGCGCACGGGGAGATACTGAATTGCTCCGATCGCTCCGCCCAGGACAATGGAGGCTGCGGCAGCGGCGAGGCGACGAATCGCGACCGGGCGATCGAGCTTCACGCCGCCGAACTCGGAGAACGCGACGTACAGCGCGAACGCGCCGGAGGCGAGCAGCAAGTATTGCAGCAGTTGCGGATGAGGACTGAGGACCGCGAGACCGACGACGATGCCGAGAGCTCCCCACGCCCATCGCTTGCCGTCGTGGACGCCGCGCAGGACGAGGAGGAGCGTGAGCGGCAGGAGCGCGCTGATGTACAACTTCCCGTCATGCCCCGGCGACACCAACCCGGCGACGTTGCCCCCGATCATGTAGGCGAGGCCGCCAAAGAGCGCACCGAAGAACCCGAGTCCGCACGCACCGAGAAAGACGTACGCGAACAGACCGGCGAGAAAGACATGGATGATGAACGACCAAGTCATCGCCACGTCGGTCGGGAGCAGCAACCGCAGCAGGAACGTCGGATAGAAGATGTCGCCATGCATCGCGGCGACGTACGGCATGCCGCCGTACAGGTACGGGTTCCAGAGCGGGAACCCGCCGTGCGACCGCATGTACTGCGCGGCGAACTCACGAAACGCGTAGCCGGCGATGTACTGGTCGCTGTGCGGATTGACGAGAAAGCCGCCTGCTAGCGCAGGATAAGCCAGCGACAGCACGGCAACCGCGTACACGAGCGATACCCACCCGAGCGCGAAGCGCGGCGCCCATTGGTCAGGCGCCGCGTCAGGCGACTTCTCGGAGACTTGATGAATCTTCCCGGTCATCCTTCTTCTGCGCTTTGATCGCGAACAGTCTGCGTGGAACCACTACGGAACAGTAGCAAGCCGGGCAGGATCTCGAGTACGGTGAGCCAGAGACGGCTGGTGACGGCAATGACCGCGGCGTCCGCCGCGGATGCCAGACCAAACTTCGGCATCGCGATGACAATTGCCGCTTCGCGAATGCCAACACCTCCGGGCGCGAACAACGCCAGGTATCCGGCCAGGTAGGAACCTGTGTAAACTGCGATGTACGAGAGGGCATTGCCAGTCGCACGGGGCGTGATACCGTGCGCGAACAGAAAGAACGCGATGCCGTAGGCGAGCCAGCTCGCAACGGTGGAGGCGGCTGCAAGCCATACTGCCTTCGGTGGAACGCGTGGGATCGCGAGCGGACGCCCCGTCATTTTGCCGGCCAGCGCCGCGAGCCGAGGCACCGCGACAGGCGCCAGTGCGAGCGCTACCGCTCCGGCGATCGCGATGCCGACCACGATGAACTGCGCCGATCGCTCTCCTCCGCCCGTCATCTGTGCGCCCACCACCGCGCCGACTCGCCCCGCTGCCGTCGCCGCGATGACGGCGAACCCGGCGAGCACGCTCACGAGGTTGACGAGAAGGCTCGAACCGATCGCCGCAGTTGCGGACACACCGCTCTTCTGAGCGAGGGCGCCCATGGCCGCGATCTGCCAAACCTTCCCGGGAACGTACTTCCCGAGGTTCGAGACGAACCAGATGCGCGCGGCGGCTGAGAACGGGAGCGATTCGGACCACACGCGGAGCGTTGCTCGCCAGGCCTCGATGAGGAGGAGGTACGTGGCGATCACGAGCGCTCCGGAGGCAAGCACACGAGGCCAATCCAACCGCAATCCCTCGAGCGCCGGCGCGACGCCCTGCCACTGGCGTGCGAGCTCTCGTGCCGCAAATCCTACGACGATTGCGGCGATGATCCACTGCGCGATGAGGGCGACCCTACCTCTCCGGCGAGCCAACGACAGAGCGATAAATACCGGCGTAGCGGCGGGCGGCCGATTCAGGGGCAAATCCCGCAAGCGCCACCATCCGCCCGGCTCGGCCAAGCTCGGCGCCTCGCTCGGGATGGTCAAGCAACTGATCCAGGGCAGCCGACAAGGCGTCGATGTCCCCAGGCGGAACGAGCAGGCCCGTGCGCTCATGCTGCACCGTGTCCGTCAGGCCGCCCGACTCGTACGCGACGACTGGCGTCTCACAGAGCTGGGCCTCGACCGCGACGAGGCCGAGGCCCTCGTCGGTCGACGGGACGACCATAACAGTGGCCCGTCGATACAGGTCGACGAGCTTCGGTTGCGGGAGCGCACCGAGCCAACGCACACGATCTGTCAGCCCAAGCTCACCGACACGCGCGGCGAGCGACGAGGCGAGTGGCCCATCGCCCACGACGTCGAGCGACACCGCGTGGCGCATGCGCGGCAACGCTTCGATGAGTCCCTCGATTCCCTTCTGCGCGGTGAGCCGCCCAACGAACAGCAGTCGGTTCGGGTCACGCTCGCCACCTGGAGAAAACAGGTCGGTGGCGACGGGCATGGGAGCGACGGACGCGGTCACGCCCGAGACGATCGTTTCGGCTTCGCGCGCCAGCCAGCGCGATACAGTCGTCACGGCACTGGACTGCTGGAGCACGTGACGGAACAGCGGACGGGCCATGGCGGTCCCGCGCGCCAGCCTAACGTCAGTTCCGTGCAGGGTCGTGACGAGGGGCACTCCGGACAGGCCGCTTACCCACGTGCCAACGAGCCCGCCCGGAAACCACCAGTGGGCATGCACCACGTCGGGCTCGAAGATGCGCCGAGCGCGCACCGCGCTGCCGAACTCCGAGCCGAGGAACCCGAGCAAGGCGAGTCTCGCTCCCCAGGAGTCACGCACCTGCGTGTGCATGTTCCCCGTGTACGCGAGCTTCTCGTATTTGCGCGGCGCGTAGCGGAACCGCTCGACCGGAATGCCGTCGAACGTATCCGTCGATGGGAGGTCGTCGCCTGACGGTGCGACGACGTGCACGTCAATGCCCTGATCGCGCAGCGCGACCGCCAGCTTGAGCACGAACGAACCGGCGGCGTCGCCCGGCTCGCGCGGGAACGAATGGGTGAGAAATAGCGCTCGCATGTCCGAGCTTTAGTCGTTAGGCCCCGCGGATTGCTCTTCGACGCGACGCCGAAGCTCGCGCAGCTCGGAGCGTTGCACGGCCACCTGCTCGCCGATCAAGCCGGTGGCGAAGAACACGCTGCCGACGATCACGCAGGTTTGAATGATCGTCCAGACGGGCCGCGTTCCGACGCCGAACACGAGCAGTCGGGCGAGCGCGAACAAACCGGCGAGCACCCCGATCGCAAACAGGCCAAGGCCGAGCATGCCGAACAGCAGAAGCGGCTTGGGACCGAATCGCAGCTCGAACCAGACCGAGAGCATGTCGAGCACGCCGACAGGAATTCGGCCAATGCCGAACTTCGATTTCCCGTATTGGCGCGGGTAGAGCGGGACGGGGATCTCCGTCACGGTAAACCCGTTGGCCGCGGCGATGACGATCATGTAGCGGTGCCAGTCCGGTCGGATGGGCAGCGCCTCCATGATCTCCCGGCGATACGCCTTCACCGAGTTCAGGTCCTTGACCGGGACGTGAAAGAGCGCGCGACTAAGTCGGTTGTAAATGCCCGACACGAACTTCTTCTCGTACTGCCCCTGTTTGAATCCGGTGACCATGTCCGACTCGCCGGCAAGAATCGGTGCGACGAGCCGCGGAATGTCTTCCGGCTTGAACTGGAGGTCGGCCGGGTAGAAGACGAGCACTTGCGCGCGCGCCTTGAGGTAGCCGGTCCGCAGCGCGTCGGCGATCCCCCGCCTAACGCGATGGCGTGCCAGTCGCAGAAACGGGTATTGCGTGGCGAGCGTCTGCAGCACGTCCCAGGTGTCGTCCTCGGATCCATCGTCGACGACGATGACCTCGTAGCTCACGTCCGAGGATGCGAACGCGGCAGCCGCCTGCCGCATGAACTCGGGGAGATTTCCGGATTCGTCCTTCGCCGGAACGAGCACGGACACATCGGGGGCACCGACAACTGACTGGGAACCGGGAACAGGGAACCGGGAACTGAGGCCCCTCGGAGACTCTGTTCCCGGTTCCCTGTTCCCTGTTCCCATTGTCACAGAGGTCGACATTCGGATGGGCGACGCGCTCAAACTCGCTTTCGCATCCGGGCTGACAACACCCCGAGTTGATCGCGGTATTTCGCGACGGTACGACGCGCGATCTGCACGCCGCTCTCCTTGAGGATGTTCACGATCGCCTGGTCGGTGAGCGGATGTTTGGGATCCTCATTTTCGACGAGCTTCTGGATCTGGTCCTTGATCCCGCGCGCCGACACGTCCTCGCCGCCGGTCGTCGAGAGCCCGGACGAGAAGAAGAACTTCAGCGGCAGCACGCCGCGCGGCGTCTGCACGAACTTCTCGTTCGTCACGCGGCTGACGGTCGACTCGTGCATGCTGATGACCTCCGCAACCTCGCGCAGCGTCAGCGGCTTGAGGTACTGCACGCCTTTCTCGAAGAAGTCACGCTGCCGCTCGACGATGTAGTTCATCACCTTGAGCATCGTCTGGCGGCGCTGCTCGATGGCCTGAATCATCCAGTTGGCCGAGTTCAGTTTGTTGGAGATGAACTCCTTGTTCTCCCCCTCGAACTTCTTCTTGTCGCGCGCGATCTCCTGGTACGCTCGGCTCAGCTTGAGCCGCGGCAGGTTCGCGTCGTTGAGGAACACGTGGTATCGCCCGTCGATCTTCTCGACGACGAGATCTGGGATGATGTAGTTGTCGCTCGCGTCGCTGTAGACGAGCCCCGGTTTCGGGTCGAGCTTCGCGATCTCGTCGGCTGCCTTCTGCACGTCGGATGGGCTGATCCCGAACCGCTTGGAGATCTCGCTCCAGCGGTGGTTGATCAACTCATCGAAGCAATCGCGCACGAGCCGGTACGGGACCGATTGTTCGAGCCCGGCGTCCTTGAGCTGTAGCATGAGACACTCGCGAAGGTCGCGCGCGCCCACGCCAGCGGGATCGAGCGCCTGAACGGTCTCGAGCATCCGCATGACCTCGTCCTCGCCGTAGATCGGAACCTCGCTCGGGTCACGATCGGTCGCCTCCGCGGCCTTGAGCACGACGTCGTTGATGGACTGCCGGATATCGTCGACGGGACAGGCGAGATATCCGTCCTCGTTGATGTTGCCGATGAACTCCTCGGCCAGCAGCATCTGGCGCGGGTCGAGGTCGAGGAGCGCGATCTGATCGCGCAGGTGGTCGCTCAGGTCACGCGTATCGACGGTGACCGGCTCGTAGTACTCTTTTTCCTCGTGCTCTTCGCGCCGGCCGCCGGCATCGAACCCATCGAGAAGGATGCCTTCCCAATCGATCTCGTCGCTGGCCGTTTTTTGCTCTTCTGGCGCAGGAGCTTCCTCGGCTTCTGTGCCCTCCTCCTCTTCCTCCTCTTCCGGCTCGACCATCTCGAGGAACGGATTGTTCAGCAGCTCCTGCTTGAGATGCTGCTGCAGGTCGAGGAGGGGCATGTACAGCAGATCCATCGCCTGGTACAGGCGTGGATTGATCTTGAGCTCCTGGCGGAGCTGCGTGCTCTGATTGAGCCCGGGCTTCATTTCTTAGGCTGCCTCCCCCGTGGAGAACCGGGCACGTAGCCGGGCTGTCAGCGTTGGGCCGAGATAGATCTTGGCCACGGTGTCATCGAACACGAGCTCTCTCACAGTTCCCGAGACCTTCACCTGTCCGTCGAACATGATATATGCACGATCGACGATATCGAGTGTCTGCTCGACGTTATGGTCTGAAATGAGCACACCAATGCGTCGCTTTCGGAGATCGGCGACGATGGACTGAATGTCATGGACGGCGATCGGATCGACCCCGGCGAACGGTTCATCGAGCATCATGAACTTTGGACGGGTGACCAGGGCGCGCGTAATCTCCAGCCGACGCCGTTCTCCGCCGGAGAGGGCGTACGCTTTCGAGTCACGAAGGTGCTTGATGCCCAGCTCATTCAAGAGCGACTCGAGGCGCGTGCGGCGCTCGTCGCGTGGGATTCCCAGCGTCTCGAGAATCGCCAGGATATTGTCTTCTACCGATAGCTTGCGAAAGATCGAGGGCTCCTGGGAGAGGTACCCGATGCCGTGTTGGGCGCGCCGATACATCGGCATTTTGGTGATGTCGGTGCCGTCGAGAAGGATCCGCCCTTCGAGCGGCTGGATCAGCCCAACGATCATGTAGAATGTCGTCGTCTTCCCGGCGCCGTTGGGTCCAAGAAGCCCGACAATTTCTCCCTGTTGCAATCGCAGGGCCACGTCATTCACGACCTTGCGACGCCGGTACATCTTGACGAGCCCTTTTGCCTCGAGGAGGCTGCCTCCCGCCACCACCGCTTGCAGCGCCGGCTGCGTGGCGCGCTGGGCGACCGCGACGTGCTCGCCAGTCTGCCACACGGTAGTCGCGATGTTCTCTCTCGCGTCCCGGACGTCTGCCCAGAATGCGGGCTCGATGACGACCAGTGGCTGACCCTCCGCGTCGCGTGGATCGCGGGTCAAGGCGATGATCCCGATGCCCGCGAGGCGCGGCAAGACGGTTCCTACGAGGTTCGCCCGCGCTTCATCGATGCCCAGCGTTCCCGCCTCGCGGTCGGTGTCGCGACCCTCGAGACGCATTGCCGACAGGGTGTCCTCGCGGTACTTGATCGCGACGTCATGCAGCCTGGCCTGCCCCGTTTCGTCAGCGGCACGGAGAATCGCGTGCAGCGCGATCAGGCTCGATCGGTCACGGGCTGCGAGGTGGCCGATGAGCTGACGCACCCGTCCCGGCACTTGGCGATCAGTCATCTATCCGGACGTCGTATGGGTGAAGAGCCTGGTCGAGTCAACGGCTTGGGTGTGGTCTTTGGCTTCTTTGTGCCGGTGCTGTCGGTATCCACCTCCAGTAAGATACCGGCGGCCTGCTCCTGAACGACGACCGACTGCACTTCCTGCTTCTCAAAGCTCACGGTAATGACGCGTCCGCGAACGTAGTTGAGGTTTGGCGGCGCGGTCACCCCTTTGTTGGACGGGATCTGGTAGAAGGAACTGGCGTCCCCGGTCGCGAGAAGCTCGCGGATCCGCGGTTTGGATGACGTATCCGCGGTGAGCGCGGTGTCGAACTTCGCGACGATGGTATCGCCGCGCAGCCAGTCCTTCTCCTTCGACTTGAGCTTCGTGGAATCCGGGACCGTTTCGGCGAACGCGCGATTGATCGCGTGCACCTCGCGGACTTTCTGGTTCGGCATGAGAACGTCGAGCGAGTCAGCGGTGATCGTCTGGTCCGGCGACACCGCGCGCGCGCCCGTAGGTCCCCACGATTGCGCGCGTGAGAGCTTGTTGTCCGCGATCCGGAGATCGATGCTATCGCTCCGGAGATCGAGATCGCCGCTCACCGCCTGGGCGGAATCGACGGAGAGCACGCGCTCGAGCAGGCGGTTATTCGAGAACAGGTCGATCGCCTTGCCGCGAAGGATGAACTGGCGCTCCTGTTTCACGCCGCGGCCCTCGATCTGTGGGCGCTTCAACAGCCGGCCATACTGCCGCGTCTCGTTCATGTAGGCCGAGTCGCTCGTGGCGTGCATGTCGGGGCGCGTGATGTCGACGTTGCCGCCGGCGTAGTAGACCGTATCGTCGATGACGCTTACGCGATCGGCGAGCAGCTTGGCGGGGTCGAGCTGCTTGCCCGTCGAGTCCTTCTGAATGAGCGTGAATGTAGGGCGCTGGATCGCGTTGAGACGCGCGATCTGTCGGATCGGCGCGACGGCTCGCAGGTATTCGGCCTGAGGGCCCGTCATGGTCGATCCGCTCGGCATCGTCGCACGTACGTTCTGCTCGGCGAGGATGCGCTCGTCACTGAGAAAGTAGGTGACCTTGTCGGCGTCGATGTTCACCCGTGGTTCCCGATAGTGCACGTTGCCGAACAGGTAGTAGAGCTTGATGGTGTCGTAGAGCTCTGCGCTGTCGGCGTAAAGCGTAATGTCCTGACCTCCACACTTCGCGACGACGCCGCCACCAACAAACGTGTTGTTCCGCTTGGTCGCGGGGTCCTGCACGATGTAAACGCGCGTGTCGGGCGTGTTGGGAAAGTTGAGCTGGCACCGCCGCTCTTGCTTAGGTCTGCCGCCTGCGCCAGCAGGCGTCGGCGGAGCTGCCTTGCGTGCGAGCACCGTGTCGCGGGCAAGCGAGTCCGCGCGCGGTTTGGCGACCGCCTGTGAATCGGCGCGAGCCGCCGCGCGACGGGCCGAATCCGAGATTGCCGGCTGGCGGGCGGTAGTGTCGGGTCGCGGCGGCAACGCCGGGATCGCGCTCGGACGCGGCTCGCGGTTGCCACGGCCGCACGAAGCGAGCACCAGCGCGACGGCGCATAACGAGCGCCTAACGGTAAAGAAGTGGCGAGTCACCGTTCTGGCTGTGCAACAGACTTGGTGGTTCGGCCCGACGCCGCCTTGTTAATGCGGATCCGCGTCAGGTCCGGATCCGTAACGAATCCGATACCTGTCAAGATATCCTCCGGTCGCGTGAGCACGAACGCGCTGTCGCCCGAGATCTCGTTCCGCCCCGGATCATAGCGCAGTTGTGGTGTCTCGAGCCGTCGCCCGTCCTCGGAGATCACAACGACGTTGCCTCGGGCTTCCATGTTCCCGCTCCGCACGTTGTATGTCCCCTGCCGCGACGTGAGCGTGGCGTTCTTGACGCCTGTCTCCGTGTAGAACGTACTTCGGACGGTTCGAAGCTCGAAGCGCGTGTTGTCGTCGTATGTGAATGCGGTATCGGATTGCAGCAGCGAGCGCTGTACGCCGTGGTCCGACATGACCACCCGGACGCCGAACAGTGTCTGGTCAGCCGTATCGGGCGTGACGCTTGCCGCGACTGGCGGAGTCGCACCCTGATCCTGACAGGCTGCGCCGCCAATGAGCGCGAGTGCGATGGAAAAGACGGCGACGACTCTCATGCGACGCCAGCCCGCATCAGGTCGTGCAAGTGAACCACCCCGTGGACATGACGATTTTCATCGACGACCGGCATCGCCATGATACCGTGGCGCTCCATGCGGTACACCGCGGCGCTTCCGAGTTCCCCAGACGTGGCAACCTTGGGCGTCGTCGTCATCACCTCGCGCACGAGCACGGCTAGCGGGTCCATAACGCGCTCCATGAGCCGCGTCAGGTCTCCCGCCGTCAGGACTCCAGCGAGACGATCCCCTTCGAGGACGATCACGATCCCCCGACGTTCCGCGAGGAGCACGATGGCCTCGCGCATGGTGGCCGAGAGCGGGAGCGTGGGGATGCTGTCGGTGACCATCACGTCGTCGACGCGCGTGAGCAACTGCCGGCCCAGCGAACCGCCCGGGTGAATGCGCGCGAAGTCCTCCCGCCGAAATCCCTTTTCTTCGAGCAACGCCACCGCGAGCGCGTCTCCGATCGCGAGCGCCGCAGTGGTACTCGTCGTCGGCGCGAGGTCATGCGGACATGCTTCCTCACGCACCCACGCGTCGAGTGCGACGTCGGCATGCCGCGCGAGCGTGGAGTCAAGGACGCCGGTGAGCGCGATACTACGGACGCCAAATCGCTTGAGATGCTGGAGCAGCCCCACGAGCTCGTCGGTCTCGCCGCTCTTCGAGATCAGGATCGCGATGTCGTCGTGACCCACGATGCCAAGATCGCCATGCACGCTGTCGACCGGATGCAGGAAGGTCGCTGGCGTACCGGTGGACGTGAACGTCGCCGCGATCTTTCTGCCGATGATTCCGGACTTCCCAACGCCCGCGACGAGGACGCGGCCGGTCGAACCTGCGATCAGGTCTACTGCCTGCGCGAACCGTTCATCGAGTCGTCGCCCGACTTCCACCAACGCCTCGCACTCAAGCCGAATGACGCGGCGCCCACGGTCGATGAGCGATGCCTGACGAGCAGCAGCGGTACCTTCGGTCGGCGTCATGGTCATGAGCGTACGACTTCGCGTGGCTCTCCCGAACGCTCGGCCACGTAGCGCGCCGTGACGTCCTCCCACACACCCTGCGCGCGAAGCAGCATCTCCGCGAACTCACGCACCGCGCCGCGCCCTCCGGCTCGTGCCAACTGCACCTTGGCGATCGCGCGCACTTCAGGGACCGCATTCGATACCGCGACCGGAAGTGCGACCCGCTGGAGGATTGCGACGTCCGGAAAATCGTCGCCAATGTGCGCCACGTTCTCCATGTCGAGCCCGAGCCGGTCGAGAATGCGCCGGAGTCCAACGAGCTTCTGCGCGTCGGCGTCCTGTGCGACGTGCTCGATGCCCAGCTCCCGTGCGCGCAGATCCACGCTCATCGAGACACGACCAGTGACGATCACAGGAATCAACCCGGCCGAGCGCAGAAAGTAGATGCCGAGACCGTCCTGGATGTCGTAGCGCTTGAACTCGTGACGCGCTCCCGCAACGTCGCCGAGGTAAATGCCGCCGTCGGTGAGCACGCCATCGACGTCGAGTCCGACGACACGAATGGACCGAGCAAGCGTCGGGTCGATCATTGGCGACACAAGTGCCAGAGGTCCACGGCACGATTCACGAGCGCGTCGAGCGAGGACAGCTGCAGCATGTTCGGGCCATCGCTCGGGGCGTGATCGGGATCGGGATGGGTCTCGAGAAAGAGCCCGTCGGCACCGGCGGCAACCGCGGCCCTCGTTAGGGCCGCAATGTGCTCTCGGGCGCCGCCGCTCGCGCCACCTTCGCCCATGCCAGGTCGCTGGACACTGTGCGTGCCGTCGAACACGACGGGCGCCTTGCACGCGTCGCGCATGCGGGCGAAGCCGCGCATGTCGACGACGAGATCGCCGTAACCGAAGAACGAGCCACGTTCGGTTACCGCAACGGGAGAGCGGGAACCGGGAACGGCGAACCGGGAACCGGCACTCCGAGGAGCATCTGTTCCCGATTCCCGGTCCCCGCGCTGGGGTCGTGCTCCACAAACCTTCTCAACAGCCCCTCTCATTCCCTCCGGATGCATCCACTGCCCTTTCTTGATGTTCACCGGCTTGCCGGTCGCGCCGGCGGCGACGAGCAGGTCGGTCTGGCGGCAGAGAAACGCGGGGATCTGGAGCACATCCACCACTTCGGCGGCCGGTGCGCACTGCTCCGGCAGGTGGACATCCGTCAGAAGCGGCAGGCCCGTCGCGCGCCTAACGCGCTCGAGTGCGGCGAGCCCTTCGTCGAGCCCGGGTCCGCGTGCGGCACCGGCATTCGAGCGATTGGCCTTGTCGAAGCTGGCCTTGTACACGATTCCGCCCGGCACACGCTCGGCCAGCCTGGCGAGGTGCTCGCCGACGCGCAGGTTGAGCGCGTCGGACTCGAGCACGCAGGGTCCGGCAATGAGAAAGATCGCGTCGCGCGGAAACGTGAACGACATCTCAGTCCGCCGCCTCGACGAGCTTCCGCTCGGACTTCGTGGGCTCGGAGCGCCGCTTCTGACCCGTGGCCGCCGCGATCAGCCCGGCGAACAACGGGTGCGGGCGCGTGGGGCGCGACTGCAGCTCCGGGTGGAACTGGCACCCGATAAACCACGGGTGATCGACGAGCTCCACGATCTCGACGAGCGATCCGTTCGGGCTCAGACCACTGAGCCGGAGCCCATGCTCGACAAACGCATCACGGTACTGGTTCGAGACCTCGTAGCGATGCCGGTGACGCTCGCTCACCTCCGGTACGCCGTACACCTCGGCCGCCTTGCTGCCGCGCGCGAGCCGGCACGGATAGGCGCCGAGCCGCATCGTGCCGCCCATATCGGTCACGTGCTGCTGTGATTCCATGAGGCTCACGACCGGGTTCCCGCACTCCGGCGCGAACTCGCTGGAGTGGCTGTCGTCGAGCTGCAGCACGTTGCGCGCGAACTCGATGATCGCCGTCTGCATACCCAGACAGATGCCGAGGAACGGCAGTCGCGTCTCACGTGCCGCCCGGATCGCCTCGACCATCCCCTCCACGCCACGCACGCCGAAGCCACCCGGTACGAGCAGCCCGTGATACCCAGTCAGGATGTCACGCGCGCGCTCCGTGGTCGTGAACAGATCGCTCGAGAGCCACGAGACGTCGACGCCAACGTCGTTGCCGATGCCGCCGTGGATGAGCGCTTCCTGCACGCTCTTGTAGCTATCCACCAGCTCCGTGTACTTGCCGACGACGGCGATGCGAACGCGGTCGCGCGGGGCGGTCACGCGGTTGACCATTGCCTTCCAACGTGACAGGTCGGGCGTACGGCCCTCGAGCTCGAGACGCTGCATCACGCGCTCGTCGAGTCCCTGCTCGTGGAAGCTGAGTGGGATCTGGTAGATCGTCGGGACGTCTCGGCTCTCAATGACCGCGCCGAACTCCACGTTGCAGAACAGCGCGATCTTTCGCTTCACGTCCTCGCTGAGCGGCCGCTCGGTCCGGCAGATGAGGATATCGGGCTGAATTCCGATCTCCATGAGCTCGCGCACCGAGTGCTGCGTCGGCTTGGTCTTGACCTCGCCTGCAGCGGCGATGTACGGCACCAGCGTGAGATGGATGAAGAGCGCGTTCTGGCGACCAATCTCGTGGCGGAACTGGCGGATGGCCTCGAGGAACGGGAGCGATTCGATGTCGCCGACCGTGCCGCCGATCTCGACGATCACGACGTCGTTGTCCGGCGACATCCGCTTGATCGCGGACTTGATCTCGTCGGTGATGTGGGGGATGACCTGCACCGTGGACCCGAGGTATTCGCCACGGCGCTCTTTCGTGATCACGTTCAGGTAGATCCGTCCCGTGGTCACGTTGTTCAGCTGTGACAGCGAGCGGTCGATGAACCGCTCGTAGTGACCGAGGTCGAGGTCCGTCTCGGCGCCGTCATCGGTGACGAATACTTCGCCGTGCTGGAACGGCGACATCGTGCCGGGATCGACGTTGAGGTACGGGTCGAACTTCATGATCGACACCGTCAGGCCGCGCTCGACGAGGAGCCGGCCTAACGAGGCAGCGGCAATGCCCTTGCCGAGCGACGAGACGACGCCGCCGGTGACGAAGATGTAGCGCGTGGTTTTCGTGCTCGGATTGTTAGGCATCACGTCCCAGGGCAGAGAGTTCGGTCCATCGGGCGTTGGCGCGTGCGAGATCTTCTTCCGTGTCCACGCCAGCGCCGGGCAGCTCGCTGACGGTGGCGACGCCCATAGCGAGACCGGCCGCGAGCGGGCGAAGCTGTTCGAGCCGCTCGATGCACTCGAGCGGGTGCGGCGGCAGCGCCACCCACGCCGCGAGGGCATCGCGAGTGTAGGCGTAGACACCGATGTGCTGGCGAAGGCAGGCGTCGCGGATTGGCGCGTCGCCGGGCTCGCGCAGCCACGGGATGGGCGCGCGGGAAAAGTATAAGGCTCGGCCGTCATCGGCCGTAACGACTTTTACGACGTGGGGCATACCGAGGATCTGGTCGGAGGCAGTCGCGGCCGCGGTCCCGAGGGGAAACCGACCGGACGTGACGACCTCAACCGCTCCTCGAACGGCAGCCTGCGGAACGAAAGGCTCGTCGCCCTGAACGTTGAGAAGTACGTCGTAGGCGGCGTATTGGCGCTGTGAGGCCACTTCAGCCACCCGATCGGTGCCGGATGGGTGCGACGCACTCGTCATGGCTACGAGGCCGCCTGCGGCGCGTACGACGGCCGCGATCTCCTCGGAATCGGTGGCTACTACGACCTCACTGGCAACGCCCAGGTCAGAAACGCGCTCCCAGACGCGGACTACGAGGGGTGCTCCGCCGACGAGGCGAAGCGGCTTTCGCGGGAGGCGTGAGGCGCCAAGCCGGGCGGGAATAACGGCGAGCGTTTTCACGCAGGGCTCTGAGGGGCGCGCGGGGCAGCAAATTGCACGCCACTCAACTTACACCCATACCCCGCGATTGCAAACCTCTCAGACGCGTCAGCGGGTAAAGGAAAACACTATTCCGAAATGGTCTTCCCGGGTCGCGGGATCAATGTCGTAGGAGATCCTGAGAAAGCTCAGGCTCGCGGTGGCTCCGACGTTCTGGATGAACCGCGGAAGGTCCTGAATGCCCGCGGAACCGATCCGGTGGCGCAGGGCGAAGATCGGAGCCCCAAGGTAGGGGACCGCGAGGCGTGGGACCGGGATCTCATAGCGCATATCCACGTGCAGCAGCTGGTCACCTCCCAGCGACAGCAGGTCGCGAATCACTGGCAACGTGCTGGATCCGCCGATGTACGAGAATCGCGGCAGCGGAGCGGTGTCTCCGGGCGTGGCGACGACGTGGATGTCGGTCCGAAAGCGCTGCAAACCGAACGTCGGAAACTGGATCGTTCCGTCCGCCGTGATCTGGACGAATCGGGTGTCGCTTGGGGCCTGCCACGGCACTTCGATACGCGCGACGGCGCCGGCCGTCACGTCGCCGTAGCGCCATCGCACGGAGGCGCCAAGCATCCCCGCGGAAATACGGCCTGGCTCGATAGCCGGGTTCGCGCGACGAACGTTCTCAGGATCGTTCTGGTTTAGAAGGGTCCAAGGGTGAGACCCGATCGTATCGGTCGATCCCACCGACCAGGCGCGCTCGGTCAGCGCACCGGCATACGTCTCTACTTCCAGCGAAGTGGTAGGGGCGATGGTCAGACGATCGATGCGGCCGACCGCGGCCTCGATCCGGTCGGCGCGGTAGTAGTTCCGCTTGTCCGATCCGACGCTGAAGGTCGTGATGCTGTTGATGAGGTCCGAATTGATCCAGGCGTCGTTCGAGAAGGTCCCTCGCCGGGCATCTAGCGTTAGGCGCCAGATCTCGCCGGGGCTGACGAGCATGTGAACGCCAGGGTCCCAGTCGCCGAGGTGTGAACGATACGTGACAGTCGGATCGATCTCGAGTCGTGCGGTGGGTCGCAGGATCGGGCCCCAGGCAACGCTGGCGCCGTCGACTCGGTCGTAGGCCGGAAGGCGGAGCCCATCGAGCAACGGGAACTCGATGGCCGGATCACGCGTGCCGAGCCGCCGATAATCGAGCTGAAAACCGTCCGCCGTTCGGCTCGCGATGAACGTTCTGTCGCGAATGCTGTGTGTTCCGCCTGTCACGAGTGCCAGCGTGGATCCGTAAACGGCTCCGCCGATGGCGATGGCTTTTCCCTGGATCGTTGCGCCCGGCTGAAGGAACAGGTCTCCGCCAACGACAATGATGTCGCCGTGCACAGTGGCGGCCACGGAGGCGTCGCCGCCAACGATGATCGCGGTTCTCGGGACCGTCGTCCCCCGAGGGAACGTCAGGCGCCGTGTAGAGTCAGCGACGATCACATCGTGCGGCCCGGCCGTGGCAGTAAGGAGGAGGAACGTCGCCTCCGAGTGCCTCGGTCCGTCGATACGGAGCGATTGTTGAGCTCCGGCGCTCTGTGCCGCGAGGATCGCGAGCGCCAGAACCCACCCCCTACGCCTCATCCGGCGAGGGCGAGAAAGTTCTGGAGGATTGTCTTGCCGCCGGTCGTCAGAATCGACTCGGGATGAAACTGAACACCCCAGACCGGGTGGCGCCGATGGCGCATCGCGTGCACCTCGGTATCATCATCCGTCGCCACGGCGAGAATCTCGAGGTCGTCCGGCAGCGACTCGCGTTCGACGATGAGCGAGTGATAGCGCATGACGGGCAACGGGCTGGGTAATCCCTGGAAGAGCCCAGTGCCCTCGTGCTGGACGGTCGAACGCTTGCCATGCATAACGCGGCCGGCGCGGACGACCCGCCCACCGTAGGCCGCGCCGATCGCCTGATGGCCGAGGCACACACCTAACGTCGGAATGCTGCTGCCCCACCGCTGAATCAGCGGCACGCTCACGCCAGCCTGCTCCGGTGCGCACGGACCGGGAGAAATCACGATGGCGGTCGGGGCGAGCGCACCAACCTCGTCGAGCGTTATCGCGTCGTTGCGGCGCACCATGATGTCGGCGCCCAACTCCCCCAGATACTGGACGAGGTTGTACGTGAACGAATCGTAATTGTCGATGACGAGAAGCATTGGCCGGGACTGTCGCCACCGGCGATGGACACGCAGGCGGGTGTGATTAGGCGCGAGGATGATACTGACGGTGTACCGACCGAAGATACTCGCGATCGACGTGAGTGTAGATCTGCGTGGTCGAGATGTCCGCGTGCCCAAGCATTTCCTGGACCGCCCGTAGGTCGGCGCCTCCCTCCAGCAGGTGGGTTGCAAACGAGTGTCTGAGCGTGTGGGGCGACACGTGCTTTTCAATCCCCGCGCGGTCGACGTACTTCCGGAGAATCTTCCAGGCGCCCATGCGCGTGAGCGGTTGCCCCCGGGCATTGAGAAAGAGCGCTCCACGCCCTTCCCCGTGCTCGAGCCGCGGTCTCAGCTCCCGAACGTAGGATGCGAGCGCTCCGATAGCTCGGCGCCCGATCGGAACGAGCCGCTCCTTGCTGCCCTTGCCGAAGACGCGGACCAGGCCTTCGTCGAACAGGACATCGCGCACGCCGATCGAGATCCACTCCGACACGCGCAGTCCCGCTCCGTACGCGAGCTCGAGAAGTGCCCGGTCGCGAAACACGAGCGGGTCGTCGAGCGTGGGCGATGCCAAGAGCTTCTCGACCTCCGCAACGCTGAGCACGTCGGGCAGCGTACGCCACCGCTTGGGCGACTCCAGCCGTTCGCTCGGATCGTGCGTAACGTGACCCTCACCGAGCAAAAACTTGAAGTAGGTTCGCAGCGCCGAGATGTTGCGTCTGATCGACGCGGGGGCCAGCCCGAGGTCCTTGAGGTGGTAGACGTATTCGCGCAGCATGCGCGCCGTGACGTCCGGCGGCCCGCTCGCCCCACGGGTTATTGCGTACGCTGCGAAGCGAGCGAGGTCTCGCCCGTACGCCTCGTCCGTGCGCGGAGAGGCGCCCTGCTCGAGCATCAAGAAGTCGTTGAACGGCGCAAGCAGGAACTTGCGCGCGGCCTGTGCTGCAGGCTCCGATCCGCTCACGCCCGGCTCCGGCGACGCAGGACGTACCACACGATGACGCCAACTGCGACCATCGCACCGGCAACGATCGCTGCGACAGTCTGGAAGCGTTTAATGGCGTCCATGATGTGCTCCCATTCCGCGCCGAGTCGATAGGCGATCAGCGCGAGCGTCGCGTACCAGATGGTTGACGCGATCGCGATGGCGGCGATGGCCCCACCCAGCGGCACACGGATCGCTCCCGCAAGCGGCGGAACGACGGCTCGCACACCGGGAAGGAACCGGCTGAGGAACAGCGCGGGCAGGCCGTAGCGATCGTACCACTGCTGCACGCGCTGTTCGGCGCGCTCGGCCATCACGCGCTTGAGATGCTGGTGGATCCAGGATGCCCCGAAACGTCGGCCGAGCGCGAGCATCGCCAGTGCGCCGCTGACGTTGCCGACAACGACGGCGATGATCGTCGGGATGGGCGATCGATGCTCCCGTGCGGCGAGGAAGCTGCCAAACGCGACGATCACGTCAGCGGGGATCGGCGGCAGGAAATTCTCGGTTGCCGCCACGAGCGCCAGGATGATGTAGAGAGTGGCCGGAGGCAGGGATGCGAGCCAGGCGAGGACGCTATTCACGCCGGGCCGACCGTGTTACGGTCGGCCCGCGGGCGCGAGCGACGCGACGGCCATGCAGGCCAGTCCCTCTGCCCGGCCGATCCAGCCCATTCCTTCGTTCGTCTTGCCTTTGATGCTGACGACGGCGGCGTCCACGCCTAACGCGGACGCCAGCGTGGCGCGAATCTCGGCGCGGTGTGGCCCGATTCGTGGTCGTTCGGCCACGACCGTGATATCGGCATTCTGCACGACCCAGCCGAGCGCTCGAACGCGGGCGACGGCGGCCCGAAGCATCTCGATCGAGTCGCGACCGCGATTGCGTTCATCCGTATCGGCGAACATCTCGCCGATATCTCCGGCGCCCGCGGCGCCGAGCACGGCGTCCGTGAGCGCGTGCGCGATGGCGTCACCGTCGGAGTGGCCGACAAGGCAGACGTCCGACGGAACCCGGCAACCGCCCAGGATTATCTCGGTGCCGGGCGCGAAGCGGTGCGAGTCGTAGCCGATGCCGACCCTGAACGCGGGAACCGGGAACTGGGAACCGGGAACGGTGACTCCGAGAGGCGCGTCGGTTCCCTGTTCCCGGTTCTCCGTTCCCCGTTCGCTCACGCCGCGACGCCCGCCGGCGCCTCGAGGATCGAATAGTCCTGACGTCTTCGCCGAGGGATAAAGCCCGCGTCGACGATCAGGCGCTCGAGCTCCTCGATCGTCGTACGGTGCGTCGTGTTGGCGGCCGAGACGACGTTCTCCTCGATCATGAGCGAGCCGAAATCGTTGCAGCCGAACGTCAGCGCGAGCTGACCGATCTTCATGCCCATGGTCACCCAGCTCGACTGCAGGTTCGGCACGTTGTCGAGAACAATTCGCGCGAGGGCGACGGTTCGGAGGTAATCCACGGCGTCGGTGCGCGGCATGTGCGACATCGTCGGCGTGTTCTCCGGCTGCAGCGGCCAGCAGATGAACGCCGTGAAACCGCCAGTGCGCGACTGGACATCCCGCACGCGCTGCAGGTGCTCGATGCGCTCGGCCAGCGTCTCGCCGATGCCGTACATCATCGTCACCGACGTCTTCATTCCCTCGTCATGCGCGAGCTCCATGATCTCGAGCCATCGGTCCGCGCCGGCCTTTTTCGGGGCGACGATGTCGCGAACGCGCTGGACGAGAATTTCCCCGCCGCCGCCCGGGATCGAGTCGAGCCCGGCCTTGCGCAGCTCGCGGATGACGTCCAGCGCTTCCATCCGGAACACCTTCGCGAAGAAGTCGACCTCGCTCGGGCTAAAGCCATGGATGTGAATCGGGTGATACGTCTTGATGTAGCGCAGGAGGTCGAGATACCACTCGAACGGGATGTACGGGTTGTGCCCGCCCTGGATGAGGATCTGCACCCCGCCGAGCGCCTTGGTCTCGTCGATCTTCTGACCGATCTGCTCGAAGGAGAGCGTGTATCCTTCCCCGTGCTTGGGGCGGCGGTAGAACGCACAGAAGCCACAGTCGGCCACGCATACGTTCGTGTAGTTGATGTTCCGGTCGACGATGAACGTGACGACCCCCTCGGGATGGCGCTCGATGCGCATCCGGTTCGCTTCGGCTCCGAGCTCGAGTAGCGGAGCATTCGTGTAGAAATCGAGGAGGTCGTTCATCGGGACTCGGGACTCGGGACTGGGGACTCGGCGGTGACCGGCACCTACGCTGCCGGCAAGAATGCCAGAGTCCCGTTAGGTACGCGACCGGCTGCGACAAGGCGGCGGAAGAATTCGGTCAGACCCGCCAGGTGCTCGTACGAGAGCCCGTAGTCGAGGCCGGAGAGGTACTCCAGGCAGACGGGCTCGGACACGCCGGTCGCTTGCGACGCCTGTGCGGCCAGCGCGGGCAGGTGCTCGAGCCCCCAGTTTCGCGACGTGATCAGGCTGGCGTGAATGCCTAACGCTTCAGCAACCGGCGCGGTACGCTGCGCGACCCACACAGCGAACACGAACGGCAGGCCCGTCCACGACTTCCATGTTTCCCCGAGGTCGTACGCGAACGGATACGACGGCAGGCCGGAGACGTGGGTCGCGTCGACCACGTGCGGGCGCGCCTCACCACGGAGCACCAGGGCGGCGTCGCCGATCACCAGGCGCGCCTCGTGCGGTTCGCGATCGAACGAGGCAATGTCCGACATCTCCGCGTCGCCCGCCACGAATTCGGGGCGCGCGTGCCAGACGTTCTCGAACAACAGCTCGAGGAGCGCGACGCTCGTCATCGAGCTCTTGCTCACGATGACGCGCTGCCCCTCGAGCGCCTCTGCGGGGGTACGCGAGAACAGCATGACGCTGCGCACCGGTCCATCGCAGGAGATCGCGAGGTCCGGAAGCAGAAGGTACCGCCTCGCGTCGCGCGCGTACTCCACGGCCGACACGACGCTGATATCGAGCGTCCCCTCGGCCATGCGGCGATTGAGCGCACTGGGGACCCCGGTGACGATCGTACCACTCAGCGGCAGGACGCCACGGTCGATGGCGCCGTAGACCGGGTAGCAGTTGACGTACGGAATCCGCCCGACGCGCACGTTAGGCTGCCTCGACGGCGGCCACCTCGGATGCCTGCTCCGAAAAGGTGCGCAGAATGTTGTAGAACGAATCGCGTTCGGCCGGAACCTTCTTCGCGCCGCGAATGAGCTTGAGAATGTCGGCGAGCGTCATGGCCTGCGGCGTGTGGGCACCGACCGCGTGATAGATCTTCTCGCGGACCACCGTGCCTTCCATGTCGTTGACGCCGAACGACAGCGACGTCTGCGAGAGGAACTGCGTGACCATGATCCAGTGCGTCTTGATGTGCTCGATGTTGTCCAGGTACAGCCGGCCGACGGCGAGCATGCGAAGGTCGTCGAACCCCGTGCTCGCGATGCCCTTCCGGTTCAGTTGTACGCCGAGCTCGTTGTCGTCGGGGTGATACGCGAGCGGGATGTATGCGAGGAAGCCGCCCGTTTCATCCTGCAGGTCACGAAGCATGCGCAGGTGCGCGACGCGATCGGCGTGCGTCTCCACGTGGCCATACAGCATCGTGCAGTTGGTGCGGATTCCGAGACGATGCGCCGTGCGATGTACGCCGATGTACTCGGCCCCGCCGAGCTTCTTGTCGGCGATCTGCTCGCGAACGGCCGCGCTGAAGGTCTCAGCACCACCGCCCGGCATCGTGTCGAGACCGGCCTCGCGCAGCGCTATCAGCACATCCTCCCACGACATCTTCTCGATGCGCGCGATGTGCGCGATCTCGACGGCCGTGAGCGCCTTGATGTGGACGTGCGGAAACTCGCGCTTGAGGGCGCGGAACATCGCGGTGTAGTACTCGAGCCCCGCCTTCATATCGAGGCCGCCGACGATATGGAACTCCTTCGTCAGGCCGTTGCGGGCTGGCTCGGCCTCGGCAAGGACCTGGTCGAGCGAATACCGGTACGCGCCGTCTTCCTTCGGCAAGCGTGCATACCCGCAGAAGACGCAGGTCTTCCGCAGGATGCACACGTTCGTGGGGTTGATATGCTGGTTCGCCGCGAACGTAACGACGTCGCCGTGCTTCGCACGGTTCACGGCGTCGGCCAGCGCGCCGACGCCTAACAGATCAGCTGACTGATAGAGGGTCAGCGCGTCCGCATCATTCAAACGCTCGCCGCCCGCCAGCTTGTCGGCGATCGGTCGAAGCGCCGGGTCCGACAGACGACTCAGCGGTAGCTCGAGCGGAGTGCGCGCGGTCACGCCCGGCTCACTCCCGGTACTTTCGTACGGCGAGCGCCACGTTGTGCCCGCCGAAACCGAAGCTGTTGCTCAGCGCTACCTCGACCTCGCGATGTGCCGCCTTGTTAGGCGTGTAGTCGAGGTCACACTCCGGATCGGGGTTCTGATAGTTGATCGTCGGTGGGATCACGCCATCACGGACGACGAGCGAGCTGACGAGGAACTCCAGCGCGCCGGCGGCGCCGAGCATGTGGCCCGTTGCCGACTTCGTGGAGCTGACGTTGAGCTTCTTCGCGTGGTCGCCAAAGACGGCCTTGATCGCTCGCGTCTCGTTGAAGTCGTTTGCGGGCGTCGACGTGCCGTGCGCGTTGACGTAGCTCACGTCCGCGGGCGAGATGCCGGCATCCTTGATGGCCCGCCGCATCGCGCGCTGCGCGCCTTCTCCATCGGGCGCGGGCTGCGTGATGTGGTACGCATCCCCGGTGGCGCCATAGCCGACGATTTCGGCGTAGATCTTTGCGCCCCGCTGCTTCGCGTGCTCGAGCTCCTCGAGGATCACGACCGCCGAGCCCTCGCCCATCACGAAGCCATCGCGGGTCGCGTCGAACGGGCGCGACGCCGATTCCGGCGAATCGTTACGCTCCGACAGCGCCTGCATGTTCGCGAATCCGCCGATGGCCATCGGGGTAACCGTTGCCTCGGAACCACCGGTGATCATCACATCCGCATCGCCGTACGCGATCGCACGGAACGCATCGCCGATGGCGTGCGCGCTCGTTGCGCAGGCAGACACCGTCGCGTAGTTCGGGCCTTTCGCGTTGAAGCGCATCGACACGATGCCCGCCGCGATGTCGGCGATGAACATCGGGATGAAGAACGGCGAGATCTTTCCGGGCCCACGCTCGCGGTAGACGTCGTGCTGCTCCTCGAAGCTCTTCAACCCGCCGATGCCGCTGCCGAGGATCACGCCCGTGGCGTCGGGATCGTACCCATTGCCGGCGGGAAACGCCGCGTCCTGCATCGCCTGCACGGCGGCTGCGACCGCGTACTGCGTGTAGCCATCGGCGCGCTTGGCCTCCTTTCGATCCATGTACTGCAGTGGATCGAAGCCCTTGACCTCACACGCAAATCGAACGGGCCAAGTCGTCGCGTCGAACTTCGTGATGTTTGCAGCGCCGGACT
>JAJKIV010000038.1 GCA_021154285.1 Gemmatimonas sp. | reverse complement strand
CGCGATGATGGACGTGGAGCTCGTCAACGATGGTCCGGTGACCCTCTGGCTCGAGCGGTGACTTCGCCTCGGGTCGTGCTGGCATCGTCGTCACCGAGGCGGCGCGAGCTGCTGACGCTGATCGGCATTCCGCATACCGTATCGCCGGCCGACATCGACGAGACTCCATTGCCCGGGGAGCAGCCAAGACCTCACGCGGAGCGCCTGGCGCGAGGAAAAGCCGCCGTCGTCGCCGCGCGGCAGCCTAACGCCGTGATCGTCGCAGCCGACACGATCGTCGTGGTCGACGGCGACATCCTCGGCAAGCCGCGCGACGAGGCCGAGGCGGGTGTCATGTTGCGGCGGCTCTCCGGACGCCACCATGTCGTGTTCACGGCGGTCGCCGTCGCGCGCGATGGCGTCATCGTGTCGGACGTCGAATCGGTCGACGTGACGTTTCGGCCGCTGTCCGATGGAGACATCACGCGCTACGTCGCTACCCGAGAGCCGATGGACAAGGCTGGTGCCTATGGCATCCAGGGCTTTGGCGCGACCATCGTCACCAGAATCGACGGCGACTACTTTGCCGTGATGGGCCTCGCGCTCGGGCTCATGGTGCGCCTCATGGCCAGCGTCGGCGTCGAGTATCGATTCGGTGAGATCACCGCGCGCGACCACGATTCGCGTAGCGGTCTCGCCATGCCGCAACCTTCGCCATCACATCAGGCACCGTGATGCGAGGCATGCGATCGAGTCGCGTTTCCATCGACAACGGGTAGTTCTCCCCGGGGTCACCGTACGCGTCGACGATGAGATCGTGGTACCGGCGGTACGGGCCCGTGCGCTTGGGGTTCGTGTACCCGATGAGGCTCACGACCGGCCGTTCCAGCGCGACGGCCATGTGAAGCGGCCCGGTGTCGGGCGCGAGCACGAGCGCCGAACCGTCGATGATCCCGACGAGGTTGCGAAGTCCGCTGCCTAACGCCGAGATCGGCTTGTTGCGCGCGCGATCCATGATCACCGATTCCGCGTGGAGCTCGCGCGGCGAGCGACCGCCCACCAGCACGGGCTGCAGGCCGTATTCCTCGGTGAGCTGGTCGACGACCTCGGCCCACCGGTCCGGCAACCAGTCTTTCTGTGACTTGCTGGTCGCCACTACGATGGCGGCCACCGGCTTGGCAATGGTCGAGTAGAACTCCTGTTGCCAGGCGCGCTCCTCGGGCCACGGGCCCAGGTTCCACGTCACCGGTTCGTACGGCACGCCGAGCGCGGTCAGGAACTCGAAGTACTGATCCTGGACGTGCTGACCCTCGGGGTGCGGGGGAATCTTGCGGTTGGTGAACAGCCAGTTCATGTCGCGCGCGCGCGCCCGATCGAAGCCCAGCTTGATGGGCGCCTGCGTAAAGCTCGTGACGACTCCGGCCTTGAAGTAGACCTGGAGGTTGATCACGAGGTCGAAGCGGCGCGCTGCGAGCTCACGTCGAATATCCAGGAATGCCTGCATGCCTTTCGACCGGTCGAACAACAGGATGTCATCAACGGCGGGATGCCCGCGTACGAGCGTCGCTGGCCCGGGCTGCAGCACCCAGGTGATGTGGCACCCTGGACGCTCCCGCTTGAGCGCGTTGATCACGGGCAGCACGTGTACCGCATCGCCCACGGCGCTCATCATGACGATGCAGATTCGGTCCAGCGAAGGCTGCGGCCTTGTCACGAGTCGTGCCCCGCGGCGGTGGCCAGGCGCGAGAGCTCGTCCTCACTGACCTTGATCCGCCCGTTCGCGCGAAGTTTTCGCGCCGACCGCAGGAGGCGCCTAACGTTCGCGGCACCGATCCCGGCGTCGCCGCGCTCGCCGAACACCACACGATCGACGTCGAGCACGAGCGCCCGTGCGGGCACGCCATCGGTGGCAACGATGAGAACGTTGGTCACGTTGAGGTCAGGGTGACGCGCGCCGGCGCTCTCGAGCGCACGCAGCAGTTCCGCCGTTGCATCCAGGGCGATAGACCGCGCCTCGCCGTCATCAGCTCGGGCCAGGACATCGGCGAGATCCTTGCCCCCCACGACTTCCCGTGTCGCTACATCGCTCCGTCGAAACACCGCGCCGGCAGGGTAGGTCGCGTACGCGATCACTTCGGGGGTGGGAACGTGGGCCTCCGCGAGTCGCAGCGCCGTACGCAGCTCGTGAGGCGCCCTCGTGGGCGGAAGGAACCGGTCACCCGTCACGGGTGCGAGCAGCCCGCCGTGACGCGAGTGCCTAACAACGACCCGTGTCTCGCCGTCGGGCAACGGCACTGCATACGCGACGCCGCGGCCACGAAGCTCCCGCCGACCCGGGTGGCTTGCGGCATAGTCGTAGAGCGAGCGCGCGCCGACCGCACGTCGCACCGCCTCGGCACAGGCGCCGAGCGCGACGACTTCGGCGGTCCCCTGCAGAAATCGCGTGTACCCCGCTGGCGCCCGCGTCATGCACTCACGATCGGACGCTCACGCGAGCGCGCGATAGACGACAACCGGCTCCGCCTTCCCGCGGAGCTTGAGCGGCGGCCGCTCCACGAGTTGGTGCGAGTGGGTGAGCGCATCCCGCATCGCTTGCGTGATGAGGATCTCTCCGCCTTCGGCCCACGCGCAGAGCCGGTTCGCCGTGTTGACCGTATCACCGATCACGGTGAACTCGAGTCGGCGTTGCGACCCGATGTTGCCGGCGAACGCTTCGCCGAAGTTGAGCCCGATGCCGATCTGAAGCTGCGGTCGGCTCTGTACGCGCCACCGCGTGTTGAGACGCTCCAGCGAGCGCATCATGTCGACAGCCGCTTCGAGGGCCCGGTCGGCATCGTCAGGCTCGGTAATCGGCGCGCCCCACTGGGCCATCACGGCGTCTCCGATGAACTTGTCGAGCGTCCCGCCGTGCCTGAACACGCACTCCACCATCTCGGTGAAGAACTCGGTCAGGAGCAATGCCGTTGCGTCCGGGGCCATTGCCGCCGACAACGGCGTGAAGTCCCGGATGTCCGCGAACAGCACCGTCACGAAGCGACGCTCGCCGCCTAGCTGAATTGCGTCGGCAGACGACGCGATCCGCGCGGCCATGCGTGGGGTAAAGAAGCGCTCGAAGTTGCTCCGCACCAGCGTTTCGTGCCGGATTCGCTCGGCGAACCGGCTATTCTCGATCGCGACCGCGACGATCCCCGAGAACGCGACCACGAAGTCGAGGTCCTCCTCGCTGAAGCGATGCGCGCTCGTTAGGCTGTCGACGTACAGCACGCCGGCGACCCGGTTTTCCGTCCCGATCAGCGGCGCGCAGACGGCCGAGCGCACCTGCTGATGCACGATCGAGCCACTGAAGCGCACGTCCTCCGGCGCATTGTCCGACAGAATCGCGACCTTCTCCTCGATCGCTTTGCGCGCGATCGAGAGCGGCACCGTTCTCCCGAGGTTTGCGCCGCTGCGATCCCGCGCGATGCTGGGGATGAGATCCTGCTGCTCGTCCAGCAGCAGAATCGCGAACCGGTCGACCTCGAGGATCTGGAACACCATTTCCACGATCCTCTCGAGCAGCGTCGCGACGTCGGGGGCGCGCGTAAGTGCCTTCGAGCATTCCAGCAGGAGCGTGAGCTTCTGCCGAACACGCTGCTCGTCAGGCAGGACGATCGCGGTCTCGTCCACCACCAGTTGCGACCCGCTCGCCCGCAATGCCTCGGCGAAGGCCTGCTTGGCGTCGGGCACCGCTCGCTGCCTGACGATGGTCGGCGCGTGTCGCGCGCCCTGACCATCGGTCCCGTTCTCGGACGCCGGGCTTTCGCTGACGTTGAACGTCAGCTTGCCGAACGTGAGGAGGTCGCCGGCTGCGAGTCGCGCGTGCTCGACACGCGCGCCGTTCACGAAGGTGCCGTTGCTCGAGCCCAGATCGTTCAGCTCGATCCCGGACTCATCGGCGACGAGCGACGCATGCCGGCGCGACACCGTGGGGTCGAGCAGGGCAACGTCGCTCGAGAGCGCACGACCGACCGTCAGCGCCGCGCCGCGCTTCAGCTCGAACACTTGATCACCGTCGGTACTGACGAGCCTGAAGGCCATGCGGTGAAGTTAGCGGATCTGGCCAATGGCCGTGAGCAGAGCCCGAGCCTTGTTCTCGGTCTCCTCCCACTCTCGCTCGGGCACCGAATCGGCGACAATTCCCGCGCCCGTCTGCACGGACGCGACGCCGTTGGCGATGACGCACGTCCGAATCGTGATCGCGAGATCCATGCGCCGAGCGCCCGCCGCGATGTAGCCCACCGCGCCGGCGTATGGCCCGCGGCGCTGTGGCTCGAGCTCGTCGATGATCTGCATCGCACGAACTTTCGGCGCGCCGGTCATGGTGCCCGCCGGGAACGTCGCACGAAACACGTCAATGCCGGATACGCCATCCCGGAGCTCGCCTTCGACCTGACTCACGATGTGAAGCACATGTGAATACTTCTCGATGCGCATGAGCTCCGTCACGGACACAGTCCCATAACGCGCGACGCGCCCCACGTCATTGCGGCCGAGGTCCACGAGCATCACGTGCTCGGCACGCTCTTTCTCATCGGCGAGAAGCTCGGCCGAGAGGCGCTCATCCTCCGCCGGCGTCGTGCCGCGAGGTCGCGTTCCGGCGATCGGTCGCACCGTGACGCGGCTGTCGGCTACTCGCACGAGAAGCTCGGGTGAGCTTCCCACGAGCTCCAGGCCGTCGAGCACGAGGTGATACATGTACGGCGACGGATTGAGCGCACGCAACGCACGATAGAGTGCGTCCGACGAGAAATCGTGTGGTACCTGGATGCGCCGGCTCAGGAGCGCCTGAAAGCAATCCCCCGCAAAGATGTACTCGCGGATGCGCTCCACGTCGGCGAGAAACTTCGCGCGCTCGTACGTCGACTCGCCGACCGCCGGTGGCGCGTCACGTTTGAGCGTGAGCGCCGGGAGGGGAAGCGGTGCACTCAGCCGACGCGCGATCTCATCGAGCTCGCGCTGGGCATCGTCGTAGGCCCGACGCAGCGCGTCGACTGGTGTGCCACCCGACACCGGAACGCCGACCACCATCCGCGCCTGCGATCGCAGGTTGTCGATGATCACGACGGTCCGCGTCAGCACGAACAGCGCATCGGGTGCCTCGACCCCGCGCGGCGGCGGAGAAGGGAGGTGCTCGATGGCACGTACGACGTCGTAGCCAAAGTACCCGATCGCGCCTCCCCAGAACGCGCCGAGCTCGGGGACGGGAACCGCGTCGAACTCGGTGATGAGGCGCTCGAGATCTGCGAGCGGATCATCGATGCGGCGGGCAGCGTGCCAGCCTTCGGCCGCTGACCAGTCCTCCGCGACGCCATCGCGATAGCGCCAGGCAGCGCGCGGCTCGGTGCCCATGAACGTGTACCGTGACCACGTCTCGCCACCGGCGGGCGCGGACTCGAGAAGAAATGCAAATGGTCCACGCCGGAGCTTGGCGAACGCGGAGACGGGCGTGTCGGTGTCCAACAGCAGCTCGCGCCACACGGGCACGAGCCCGCCGTCCGCGGCCATCTCGCGAAATCGATCGAATGTCACGCGAGATCGAACCGCGCTTGTTGGCCCTTGGAGTGCCGGCGATATTCGAAAATCATGCTTCGAGCTCTCGCGGCTTTCACTGCCGCGGTCGTGGTGGCTTCAGGGGCCGTCGCACTGGTCCCAAGCGCGACGGCGGCACAGACGTGGAACGACCCGCGAACTCGTGCCCTCGTCGAGCGCGCCACCGAGCGCCGCGCGGCCCAATTGGCAGACACGGCACTGTCAGACTACCAGGCAACCGCACACGGTTACCTGACATTCCTTGCGCAGGTGGGCGAGGGTTTTCCCGAGCCGCCGAAGATCGTCAAAGCCGACGAGCTCGCGCTGGAAGTCTATTGGCGCTCGCCCGACCTCAGCAAGCAGCGCATCATCGGCCGGCGCGATACGCTGCTCCTGCCAACCGACATCAACTATCACCGCGACCATCTCGGGATCGTTCAGAACAACTTCGCGAACATCATCCGGCTTGGCGAAGGGGACGAGGTTCGTGATGTCCCGCATCCGCTCTCCAGGCAGGGGCTCGCGCAATACGACTACGTCATCAGCGACTCGCTGAAAATCCGGCTCCCCGACCGGACGATCGACGTCCTCGAAGTGCGCGTAAAGCCGAAAAACGATCGCGCGCCCGCGGCGGTAGGCGCCGTCTACATCGATCGTGATCAGGCCACCGTCGTGCGGATGGCGTTCAGCTTCACCCGCGCCGCGCTCATCGACAAGCAGCTGGAAGACGTCTCGATCGTGCTGGAAAATTCCCTCATCGACAACCGCTTCTGGCTTCCGCGACGTCAGGAGATCGAGATCCGTCGCACGGGATCGTGGCTCGACTACCCGGCGCGCGGAATCATCCGCGGCCGCTGGGAGATCTGTTGCTATCAGGTGAATCGCGGCTTTTCGCGAGCGCAGTTCGTTGGGCCGGAGATCGTCCAGGCCCCGTTGTCCGAACAGCGACGCTACGCGTGGAAGGGCAAGATCCTCGATTCGCTGCCCCCCGATGTGCGGGTCGCGACGGACGAGGACGTCCGACGTGTTCAGGAAGAGGCGCGTTCATTGGTCCGTGCTACGGCGCTGGCGCGCACGCGCGAGACATCGCTCAGCGCGCATTCTATATCTGATTTCGCGCGAGTGAACCGCGTCGAAGGACTCGCGCTCGGTCTCGGTATCGGCAGGCGGTTCGGCGATGGCTTTTCGTCGCGCCTTTCAGGCCGCTACGGCTTCTCGGATCACGAGGCGAAGGGCGAGCTTCTCGTGGGCTGGCAGCGAGCGGACGCGAGCGGGCTCCAGTTGCGCGCGTTCCGGTCGTTTCGCGACGCCGGTGACGAGCCGGAAACGTCGTTGCTGCGAAACACCATCGCAGCGCAGGAATTCGGGAGTGACTACACGGACCCGTATGACGCTCGCGGCGCTTCGCTCACGGTCGACTTCGGGCGCCGGTTTGGAGGTCGTTGGCGACTGACTGGTGGCTATGAGTGGCAGGACTCGCTGAGCGTCAACGCAACGCCGGCGTCGGGCCAATACGAGCCCACGCTTGCCGCGTGGAAGCTCCATGGGCCCAGGGTCGAGGTCTCGTTCGAGCGCCCAACCTCGCTGACCGTGGGCGGCGTCGAGGCGCGGCTCACGGGTCAGGTCCGTATGGCGCATGCAACGGTCGAGGAAGGGCCAAACGGCGTCCAGGAAACGACTTTCGGTCGGGCGTGGCTGGGCCTCCAGGCCGAGCGGCCGTTCGGCGGCTTTCGGCTCGCCACCAGGACGTCGGTCGGATCGACCATCGGGCCTGACCTTCCACGGCAGGAGTTCGTCTTCCTTGGAGGGCCAACCTCCGCGCCCGGGTACGAGTTTCACGAGCTGGTGGGCGGGTTCGGGGCGACTGAGCGGGTGGAAGGCAGGTTCTCCATACCCTTTTTCGCGCTGCCGTTAGGCCGCTACGGCAACACGGGCAACAGGGCGACCCTCGCTCCATTCGCGCATGTCGCCTACCTCGCGCAGGTCGACTTGGCGGCACGGGCGGGTGGGGTGAGCAGGGGGGCGGGATGGTATCCCTCCGTCGGAGTCGGGCTGCTGACGTTGTTCGATCTGCTTCGATTCGATGTTGCGAAAGGATTACGTGACGGAAGGTGGGCCTTCTCCGTCGACGTGATTAGAGATTTCTGGTCGATTCTGTAGACTCGCGGGCCGCGGGACGATACGGCTCGTCGAGCCGCATCACGCTAGAGCCGCTACACACAATGGCCCACCGTCCTGTGCGCGATGAATGGCTGCTTCCTACGCTCGAAGGGCTCATCGCACGCGATGCGTTCGAGCAGCTGAAGCAGCAGGAGACCGAGAGCTACTGGGAAGCCGTCGTGCGTGCGGGCTCCATTGGCGACGACGCGTTGCTGACCGCGCTCGCCTCACGCTTCCGCATGAAGCTCGCGGAGCTCAGCACAACCACTTCCCAGGCGCGCGAGCTCGTTCCCGAGTCGCTCGCGCGTAAATACCGCATCATTCCGCTGGCGGCGACGGACTCCGCGCTCGACATCGCGACCGCGGACCCGCACGACCTGGACTGCGAGCGCACGCTGGCATTCGCGACCGGTCGAACCGTTCGAATGCAGCTGGCCTCGCCCAGCGCGATTGCTGCCCGCATCGACGAGATCTACCAGCCGGAGAATGCCGTCGAGAAGATTCTCGAAGGCGTTGCCGGGCGATATGACGTCAACACGATCGCGGAGAAGTTGTCCGACGACGACTTCAACCTGTCGGCGGACCGCGCCTCGGAGCGACCGGTCATCCGGCTCGTCGATCACATCATCGCCGAAGCCATCACGACGCGGGCGAGCGACATCCACCTCGAGCCCGAGGAAGG
>JAJKIV010000037.1 GCA_021154285.1 Gemmatimonas sp. | reverse complement strand
CGACCGCCCTGGACGACGGCGTCGAAGTCATCACCCTGCGCAGCTCGCTGGGGGCGCTATCCGTGCTCCTCACGCACCAGTTTGGACGGCCGGTCGTTCACCGCGCGGAGATCGCGGCGTTACTCGCCGAGCGGCAGTTCGACGTCGTGCATTTTCACAACGTGTCGCTTGTCGGCGGACCCGGTCTGTTCGCGCTCGCCCGGGGCGCCGTAACGGTCTACACGGCGCATGAGCACTGGCTCGTGTGTCCCACGCACGTGCTGTGGCGACACGGTCGCGAGCCGTGCACGGGCCGGGAATGCGTTCGGTGCTCGCTCCGATCCGGGCGTCCCCCGCAGCTCTGGCGGAGCGCGGGCCTGCTCGAGCGATCGCTGCCGCATGTCGACACGTTCATCGCGCTGAGCGAGTTCAGTCGACAGAAGCACCGCGAGTTCGGATTCCCGCGCGACATGGAAGTCCTGCCGCCGATCGTGTTCGACGCAGACGAGGACACGAGCAGCGAGTTTGCGGTGAGCCCGCACCCACGTCCGTACTTCTTCTACGCCGGTCGGCTCGAGCGCATCAAGGGTCTCGACGACGTCATGCCCTTGTTTCGCGATCTCGATGCACCAGCAGATCTGCTGATCGCCGGGGCAGGGTCGCACGAGCGCACGCTGCGCGTGCTCGCCGGTGATTCGCCTCGCATACGATTTCTCGGCTACGTCCGTCCGGAGCGGCTCGCGCCGCTGTACCGACATGCCCTGGCTCACATCGCTCCGTCGGTGTGCTTCGAGACCTTCGGCAACACGCTGGTCGAAGCGTTCCGCCAGAGTACTCCGGTTGTCGCGCGACGCATTGGGCCCTTCCCGGAGATCGTGGGACACGCTGGCGGCGGCGAACTGTTCGACAACGCCGTCGATCTCCGACGCGCACTGGAGCATCTCGCCTCGGATCGTGCCTACCGCGATCGCCTCGGGGCGGCCGGACGGCGCGCGTATGAGGCGACGTGGTCGGAGGACGCGATCGTTCCGCGATATCTCGGGATCATCGAGCGGACGATGGCGCGCCGCTTCCCGGCAGCACCGACCGCGCAGGCGGTCGCACTCACGTAGCCGCCCGTGCGCGCGATCCTCACGTATCACTCCATCGACGAGTCGGGGTCCGTGATCTCGATCTCGGAGGAGGTATTCCGCGAACAGATCGTGTGGCTCGCGCGGAGCAAGGTTCGCGTGGTGTCGCTCGATACGCTCATGCGAATGCCGAGCGATGCCAACGCGGTTGCACTGACGTTCGACGACGCCTTCGTGAGCTTCGGCGACGTCGCTGCCCCGCTGCTTGCCGATCACGGGATGCCGTCCACGCTGTTCGTCGTCGCCGACGCGGCCGGGAAGACCAACCGATGGCCAGGGCGTCGCGACCGTGGCGTGCCGGAGCTGCCGCTGCTCGGCTGGGACGCGCTGGGGCGCCTCCCGGCCCAGGGCGTCGAGATCGGCGGGCACACGCGAACGCACGCGAACCTCGCGCGCCTAACGAATGGCCGCATCCAGGACGAAGTCGTCGGCGGCGCCGAGCGCATCAAACGGGAGATCGGCCACATGCCCGCGGTATTTGCGTACCCGTACGGCGCCGTCAGCGACGATGCCGTGGGTATCGTTGCCTCACGATTCGCGTGGGGCTGCACGACCGACATGCGCTGGGTGTCGGCGAACGAGGCCCGCGCGTTGTTGCCACGAATCGATATGTTCTATCTGCGCAACCGCGGGCAATTGGAACGATGGGGAACAGCGAGGTTCCGGTATCGTCTGAGCTGGCGAGCCGGCGCGCGTCTCGTCCGGCGGCACTTCCACGATGTGACCGGGGGCCGACAATCGTGACGACACCGTTCATGTCGGTCATTGTCCCCGTGTATCAGGGCGCGCACGTTCTTCCGCGCTGCCTCAGTGCGCTGCGCGCGAGCGAGATGCCCCGGGGATCGTGGGAGCTCATCATCGTCGATGACGCGAGCACCGACGCCACCGCCCTCATCGCCGCGGAGTTCGCGGATGCGGTCGTACGGCTCCCCGACCGGCCGCGCGGGCCCGCGTACGCCCGCAACCGTGGCGTCGAGCTGGCGCGCGGCGAGGTCGTGGTGTTCGTCGATGCCGACGTCTGCGTCCATACCGACACCCTGCGAAAATTCACCTCGGTGCTCGCGAACGAGCCCGATGTGAGCGCCGTGTTCGGGGCGTATGACACGCAGCCCGAAGCGCCACAGCTCGTGTCACAGTACCGCAACCTGCTGCACCACTTCGTTCACTCACAGAGTGCCGGCGACGCCGAGACGTTCTGGGGCGGGTGCGGGGCGATTCGCCGCGACGTGTTCATCGAGGCCGGCCGATACGACGAATGGTCGTATCCCCGACCACAAATCGAGGACGTCGAGCTCGGGCACCGCGTCCGCTCCCTCGGACACCGCATCATCCTGCGGCCCGACATCCAGTGCACGCACCTCAAACGGTGGACCTTGCGCGGCTTCGTGACCGGCGATTTCCGTGATCGCGGTGTGCCGTGGACGCGGATGCTGATCCAGCAGGGGCTCGCGACGAAGTCGCAGACGCTGAACCTGCGTACGGTCGAGAAGTTGAACACGATGCTGGTCTGGCTGTGTATGGTGCTGCTTCTGGGCGCCGCGATCTGGCGCACGTGGACGCCGGCGATCTGGGCCGCCATCTCGTTCTCGATCGTGCTCATTCTCAACCTGCCACTCTACGCCTTCTTCTTTCGCACACGAGGCGTCCTCTTCGCGCTCGCGGTTGCCCCACTGCACACGCTCTATTACCTGAACAGCGGGTTCGCCGTGCTGTATGGGTGGACCCTCCATCACCTCTTCGGCGAGCCGATGCCCGACCCGACCACGCAGGCGTATGCGGAGGTCGGCGTCGAGATGTGGCCACCGGTGCCGACGAAGAAGCCGGAGTCGGGGGACGCGCGGTGAGTGCCCCCGCGGTGGCCTGGCATGGGTCGTTAGGCGTCGTGTGCCCGCGGTGTCGTGGCGACCTCGCCGCGCGGGCCGACGCATTCGACTGTGGGCGCTGCCGCGTACACTATCCCGTCGTGCTGGGAATCGCCGACTTCCGTCTCGAGGCCGACCCGTGGATCGGCCTCGAGGACGACCGCGAGAAGGCCCGACGCCTCGAGCAGAGATCGCGTGGGGCGTCGCTCGAGGCGATGGTGCGAACGTATTGGTCCATGACGCCGGGAACGCCTGCTGAACAGGCGTCGCGCTTCGTACATCACGTCATGAACGCTGGCGCCCGCTCCCGCGAGTGGGTCGAGCGCCTCGATCCGCCTAACGGTCGGCCGTCTGGGGCGTGGCTCGATGTCGGTACGGGCACCGGTGACCTCGCGTGTGCAGTCGCGGAGCACGGCGTTCGTGCTGTGGGGATCGACGTGGCCATGCGATGGCTGGTTGTCGCGCGGCGGCGCGCGGAGATCGAGGGAGCACACGTCGATTTCATCTGCTGCAATGCCGAGCACCTGCCGTTCGCCGATCGCACGTTCGCGCGCGTCGTCTCCGTCGGAACGCTCGAGCATTGTCGCGACGCCGAGCAGGCGCTTGCCGAAGCGAAACGCGTGCTGGTTCCACGCGGCGACGTCAAGCTCCGGACAGTGAACCGCTTCACGATGCTCGCCGAGCCGCACGTCGGAGTGTGGGGCGTCGGGTTCGTGCCGCGTCGCCTGGCCGATCGGTATGTGCGATGGCGCGGCGGTCAGGGCTATGCACATCACCGACCACTCTCGTCTCGCGAGCTGCGGCGGGGGATGCGACGCGCCGGCTTCACGGCGGTGCACGTCGAGCCGGCCTCGCTGCTCGCTCCCGAACGTGCGCGGCTGGGCACGGCCCAGTGGGCGGGCCGCGCGTACGAGCGTGTGCGCCGGTTGCCGCTCATGAGTGCTATGCTCCGTGCGTCCGCGCCGCTATTGGAAGCGCACGGGGTCGCAGCATGACTGCGCCGCGGATCTTCACACCCGAGTACTACGCGCGAATGCGCGAGCTCGAGGACGCTGGTTGGTGGAATGCGGCAATGCGCGATGTCGCGGCGATGCTGTTGAACGATGTACAGCTGCCCGCGAGCGGCACCATTCTCGACGTCGGATGCGGGTCGGGTCAGACGCTCACGTGGTTTGGCCAGCGCTTCGGCGCATGGCGGACGCTCGGGTGCGACATCTCGCCGGATGCGGTAACGGCTGCCGCTCGAGCGGGATTCGAGATCACTCGAGCGTCAGCGCTCGCACTGCCGTATCCGTCGGCGGTGGCGGACGTCGTGGTCTCGCTGGATGTGCTGCAGCATGTGCCGCTTGACGGCGGGGATGTTGCCGCGCTTCGCGAGATGCGCCGAGTTCTCAAGCCTGGAGGCTGGTTGTTCGTCAGAACGAACGCCCAGAGCTTTCCGGCGACCGCGGATGACCATGCCTACCAGTTCCATCGGTACGAGCCGAGCGAGCTCCGCGACAAGCTCCGCGCCGCAGGGTTCGAGGTGAGGCGACTGAGCCGGCTGAACGCGATGTTGGGTCTGGCGGAGATCCCACGGGAGCTGCGCGCGCGGCGCGTGCAGACGAGCGATTATCATGGCATCCTCGCTACGAGCCGCGACCGCGCGTCGTGGGCGTCCGCCATGAAACGTGCGTGGCTTCGGCTCGAGGGACAGGCGGTGCGCCGCGGCGTTAGGCTACCGGCCGGCCGCACCATCGTTGCACTCTGTCACACCGGAACCGCTTCATGAATCGCACGGTGATCGCCTTCACCCTGGATCCCGTATTGTGACGACGAGCGCTGCCCCGCGGGGCGACGATATCGGACGCACGGCGGGTTCAGCGCCCGCGCGCAGGCTCCCGGCCATTGCGGCCGAGGAGGAGCTCCTGCTGCTGACCGCCGCCGGCCCGGCGAACGATCTCGCCATCTCGGCGCTCGCGCGAGGGGAAATCGACTGGCACCGGTTGCTCGGACTGGCGCAGGTCGAGCGTGCGGTGCCGGTGATCTACCCGCGGCTTCGTGCCTTGGCCGGCGATGTCGTGCCGCCCGCTGTCCTGGAGCAGATGCGCCGGCTCGCTCTGGTCTCGGACTTCGCGATGCTGCACCTCGACGCGCGGCTCCGGGAGTCCCTCGGCGCGCTGCACAATGCCGGCGTGCGGGTGCTGCTCCTCAAGGGAGCCGCGCTGGCGCACACGGTCTACGCCGAGGTGCGTCAGCGGCCGATGTCGGACATCGATATGCTCGTCGATTCGAGCTCCGCCCACGTCGCGCGTCGCGTCATGCTCGAAACGGGCTGGCGTGAGATCGTTGGCGGGATTCCTGATGCGGTGTACGAGCACCACCACCATCTCCCCCCACTGCGTGACGGCCGGTCGCCGGACCTGCAGCTCGAGGTTCACACGGCGCTGTTCCCCGAGCGCCAGCCGTTCGCGTTCGACGTGAAGGATCTGTGGGCGAATGCGAAGCCGTTAGGCAGCGCGTTCCCGGACGTGTTCGTCCCGAGCCCGATTCACTCGCTGCTGCACGCCTGCCTGCATTTCCTCTGGTCGCACCAGGGGCGCTTTGGTGTCTGGCGGACCGTCCGTGATATCGATGTGCTCACGCGCGACCCGGCGGTCGACTGGATGGCGTACAGCGAGGCTGCTCTTGCGGCTCGCGGTGGGACGTCGTGCTACTGGACGCTGCGCATCGCCGACTTGGCGGCCGGGGTTACCGCGCCGGCCGATGTCATGAGCCGATTGCGTCCGCCGCGGAGCGCCTACGTTCTGCGCGCCATCGAACGGCACTTCATTCGAAATCTTTTTCCGGTGGATGGTGCGTGCCCATCAGTCGCGCTCGACCACGCGCTATGGGAGCTCGCAGTCATGCCTTCGTGGAGCGGTCACGGAGACGTACGGCCCTGGGATGAGGAGCCGGAATTCGTAGTTCCGCCCAAAGAGCCAGCCCCCGTTCACCTTCTGCCCCGGCGAGAACGTGTCCGCCGGCTTCTGGCATCGCCGGGGTACATTCGCGGGCTCCTCCGGCCTGACGGCTAGCATTTTCGATCGGGCGGCGCACTCCCGCGCGGGCTCTGCCGCTGGCGTTTTTCGGTCGCTCCGCGTCGTATGGCGCCGCGTCCACGGTTGTGTCGACGGCACGCCACTCTCGCGCGCCGACGGTGCACCATTTACCGTAGCCTACACTGTAACCCGCAGCGACACGACGAGTTAAGAGGCAACCGCAGCTCGCCTCGAGCGATACGGCGCGGCATGTACGGTGCAAAACAAAAATCACACGGTCCAGGTCGCAGTCCGCTCAATACGTTTGCCCATCGTTTGGCTGAAATGCATCGTCCCGTTTCGCGTCTCGCGCGTGGTACCACACTCTAGTCGATGAGTGGTTTCCTCGCGGTGATCGACCCTTCTCGGCGCCTGCTCGCGGAGTCAGGCCTCGTCCGACCGATGGCGATGCTATCGTCGCGCGGCGATCGCTATGCCGTGTGGCGTAACAGCGAGTCGGTGATGGCGGTCGCGCGGTTCGACTGGGAGCTGGCGGATGAGTTCTCGGGGTCCGCGCTCATCGTGCACGATGGAGACATCACCGTTGCCGCTGACGCGACGCTCTATTATCGCGGTGACCTCGTGCGCGCGCTCGCCGGTGCCAGCGTCAAGCCCGCCGGTCGGACGCCCGCGCATCTCATCGCCGCCGCTTACCGGGCGTGGGGCACGGACTGTACGCGGCACATCGAGGGCGACTATGCGTTCGTCCTTCGCGACCGTGCCCGACATCGGACGTTCGCGGCCCGCGACTTCATGGGGCGGCGACCCCTGTATTACGCGGAGATCGGCAGCGGACTGATCGTGTCGTCGCAGGTGAGCGCGATCGTCGCGCACCCTGCGTGCTCTCGCGAGTTCGACGACGTCGCGCTCGCGGAGATCGTCGGCTTCAGTCTCGCCGGTCACGAGCGCACGCCCTATGTCGCCGTGCGCGCGCTGCCGGCGGCGGAAGCGCTCGTGCGAGAGGGCTCGAGCGCGCTGCGCGTCACCAAACACTGGAACCTCGAGGTGGCTGACGTCGATTCGGGCGAGTCGTTCGACGCCGCGAGTGAAGAGCTGCGTGATCTCCTTGGGAACGCAATCATCGAACGGCGTGCGGTGTCTGGTCCGACCACGATCTGGTTGAGCGGCGGCTACGACTCGCCGGTCATGTTCGGCGTCGGGAACGCAGCGCTCGAGCGCCGCGGGTTCAGCCGGCTCGTCCCCGTGTCGTGCAGCTATCCGCCCGGGGACCCGGGACGAGAAGATGAGCTGATCGAGGAGATCACGGGCTTCTGGTCAACGCGCGCGACGTGGGTGTCGATCGACGACATCCCGATGCTGGCGAACGTCCGCGAGCACGCTGCCCGCGCGGACGTTCCGTTCCAGCATGCATTCGAGAACTGGCTGCGTGCCTTGTTAGGCGCAACGGCCCAGCAGGGGTCGCGCGTCGTGCTGTACGGCGATGGGGGCGATCAGCTATTCGCCGTCTCGACGGTGTTTCTCCGTGATCTATTCAGCAATGGTCGGTGGCGCGAGCTGCGTCGCGAGTGGCGCGCGTTCGACGGTTCGGGGGTGCGGGAACTGTGGCACACCGTGGCGCGTCCCGCGCTCGCCGCCCGCGTGCGCCGAGCACGCGGCAGGGAGACTCCGAGCATCGCGTTACCGGCGTGGTTGGACGCGGGCTTCGTGGCGCGGAACTCGCTCGTAGAGCGCCAGCTGGAGGCGCAGACGGCGCTCGAGACGGGCGGACACGCGTCAGGCGAGACTCGGCGATCATTGGGGAATCCAACGATTCCGCGGGTGCTCGCCGGACTCTCGGGGATGGCGCTGGAGCAGGGCATCGAGCTTCGTGCGCCGCTGCTCGACCAGCGCGTCGTGCAGTTTGCCCTTCGGCGACCGCGCCGTGAGCGCGCCTCTGGTGGCGCGGTGAAGCATCTGTTGCGCGGCTCGGCGCGGACGCTCCTGCCGCCCAGCGTCCTGGCGCCGCGCACGGGGAAAACGGGGGTACTCACCGGCTACTTCGCGCGGTCGTTCCGCGGTGACCCGGATGGTGTGGTAACCGACGTATTCTCGCAGTCGATCTTGGCGGATCGTGGGATCGTCGATGGTGCGGCGATGCAACACGCGTGGCGTGAATACAAGGGTGGTGGAGGGGGTGGCGGTGCGTATTTGTACGTGGCCTTTCTGACCGAAATGTGGCTCCGCGCCCGTGATGTGACGTCGGTCGCATCGACCGGCGCGCATGCAGAAAAGATCAAAGTGCCAGCGGTAGGGTTTGTGCAGTGAGGTATGCCGACGTGATAATCCACGTACGGCACTGCCGCAGGCTTGCAGCTACGGCCATGCCGGCCGTAATTTGCCGGGAATTCCCGGAAAACCACCTCTCATGGGAGGGTTGGATGTACCAGGCACCGAAGCTGGAGCGTTTGGGCACGTTCCGCGAGGTTACCCTCGCCGGCGGCATGGTCGAAGCCGGTGACGGCGCGAATCCGTATCACCGGTATTCGGCGTAACGGCGACCGCTCTGCTGACGGGGGAGGCGAAAGCCTCCCCCGTCGGCACTTTATCCCCCCGCAGGGCCCCTCTTCACAAAATCGTGGCTGTCCCAAGCGTCTCCCCCGCGCGAGACTACGCCATCTTTGGCGGGTGTCTTCGCTCGGAGTTCCCGCTTCCCGAGCTTCCGCCGATCGAGAGTAGCACGGCCGACTGGGTCTTCGAGCGGGCCGCGGAACCGCCCACCGGCGGTGTCTATCTCGGTGACGATCGCGTCGACGCGACCATCCGTGTTCGATGCAGCAAGCTGAGTGACGGATTCCGGCTTGAGTTCGACGACACCGGCACGTTCGACATCACGCAGCGCGGTCGCACCATCGGTTGGACGCCCGGCTCGGCGTCCGCCATGGAGCTGGTTCGCGCCGACCTGTTAGGCGGCGTGTTCTCGGTCGCCCTGCACCTGCAAGGCCTGCTCTGCCTGCACGGCAGTGCCGTCGCCGTGGATGGCACGGCCGTCGGGTTTCTCGCCAACAAGGGCTCCGGCAAGTCGACACTGGCGACCGCGCTCTGTGCCGCCGGCGCCACGTTGATTACCGACGATATGCTGCCGGTCGACCCCCGCGATCCCGTCATGGCGTGGCCCTCCATGCCTGCTGTGCGTCTTCTCCATGACTCCGCGTCGCACCTCCGTTACGCGAGCGGACAGACGCACCCCGTGACGAACAAGTACCACGTGAACGAGCTTCCTCGAGAACAGGTCGAGATGCGCCGCCTGCCGGTGTCGGCGATCTACGAGCTGGCGCCGGTGCCGGCCGGGCCTAACGTCCCCCCCGCGGAGCGCATCCGGGTGAAAGGCACGGACGCCGTCGGAACACTCCTCCGGCATCAGCGCGCCGGCACGGCGATCAGCGGATCGGACTCCATGCAGATCTTTCTTCGCGCCACCGACATCGTTCGCACCGTCCCGGTATACCGGCTGCACGTCGCCCGGGACTTTACCAAGTTGCCTCAAGTCGTGGAGCAGATCCGCACGTGGCATTCGGCGGCGCGACCCTCTGACGCCGCATCGTTATCGAGCATTCGACCATGGCGCCAACCGGCGCAACTGCGTACGTGACGCCTGCCGTCTCGAGTAGCCCTGCTGTCGTACTGCGTGGGCTCACGAAGTCATTCCCGAAGCAGCGCGGCTGGCGCGCCATGTTCAGCGGCAAGGCGCGCGAGTCGGTGCGCGCCCTGACCGACGTGTCGTGTGAGGTACGCGCGGGCGAGTTTTTCGGCCTGCTTGGAGAAAACGGCGCGGGCAAGACGACGCTGTTCAAGATTCTCGCGACGCTCGTCACGCCGGACTCGGGTTCGGCCGTCGTCGGTGGCCACGATGTGTCGAAGGAGCCGAGTCACGTGCGCGAATTGCTCGCGCCGGTCATTGCTGACGAGCGAAGTCTCCACTGGCGCCTGTCGGGCCTTGAGAACATGCGCCTCTTTGCCGCGCTGCACGGGCTCCGCGGCGCGCAAGCAACGCGACGCATTGAGGAGCTACTCGCGCTGGTAAATCTCGTCGAGGCCGCGGATCGCCTCGTGAGTGGGTACTCGTCAGGCATGAAGCAGCGACTCCTGGTCGCGCGCACGCTGCTCGCTCGCCCGAGCGTGCTCTTGCTCGACGAGCCGACGCGAAGTCTCGACCCGATTTCGGCACGGTCCTTCCGTCAATTCCTGCGCGAGGACGTCGCGTTGGCACAGGGATGCACCGTACTGCTCGCGACGCATAACGCGGAAGAGGCGTTCGAGCTCTGCGACCGCGTCGGCGTGCTGCATCGCGGCCGGCTGGTCGCCACCGGCGCGACGCCCGAGCTCGCGCGCGAGGTCGGCGAAGACCGCTTTGCGATCTGGATTCGGCCCGCAGACCAAGCCGCGATCGATACGCTCGCGGCGCGCGGTGTCATGCGGGAGGTCAAGGTGGCGGAGCCCGATGCTGAAGGTTGGTCAAGGATCGAGTGCGACCTGCGTGGAGGATTGGACGGCGCCGCGGAGGCCATCGCGTTTTTCTCACTTCGCGGCGTGAGCGTCGCGCGCTGTGAGCCGGTGAAGCTTTCCCTCGCGGACCTTCTCGAGCGCGTGCTCGCACGCCACGCCAATGCATAAAGCCTGGGCGCTCATCCGCTCGAACTGGCTTGCGGCCAGCAGCTACAAGCTGAGCTTCATGTTCTCGTTCGGATCACTCATTCTGAGCGTTGTGCCGATCTTCTTCATCAGCGGCGCGCTCCAGAAGACCATGGCGGACGTGATCAAAGGCCAGGGCGACCAATACTTCGCGTTCCTGGTCGTCGGCCTGATTGCGTTGAACGTCGTGTCGTCGACAGTCAACGCGCTTCCCAGCGGGCTCCAGACGGCGACGTCGACCGGAACGCTCGAGGCGATGCTCGCCACGCCGACGTCGCTCTCGGCGCTGCTCGCCGGGCTGTCGGGGTACGAGGTGCTGCTCTCACTGTTGCGCGGCTTCGTGATGCTGGTGGCCGCCGGACTTCTCGGTGCCCACGTCGCGTGGCTGCGCCTCGGGGCAAGCATCCCGATCATCGCGCTCGTGGTGCTCGCGCACCTCCCGATCGCGATTCTCACTGCCGCGATGGTGCTTGCGTTCCGGACGCGCGGGCCACTGCCACAGATCGTGATGCTCGCGTCGACGTTTCTCGGGGGCGTGTATTACCCGACCACCGTCATTCCGGGTTGGATCGAATCGATTTCCGCATTCCTGCCGTTGACCTACGGGCTCAAGGCGCTGCGGCCCGTACTGCTGGAGGGGAGATCACTCACGGCGGTGTGGCGCGATGTGTCGATCCTGCTTGCGTTCACTGCCGTGACGCTCGCCGCGAGCGTCGTCGCGTTCAGAGCCGCGCTCGGGTACGCGCGGCGAGTGGGAAACCTGGCCCAGTACTGAGCTGGGCCGGGAGGCCTAACGCGGGACGCCTCGCCTGGGACTCTCGGCCGGCCCGACGCTGCTGCGGGGGTCGAACAACGGCTTGGACACCTCCGCGAACGGGGCTCGCACCAGCATGATGCGGTCGAGCATGACGCCGTCGTGATGCATCCAGACGTTCAGCACGTGCGGGCCGGGGTCCACGATGTTGAGCACCGCGAGGGTGGTGTCGGTCATCTGGAACTGCGCATCCCACTCGAAGGCGTCACGAGCCCACCCCCAGCGGCCCACTGGTAGCTGGCCGACGCGATCCGCGAGGCGGACTTCTTCGTTGTCGAGCCCGAAGTGAAGGCTGCGACGCGCACTGTCAGGCGCCATGCCTCGCGCGTAGGCGACGTACGTGCCGGGGTGCTGAACCCAGATGGTGTAGCGGAGCTCGGGCGCCTTCGTTTGAAAATCGCCAGCCTCCACGACGGTCCCGCGCTCCGGGCCGGCAACGACATAGCCGTCGCCGGAGAATCCCGGGCGCTCACGACTCGCCGTCCAGGCTTGTCCGTTGCGAGGAATGGCAGTCGTGAAATGCTCGGCCTCGATGACGGCGCGGCCACTGTCCTCGACGTACTGGCCGCTCGGCGGCACGACGTTGACACGAATCGTGCCTGCCCGGCTCGCAGCCGAGTCGCTCATCACCGTGAGCTCGAACACGTAGTCGCCGATGTCGATCGCGGCGAACCGAGGTGTCGCGCTGGTCTCGCCGACCAATCGAGCGCGCGGTCCGTCGGTCTGTCGCCAACGATACTGAAGCGCGCTCCCGGGCCTGCCATAGCTCGCGCTTCCGTCGAGCGTGATCGTGTCCCCAAGGACATGCGTCGACGTGAACCCGGGGTGTGCGATCGGCGTTAGGTTAGCGTCAGACCGGCCGAGCAGGCGACGAGCGTTGCCATGGTAGTACTTCGCCATCACGCTGTCAGGAAGCGGCCACCGTTCGGTGAACGGCAGGAACATGTCGAGCCGCTGCCGATACGACTTGAGCCAGCCGAACGTCTTCTCCATGTAGTCGGTGCCGAACATGACCTGGTTCTGGTACCGAACGAAAAAAGCGGCTTCCGCGGAGTCGAGCGTGGCGAATTCCGCCTTCGGCTGGTTCGCGCCGCCTTCCGTATACATGTTCGGGTACTTCTCGAGCAGCTCGGCGAGATACGGCCGGTCGCCGGCGGCGCCGGCCCAATGCGCCGCGATCAGGTGGAGACGCGGGTGTTTGCGCAGGACGCGCTCGCGCTGGAGCATGAGAATCTCCCAGCGCACGTTGCGGTTCCCGCCGTTAGGCATCTGGTGCTCGCCCTTGTAGGCGCCGCCGAGGTGCACGAGCACGGGAATCCCGAGCCGCTCGGCGGTGCTCCACAACGGGTCGTACGCGGATGTGTCGAACGGCACCAGATTGCCGCTGCGATCGTGCGTCCAGTAGTCGACCCCGTTCCCGGCACCCGCCTGGTCCTTGATCTTGAGGCCCGAGGCGCCTCGCCGGATGGCATCCTCGAGAATGCCGGCCACCCAGGTCGGATAGTCGGGATGGTGATCCGCGACGAACTCGTTGTTCGCATCGTCGATGGGCACGTTGGCGAACAGCTTGAACCGCGCGGTATCCGGGTAGAGTGCCAGCCGCTCAGTCACGCGTTCCCCGAAAACGCCGTTCCGGAGTGAATTGTCGGGCGCCTTGAAGTCCGCCATGAGCTCGACGTGCATCTCGTTCATCGTGCGCGTCAGCTCGTCGAAGTTCGGCTTTTTCCCTGGCCACGTTTCCACGCCGCCGAGGTGCGTGTGGATGTCGACGATCGAGAATCGTGGCGGCGGCGCGTGGGGCGGGGCCTGGTCGCGGCATCCGACCGTGCTCAGGGCGGCGCTGATTGCCCACCGCCTAACGCAGGCGCCCGTTGCGCTCATTGCACCCGGGCCGATGCCGGGGCTCGCCACGGCCGAATCATCCAGCGGCGTTCGTCCGGCCGGAGAAACGCGAGCGCGACACCGCAAGCCCCGAGGTAGATCGCTGCACGCCACAACGGCGCGGGCCCGGGCGCTCGCGTTGCCCACCAGCCAGCGGCCGCAGTCGCGCCCAGCGCGATCACCAGCAACGCTACCGGCGCCACGACCCGAGTTGCGCTATGACGACTCAGCAAACGGACGCCGGTCGCAACCAGGATCACGCCGTTGCCCGCGAGAAACGCGATGCCAACCCCCATCCCACCGTCGGCCTCAACCAGCCATCGCGTTAGGGCAATCGTCAGGAGTTGGCCAGCGACGGTGCACGCGAGAAATCCGGAGATGTCGTCGAAGCCGATCAACAGTGCCTGAAACACGCCAGCGATGAGGAGCACCGCTTCCGCCAGCACGAACACGGCAACCAGCGACACCGCCCCGCCAAACTTGCTCGAGTATAGGAGGGCAATCCACTGTGCCGGAAACAGCACACACACCAACGTCGATAGCACCACGAGGACGACGAGGATTCGCAGGTATTCAGCGACTGCCGCGATACGTTCGTCCTTTGGGGTATTGCGGTTGACGAGCGGCGTCAGGTACAAGCCGTTTGCCTGGTTCAGCACGAGACGTATCGAGACCCCGATGCCGTACGCGGCGGCGACGAGCCCCGCCTCGATTGCGCCGTGCGTCGAGAGCAGCATGGATCGGGCGAACAGGTACGCGAGCGGCGATGTCAGCGCCAACACGTACATCGAGCCAGCGAACGACGTGAGGCCCTGCTGTGATCGAAGCGCGATGGCGGCCGTCGATGCCCTCGTGTTCGACGACAACCCGAGTCCAACCGATCGCCCGAGATACCACTGCATTCCCACGATCGTCAGGACGAGCACGATCGCGTTGGCCACGTACAGCCCGACTAGGCCGCCGATCATGACCCCGATCGCCGCTCCGCCCACGGTCAGAACTGCCGTGAAGAAGGCGGCCAGCGCCGACTCCCGGTGGCGCTCGAGCGCTGCCAGCGCGTTGCGAAGCAGCGGCGCGAGCGCAAACGGGGGAACGCCTACCAACGCCACGATCAAGGCAGAGCGGTAGGGCGTCAGCCCTTCACCAAAGGCCGACGGCCACAGGACGGCGATCGCGGTCGCGATCGTTGCCGATGCAACCGACGCAAGCACGAGCAACAGGACGAGCGCGTTGTACACCCGGCGCGTCTCGTTCGGGCTCTCATCGCGCGTGCGCGAGAGAAACTTGAGCGCGACGAACGGGATGCTCAGCGATCCCAGTTGCGCGACGAGTGACACGACCTGATCCACGACGCTCGCAACACCGACGCCGGCTGGGCCGAGCAGGACGGCCAACACCTTCGTGCGCGCCAGCCCAGCGAGCATGGTGAGCGCCTGAATTCCGCCGAGTGCGACGATCGCCTGCAGGGGCCGGAATGATGGCGCAGGGGCAGAGTCGACCGCCGGGGGCGACCCTACCCCCATAAGTGCGCGAGTCCGCGTTCGTTCAGGTGGGCTTCGATATCGGCGATGAAGCGGTCGGCAAAGGCGTCTGGCGAGAACTGACGAAACTTCTCGGACGACAGGTAATCGCGCCCCGCAATGCGGAGTCGCTCATAATCAGCCGCGCTCATGGCATCGAGATATCGCTGCATCTCGTCGTAGTTCGCAAACTGGCGCGCGTCGACAAAGCAGTCCGGATCCACAGCGGTGTCGATGTCGGGCGCGCCGAGGTAGATCGGCACCACGCCGGCATAAAGACAATCGAACAGCTTTTCCGTGACCCATCCGTCGAGGACCATGTTCTCGTAACAGATCGCGTACCGATAGCGACTCATCGCTTCGTATTTGTCGTCCACCGGCCCGCGCAGCGATCTGCGAACGGCCTCCCCGTACTCGGCTTCCAGTTCGCCCAGGCCGTTCTCCCACAGTCGGCCCCAGAGATCGATCTCGCCGCGAGCCGAGAAATGCTTCAACGCACGAAGGCGTTCGGTGTACAGCTCGCCGTCCGACAGGGCCGCCCGCTTGTTGCTGTTCACGAGAATGATGCCTCGGCGATCGGTCCGGCGCCAATGGGGCTCGATCACGCTGTCGTACGGCATCGGAATGCGAAACGGCTTCACGTCGGGAACGTTAGGCACGAACGCCCGAAGGTGCTCGGAGGTCGTCCAGCAGTAGACGGTGCGAAAATGTCGCGCGATCTCCGGAGTCGCCCGATACATCGCCGGGTCGACGACGACGACCTCGAACAGATAGAACGCGTTGAGCAACACGTCATCGCGCCCGACCAGCGACCGATACGCGTCGTGAATCCCGTATGACACGTAGATGTTCGCGCCCACCTTGTTCGTGCCCGGCTGCGCACCCGTGAGGTAGTCGCCAGTGTCGATGGGGACGCCGCGTTCGGCAAGGCGTTCCTTGAGACGAAACCAGGGCTTGAGCGCGTTGTCTCGGTTGAAGCGTGACCGCGGATCGAACAGCGCGTTGCCGTGAAAGTGTCGCGTGAACGGATCGAGGTAGACCCGAATCGAAGGCAACTTTCGCTGAGATGGAGGCAGCCGCGTGTCCGAGCCTGGACCCGCGTTAGGCGCCGACGGTGTCGCTCCATTCTCCGCTCCGTCGCCGAGCGAATGCGCCAGCGAGGTCGACGGCGGTGCGAGATCCCGGGCGGGGAACCGGCGAAAGCGGGCAAAGTGGATCAGCCGGCGCGCATTCACGTTCGTTCCGGTTGCGGCCGCGGCGCGCACCAGTGTGCGGAGCGCCAGCACTCGCGCGACCTGAACGCGGCGCGACGATCGGAGCAGGGGACGCACCAACGAGCTGTTGAGCAGCGCGACCGCCTTCTGACGGTCTCCGAGTACATACGCGTTTGCCGCGCGCTCTGCCTCGTCCTGTACGCGCCAGACGCGATAGGACGTCAATGCCTCCGCGCTCACGAGGCTGCGGAGTCCTGGCCGCGAGAGGTGTCGATCCATCACGGCGAAGAACATCTCCGGTTCCGTGCGCATGCGCTCGTACTGCTTCGACCATTGGGCCGTGTAGTGTCGGTAGCCCATCAGGTACTCGTGCACGAGCCCAATGCGCCACTCGATCGACAGGCGCGCCCACATGTCGAGATCCGCCGCGATGCCGAACCGCTCCTGATCGAACCCTCCCACCGCGTCGAAGGCGGCGCGTCGAAACATCACCGACGGCGTTCGCAGAAACGTGTTCTTGTGGCGCAGCAGGCTCTCGGCAAGCAGCGCGGTGTCGAACAGCTCCACGCGGGCGAGCGATGGAGGAAGCTGCAATCGAGCGTACTCGTCACCGGATTCGTCAATGAACCGATCGAGGCAGAACACAGCGCCGGCTTCGGCGTGTTCGCCAAGGAACGCCAGCTCGCGCTCTACAATGCGTGGATCATAGACGTCGTCCGCGTGGAAGATCGCGACGTACTCGCCCCGGCTTTCGCCGACGCCGCGGTTCATGGCCCCGTACCCGCCGAGCGTCCGGTCGTTGCGGAGGTAGCGGACGCGATCGTCACCGGAGCTGCGGGCGATGTTGGGCGTCGCATCCGTCGAGGCGTCGTCGCAGACGATCACCTCGATCGCCGAGTGTGACTGGGCGCACACGGATGCGAGTGCGTCACCGAGGAAGCGCTCGGCGTTGTAGGCCGGTACGACGATCGATACGAGCGGAGATGTCTTCGTCATGCGTCGGTGTGCAGACGACCCAGGGGCGGACGCGGGCAACGGCGAGTTCTGTGCCCCATGCGGGCAAGAACTCGAGTCCCATGGGTGATCGACCGCACGCTCGGGACACGACGAATGTTACGGACAGCGTTGGCCTGTTGCGATAACGCAACGCAGTGTGCTTCGACTACTTTCGTTGGCGGCGCGAACACGGCCAATCGCGGGCTAGACCGGTGCACGCATCTTGCCGCCCGGGAGGGCCACGAACGGGTGTGGCCCGGTCGGGCAAGCTCGACGCGTAGATTTCTCACACCCCGCCGCCTTCCGACGTGTGGGGGTTTGACCCATTGGAGACAACACCTCGATGAAACGAGCGGTCGTGTGCGGAGCGGGCGGCTTCATCGCGAGCCACCTCGTCAAGCGCCTGAAGCGCGACGGATACTGGGTCCGCGGCGTCGACATCAAGGACCCCGAGTTTGCGCCCAGTCAGGCGGACGAGTTCCGGCTGCTCGATCTCCGGGACATGGACCAGTGCCGCGAGGCCGTGAAGCCCGCCGCCGACGGCCCGATCGACGAGGTCTATCAGCTTGCGGCCGAAATGGGCGGCATGGGCTTCATCAGCACAGCCGAATGTGAGATCATGCGCAATAGCGCGTTGATCAACGTCAACATGCCGCAGGCCGCCGCGGAAGCCGGCATCAAGCGGTATTTCCTGTCCTCGTCCGTGTGCATCTACCGCGACATGGCGATCGGCGAGGCGGAAATGAGCGAGGACGAGGCATATCCCGCCCATCCCGACAACGAATACGGCTGGGAAAAACTCTTTGCCGAGCGTGTGGCGTTCGCGTACGGAAGGCGTTACAGCATGGCCGTTCGAGTTGCCCGATTCCAGAACTGCTACGGCCCGGAGGGCACGTGGACCGGCGGCCGCGAGAAAGCCCCGGCGGCCATCTGCCGCAAGGTTGCCGAAGCGGACGACGGCGGCTTTATCGAGGTGTGGGGCGACGGCACGGCGGTTCGCTCGTACACGTACGTCGATGATCTCGTGGACGGGATCGTGCGACTGATGCGGTCGGACCTCGAGGTTCCAGCGAATATCGGCAGCCCCGAATACGTGAGCGTGCGCGAGCTCGTCGACACAGTCATTGGGCACAGCGGCAAGCAGGTCGAAGTGCGCTATATCCCAGGCCCAGTGGGTGTCCAGTCACGGAATTTCAGTAACGCGCGTATCTACTCGCTGGGATGGCAGGCCCGCACTGCTCTCCGCGAGGGCATCGGCGTCACGTATCAATGGGTGGAGCAGCAGGTGCGCGATCGACTGGCAACGGCGGGCAACGGGCAACGCTCGGCCGAGGCTGGCGAGCAGTAGGACCGGGCACCCCAGCCGTCATGCGAAAGCCCCGCGTGCTCGTCCTGGCACGCAACTATCCCAACAACGCGTTCCCCACGTTGGGGTTGTGGACAGAGCGGCTCGTCGCCGCGTCGCGTCTCGTCGCCGAACCGACGGTCGTCGCGCCTGTCCCGTACGCCCCGCCGTTCGTACCGCTGTCATCGGTGCGTCGTTTTCGCGCGGTCGAACGAGGCAGCATGCGAGACGGCGTGAGCGTGCATCATCCGCGCGTTGCCGCTGGCCCTGGCCAGCTCCTGCACGCGTTCGATGCTCGCCTCGCGTATCCGTTCATTCGCAAGGCGATACTCGACCTGCATCGCGTCACGCCGTTCGACGTGATTCACGCGCACTTCATCTATCCCGAAGGCGTGATTGCGAGCCGACTCGGCGCAGAGCTCGGGATTCCGGTCGTGTCATCGGAGCATGCGATGTGGCGCCCGTGGCTCGACCGACACGCCTTGGTGCGTCGTCAGGTCGAACGTGCGCTGCCCCGGATTGCACGGATAACCGCCGTGAGCGAGGCGCTCCGCGCGAGCATCGTCGCGCTCTACGGCGATGCCGTGCCCGTCGACGTGATCCCGAACGTGGTCGACGAGCGAGTCTTCGTCGCGCCGCGTGCGGACGAGGCGCGCGACCCATTCCATCTGCTGTTCGTCGGGCTCATTCGTCACGTGAAGGGGCTCGACGTTCTGGTGCGCGCGCTCGGTCACCTGCTCCCGGATATTCCGGAGTTGCACCTCTCGGTGGCCGGAGGCTCTTTCTACCGCGCGTACGAGCGCGACGCGGCCGCGGTGCGTGAGCTCGTCCGCGCCCTCGGCGTGAGCGATCGCGTTCACTTCCTCGGTGAGGTCGCGCCTAACGACGTCGCCGCGCTGATGCGGCGGAGCGCCATGCTCGTCGTCCCGAGCCGTCGCGAGACGTTCTCGCTGGTGACGGCGGAAGCGCTCGCGTCAGGCACGCCGGTGGTCGCCACGCGGTGTGGCGGGCCCGAAGAGATTCTCACCGAGGAGACGGGTCAATTGACCGAGGTCGATGACGCGGCGGCCCTCGCCATCGCCATCGAGTCGATGCTGAATCGTTCGTGTGACCGAGCCGCGCTCCGGCGTTATGCGGTCGATCGCTTCGGCAGTGCCGCCGCGGCCGAGCGCCTTGGGCGACTCTACGAGCGAGTGACCGGGCTCGCGCGGCCTGCGGGTGCACCCACCGGCGCGCTCCCCACCGAGAGCGATCAGCGCCGCGACGGTCCACGCGGGCCGGCCCGATCGGCAACGGCCGCGGGGGCAACGTGATGCACTGGGGCGTCGACGCGCATCGTCTGGCCGGCCAGCGACTCGGCGTCGGTCGGTACATCGAGTACCTCGTCAAGCATTGGCGTTCGATCATGGATGCCGATGACAGGTGTACGCTGTTCACGCGCGAGCCATACGACGGATCCGCGTGGGAACCGTCGCCGTCCATCCGCGTCCGGAGCTTTGCCCCGTCGCTCCCGCCGAGCGTCTGGCAGCACGGCATGTTGCCGAGGTTCACGGGCGGCGTCGACGTGCTCTTCTGCCCGAGCTACTCGGTCCCCGTGACGTACCGGGGCAAATGCGTGGTCGCGATCCACAGCATGAACGAGGTCGAAAGCGGCACGCATCCGTGGTGGTACAAGCTCACCTACAGCAAGCTGTATCGCTTCAGCGCGGATCGCGCCGACCGCATCATCGTTCCGTCCGAAAGCACGCGGCAGGATCTGGAGCGATATTACGGCATCACGAGCGACAAGGTCGACATCGTGGTGCAGGGTGCCGACGAAGCCTTCCGCCCTATCTCGGACGATGCCGTCAAGCGGGCCACCCGCATTCGCTTTCTTGGAGAGGACCGCCCGTACATCGTGTTCGTGGGGAAGCTGTCGACGCGCCGTAACATCCCGATCCTGATCGAGGCGTTCGCGATCGCGAAGCGCCGCGCGAAGCTGCCGCACGCACTGCTCCTGGTTGGTCCGAACCACGTTGGCGTGCCGCTCGACCAGCTCATTACCCGGCATGGCGTGACTGGACACGTGATCCAGACCGACGGAAAGTTCGCAAGCCACCTGGAAGTGCCGCCGATCTATGCCTCCGCGGATCTGTACGTGAACGCGTCGTCGTACGAGGGGTTCTCGATGACGCTCGTCGAGGCGCTGTCGTGCGGTACGCCGGTGGTTGCGGTCAACCGCGCGGGTTGCGCCGAGATAGCCGCCGGGGCCGCGGAGTTCGTCGACGAGCCGACACCCGACGCCCTGGCCAATGCGATCGAGCGTGTACTGACGGATCCGGCGCTCAGTCAGTCGCTCGGCGAGCGCGGATATCGCCGCGCCGACGCGTTTCGCTGGAACGTCACGGCTCGTCAAACGCTTGACGTTCTGCGACGTGTAGCGGCATGACACTCTGGAGCAGCCAGCGCGAGGAGGTAGGGTGAAGACGGTGCTACTCGCCGGCGGGCTTGGAACGCGCCTGGCCGAAGAGTCCGAGTCGAAGCCGAAGCCGATGGTAGAAGTCGGCGGACGGCCGATTCTCTGGCACATCATGCGGAGCTACTCGGCGCGCGGATTCAACGAGTTCGTCGTGGCGCTCGGGTATCGCGGCGACGTCATCAAGCGCTACTTCCTCGACTACTTCTACCTCCGGAACAACCTGAGCATCGACCTGCGCTCGAACCAGATCGCGGTGCAGGGCTCGGACTGCGAGGACTGGATGGTCCACCTCCGCGACACGGGGCTCGAGACGCAGACGGGCGGGCGACTTCGTCGGCTCGCTGACGAGCTTCGTGGCGAGACGTTCATGATGACGTACGGCGACGGCGTCTGCAGCGTGGACCCGCGAGCGCTCCTCGAGTGTCACCGTCGCCATGGGAAGCTTGCGACCATAACCGCCGTCCGGCCGCCGGCACGCTTCGGTGGCCTCGTGTTCGACGGCGACCTGGTAGCGCAGTTCTCCGAGAAACCGCAGGTGGGCGAAGGGTGGATCAACGGCGGCTTCTTCGTGCTCGAGCCCGAAGTGCTCGACTATATCGACGGCGACGACACGATTTTCGAGCGCTCCCCCCTCGAGCGGCTCGCGCAGGATGGGCAGCTCGTCGCGTATCGCCATGAGGGATTCTGGCAGTGCATGGATACGCTGCGCGACGTTAGGCTGCTCAACAGCCTGTGCGACGGCAAGCTGCCGCCCTGGGACCCGGCATTCCCGGGAACCCCGGGAACGAACGCGTCGTGACGGGTCACGATTTCTGGCGCGAGCGCCGAGTGTTCGTTACCGGCGCAACCGGGATTGTCGGTTCGTGGCTGGTTCGCGAGCTGCTCGGTAGGAATGCCAACGTCGCGGTCCTCGTCCGGGATGCGGACCCGCAGTCCGAGCTGCTGCGCAGCGGGGACATCCAGCGGTGCACCGTCTTCAACGGGACGGTTGAGGACCTCTGGACCCTCGAGCGAGCAATCAGCCTGCACGAAGCCGAATACGTGTTCCACCTGGCGGCGCAGACGATCGTCGGTGTGGCGCATCGCAATCCGTTCACGACGTTCGAGACGAACGTGCGGGGTACGTACAACCTGCTCGAGGCGTGCCGGATCCACACGTCGCTCGTTCGCGGCGTGATCGTGGCATCCAGCGACAAGGCCTACGGCGAGGTCGATGCGCTCCCGTACGTCGAAACGATGCCGCTGCGCGGGCGCCATCCGTACGAGGTCTCGAAGAGCTGTACGGACCTCATCGCGACGTCCTATTGCCATAGCTACGGCGTGCCGGTCACGATCGCGCGCTGCGGGAACATCTACGGCGGCGGAGACCTGAACTGGAGTCGCATCGTGCCGGGCACGATTCGCTCCCTGCTGCGCCGCGAGCGGCCATCGCTTCGGAGCGATGGAACGTTCCGTCGCGACTACATCTACGTGAAAGATGTTGCGCGCGCGTACATGCTCCTTGGCGAGCGCGCGTGTGATCCCGCGGTGCGCGGTGAGGCGTTCAACTTCAGCGACGAGTCGCCGCTGTCCGTGCTCGACATCGTGAACGCGATCCGGCGTCTCCTGGGCTCCGACCTCGAGCCCGATGTGCGAAACGTGGCGCAGGGGGAGATCCGGGATCAGTATCTGTCCGCGGCGAAAGCCCGGGAGACGCTGAACTGGCGCGCCACGTACGACCTGGATACCGCCCTGCGCGAGACCATCGCGTGGTATCGGGCACTCCTGGCGTGACGTGCGGTCACTAGCGGGACGGCGCGTACTGATCACGGGCGCGGCCGGGTTTCTCGGATCGCACCTGGTGCCGCGCCTCATCGACGAGGGCGCCGAGGTCTGCGTGCTCGACCAGCCTAACGCGCGACGATGGGCGCTCCTGGAGCGCTCGGATCTCGCGGGCACCGTCCGGGCCGACGTCAGAACGCTCGCGGAGCCGGCCCACGATGCGACCCTCGGCGACATCGACGTGATCTTCCATCTGGCGGCCGTCGGCGTCACCGGCGAGGTCGGTGATGTCCGTGAGCTCGTTACTGGCAATGTCGACGGCACGCTGGCCGTGCTGCTGGCCGGGCGGCGATTGGGAAGTCGATTGGTCTACTGCGGCTCGTGCTTCGAGTACGGGGCCGGCGAACGGTGGGCCGAGGACGCGCTTCCGGCGCCCACGACCGAGTACGGCGCCGCCAAGGCGGCCGGCTGGCTGCTGGTGAATGCGTTCGCACGCCGTACCGGGCTCGAGGTCGTGTCCCTGCGCCCGTTCACGATGTATGGGCCGATGGAGCCACCCGGCCGGCTCGTCCCGTCGGTCGTTAGGCACGCGCTCTCGGGCCGAGCGATTGACCTCACGCCGGGCGACCAGCTGCGGGACTTCGTGTTCGTCGATGATGCCGTCGATGCGTTCGTCGCGGCGGCCACGACCGACGCAGCCGTGGGCGGAACGTTCAACGTCTGCTCGGGCACGGCCGTCACTGTCCGCGAAGTCGTCAGTCGCGTCCTGCAGTGCACGGGCAGCCGCTCCGAGGCGCGCTTTGGCGCGCTCTCCTACCGACCGACGGAGCTCGCGGTGCTGTCGGGCGATCCCACGCGGGCCGCTCAGGTGCTCGGATGGCGCGCACGAGTCTCGCTGGAAGACGGATTGACCCGTACGATCGCGTGGTTCCGCTCGGCGGGCGCCGAATTCCCGGAATACCAACTCCAGTGAACCATCCCCCACTGTCGCATGTCGTCGCCTGACGAGCTTCGAGCCCGAGCACGGGCGCTCGCCGCAGAGTATTACGATGCCGCCCTGCGCCAGCCGGCGTTCGTGCCAGGGGAGAGCTGGGTCCCCGTGTCCGGGCGCGTGTTCGACGCGACGGAGCTTCAGTATCTCATCGACGCGTCGCTCGACTTCTGGCTCACGACCGGACGCTTTGCCTCGCAGTTCGAGCGCGAGTTTGCGCGCACGGTGGGCGTCCGCCACGCGATTCTGTGTAACTCCGGGTCGTCCGCCAATCTTCTCGCGACGAGCGCGCTGACATCCTGGAAGCTTGGCGACCGGCAGCTCCAACCTGGTGATGAGATCATCACGGTCGCCGCCGGCTTTCCCACGACCGTCAACCCGGCAATCCAGCACGGGCTCGTGCCGGTCTTTCTCGATGTCGACCTCGGTACGTACGACATCGATGTGACCGGCCTCGAGGAAGCAATCTCGCCGCGGACGCGCGCGATCATCCTCGCCCACACGTTAGGTAACCCGTTTAACGTCGACGCCGTCATGGCTCTGGCGAAGCGGCACGGGCTCTGGGTCATCGAGGACAGCTGTGACGCGCTCGGGTCGACCTATCGCGGAAAGCACGCAGGCACGTTTGGCGACCTGGCGACCGTGAGCTTCTATCCCGCTCACCACATCACGATGGGAGAGGGCGGCTGCGTTCTCACGAACGCGCCGAAGATGAAGACCATCCTCGAGTCGTTCCGCGACTGGGGGCGCGATTGCTGGTGCGAGCCCGGCAAGGAGAACACGTGCGGGAAGCGGTTCGATTGGCAACTCGGCGAGCTGCCGCACGGGTACGATCACAAGTACATCTACTCGCACATCGGGTACAACCTGAAAGCCACCGACATGCAGGCCGCGGTCGGTGTCGCGCAGCTCAAGAAATTGCCGCAGTTCATCGAGCGGCGACGCCACAACTGGCGGCGGCTCTACGAAGGGCTGTCGGAGCTTTCGCATGTGTTCGTCATGCCGCGCGCGACGGAGCACAGTGATCCCAGCTGGTTCGGCTTCGCGCTCACAGTTCGCCCGGACGCGCCGTTTACGCGCCGAGAGCTCGTCCAGTGGCTGGACGCGAGACGCATCGCGACGCGCCAGCTGTTCGCCGGAAACCTGCTGCGCCAGCCCGCCTACCGCGATCTCCCGCATCGCGTCGTCGGCGATCTCACCAACACCGACGTCGTTATGCAGGGCACGTTCTGGCTGGGCGTGTACCCGGGCATCTCGGACGTCATGGTCGACTACGTCGTCGACAGTCTTCGCCTGTTCTGCGCGCAGACCCTCGACGGCGTCGCGCGTTGAGCGCGTCGTCAGGCGTCGATCGCCTGCATCACTGACTCGATACTGCTTCTGATGACTCCTTCGTTTCGTGTAGCCGTTGTCGGCCTCGGCAACGCCGGCCACACCCTTCATCTGCCGGCGTTGGCGGGCATGTCGAATGTGCAGGTCGTCGGTGCGTGCGACATCGATGCGGGTCGCCGCGATCGCGCCGCCAAGACGTGGAAGGTGCCGGTCTACGACGACTTCGATACAATGCTGGCGCGGGCGAATCCCGACGTCGCCATCATCGGCACGCCGCCTGACTCGCACGCGAGCTACTGCCTCAAGAGCTTTGCCGCCGGCGCGCACGTGATCTGCGAGAAGCCGTTCGTCTCGTCGCTCGAGGAGGCTGATCGCGTAATCGCCGCTGCGGAGGCAGCGGGCAAACGTCTCGCGCTGAATCACGAGTTTCGCGAGATGCCGATCTTTCGCGCGCTCCGCGATGCCGCGGCGCCAAGCGACATCGTGTTCGCCCAGGTGTGGCAGCTCATGGACCTTCCGCCCTGGGCAGAACCCGGCTGGCGAGGGAAGATGCTGCAGCGAACGCTGTACGAGGCGGGCGTTCACCTCGTCGACTTCCTGATGGCGCTCTTCGGCGAGAAGCCGCGCGCGGTCTCCGGCACGGTGTCCACCTGCGGCGTGCGTGAGGGGGAAACGGACGCGGTGGCGCTCGTGACGCTCGAGTTCTCGCACGGGCGTCTGGCGCAGGTCGTTCAGAATCGCCTCTGCAAGGGGGAAACGCAGTACTTCGAGGTTCGCGCCGAGACGCCGAGCGCATCACTGCGTGCGTCGTTCGGCGGTCGTGCGCGGGTGACCGCCGGGCTACACCGCAGCACGCGCCCACACGTCCGCCTCGACTACGGCGTGTCGGGCATGGCATGGCGTGAGGTCGGCAACGCTCGCACGTTACTGGCGAGAAACCCGAAGGAGCCAGGGATGATCGCCACGCGGTTCGTGTTCGAGAAAACGCTCGAGGCCTTTCGCACCGGCGGCGCGCCGCCGGCGTCCGGTCAGGATGCGCGCGACGTGCTCGAGGTCATCGCGGCCTGTTATCATGCGGCCGCGACCGGTCGTCGCGTTAGGCTCGAGGGGGCGACGCCACCGGAGCTCGCGGTCATGCGGATGGGGGCCAGCCCGGCGGCATGAGCGAGCACGGCGAGCCCCGCGCCGTGATCATCGGCGCGGGGCTCATGGGTCGCTGGCACGCCGACGCTGTGCGAAGGATCGGTGGTCGGGTGACCGTGATCGTCGACCCGAACGACGCCGCGCTCGATGCACTCGGGCGACACCATCCCCAGGCACTCCGGCTCACCGAGATGGATGCATCGGTTCTCGCACGTCACGCGGCAGCCGTGCACGTGTGCACTCCGGTCCCCACGCATCCGGGCATCGTGAGCGCTGCGATCGAGGCTGGACTGCACGCGCTCGTGGAAAAGCCGTTCGCGACGAACGCCGATGAAACGGCGCGTCTCCTCGCGCTGGCGGAGCAACGTGGTGTGATTGCCTGTCCGGTCCACCAGTTCGTCTTTCAGGACGGAGTGCGCCAGATCATAGAGTGGCTGCCTTCACTCGGACGCATTCAGCGCGTGGAATTCTCGACGTGTTCCGCAGGAGCTGTCGGGAACGATTCCGCGAGTCTCGATGATCTCGTTGCGGAGATTCTGCCTCATCCGCTCTCGCTCGTCACGATGCTCCTGGGAGCGCCGCTGAGGTCCTCGAGCTGGCAGATCGCGCACCCCGTCGCGGGAGAGCTTCGCGCGATCACCTCCGTTGCCGGAACCATCGTGAGCATTGCCATGTCCGCTCACAGCCGACCGACGGAGAACATGTTGCGCGTGCTCGGCAGTGCCGGTTCCGCGACGGCGGACCTGTTTCACGGGTTTGCCGTTAGGCATGCTGGCGTCGTGTCGCGTCGAGCAAAGATGGCTCAGCCGTTCATCGTCGCGGCAAAGACGTTCGGCAGTGCGTCGGCCAATCTGGCGCGACGTGCGATGCGCCGTGAGCTCGCATATCCAGGACTGAGCGAGCTCGTGCGACAATTCTATTCGGCAGTGCGCGGCGAGCGACCATCGCCCTTCTTACCGGCAAACGTTGCCGATGTCGCGTGCGCGCGCGACCAAATTCTCGCACTGATGAGCTCAGCGTCGGCTGACTGATCGCCGATTATCGCGCTGCTGTTGGTGCACCTGTGCTCGCAGACCGCGGCATTGCTCCAACAGTTGCGGGACGCGTGCGACAACGCCTCGACCGATAACAAATTCAGCACCCGCGGCGTCGCGGGAGACGCGACTCATTCTGACCGTGAATCGAGCGATCTAACCCGCCAAATAACCGGAAGCGTCCAGAATCTTTTCACTCGATAGGCCCTCGTCCGACGTGAGCAACTCGGAACGCTTTGTGCCATAGGACACGCCGTTTTCGTAAGCGTCGTGGCTGTAGTCGAGGTGATGTGAGTTGGGTTTGGTGGTGCGGGTGAACCGTCGTGCGTTAGGCGGTTCTCACAGTTCGTCGCTTTCAGGACTGGCGACGCTCCTTGTTGAAGGGCTGTCGCGCAGAGCGGCACTCGGTCACTCACGCTCCATGTCACGGTCATGCGACGCGCTGGGGGACGTTTCTTCAACCCATTTGGTTGCAGGCACCCACTAACACGAGTGAGGACAAGACATGCGCATGAACCGGAAAGCGGCGCTCGCGGCTGGCGCCTCAATGGGAGTTGCGTTCGTTGTAGCGTGCTCGGACTCAGCGACCGGGCCGGACAAGGCCTCGGACCTGGGCAAGGTGAACCTTGCTGCCGCCGGAAGCCCGGCGACCGCGACGCCGGTCCCGAGCGAGTTCCGCGTCTGTAAGGACGGCAACACGTCGGGAATGTTCGTCGTTTCAACTACTCCGGCTGGCGCCGGTTACGGCAGCAACCACACGGCGCTTTCGACGGTGACGATCCAGCCCGGCACCTGCGTTGTGGTCGCCGAGGACGATGCGCCGTCAGGCTCCGGCTCCAACGTTACGGTCGAGGAAAGCCCAGCAACGAACCTGACCGGCGTCGCCGGTGTCCGGGTCAGCACCACGTCCGGGATCTCGACGATCGCCAACCCGACGAACCCATTCACGGATTTCATCAACTCGATTCACGGCGTTCGTCTGACCTTCACGAACGAGGCAGTGTCCTCGGGTTGCACGTTCACGCAGGGCTACTACAAGAACCACGAGTCGTACGTGCAGCAGATTCTCGGTCCGAACGGCACGCTGAACATCGGTACGCTCGCGAGTCCATTCCTCCTGACTGCTGCGCAGATCGACGCGAATCTCGAGACGCCGCCGAAGAAGGGCGACGCGTTCTACATTCTCACGCACCAGCTCATCACGGCCGAGCTCAACATTCTCGGTGGCGGTTCCGCTCCCGCAGCGGTTCAGCAGGCGATTGCTGACGCCAACGCGCTGCTTGCCGACCAGGTGATCACTGCGGCTGAACGGGATCAGGCCATTGCGTTGTCGGCGATCCTCGACGATTACAACAACGGGTTGACTGGCCCGGGCCACTGCGGCTGATCGACCGGCTCGGAATTCTTACTCAAGGCGGGGCGGCGAAAGCCGCCCCGCCTTCTTTTCTTGTTCGCTACGACGCTCGCGACGGCATGCTCACGACGCGCCAGGCCGAGCGGTTCGCGCAACACGCAGCCACGTGACTGCGACCGATAGCGCCATCAGCGTGGCAACCGTTGCCCAGGTTCGCTTCTCGACGAACTGGTACGTCACGGCGTGGAGCAGGGTGAACACCAGGCACCACGTCACGAGCGCATGAAGCGATCGCCAGCGCCCGGTTCCGAGCCGTCGCAGTGACGCGTCGTTCGACGTAGCGAGAAGCGCGGCGAAGATCAGGGCAGCGGCAAGGCCCGTGTAGTTTGCGGCCCCGAAGGGGTCAATCCGGGGCAGCAGGGCCCCTTTCACCGGGTGCACGAAGTACTCCCACATCTTGCCCCGCAGATGCACCTGCAGGCCAACGACGACGTGAACGATCGCGATCAGCGCGCTCCAGATCCCGAAATCCCGACGGATATCGGTGCTGACGGGGTAGCGGCGGCCTTTGAGCGTAGCGTACGGGCCGAAGCCCAGCGTAACAATGAAGAGACCCAGCGCGACATACGCCGTGGCAAGGCTCGCGCGAAATACCGGGTCATCCGAGTCAACGCCCGCGAAGACCGCCCACGTCGCGCCCAGGCTGACGACGCCTAACGCCACATGATTGCGCACCCGGCGCGTGCGACGTCTCACGGTCGTTCGTGCTGGCACCATCTCGAGGTCGGAAAAACGAAAGCCCGCATGGCGTCATGCCATGCGGGCCTCATAACCTAATCGACTGTCGCTCAACCCCGGCTCACCACCCGCGAACCTTGAGCACCATCGTCGGGACCGTTTTCGCCATGATCAACAGGTCCTCGGCCAGGCTCTGCCGGCGAAGGTACTCGAGATCGTAGCGAACCTTCGCGCGCACGTCGTCGAGACACGAGTCGTAGCTCAGGTTGATCTGGGCCAGCCCGGTAATGCCCGGCTTCACGCGCTGCCGAAGCGGATATTCGCGAATGTCCTCGCGCAGACGCGCGACGATGCTCGGACGCTCCGGTCGCGGGCCTACAATGTTCATGTCGCCCTTGACGACGTTGATCAGCTGCGGCCATTCGTCCACTCGGAACTTGCGCATGAAGCGGCCGAGCGGCGTAACACGCGGATCGTTCACGGTGGCCCAGACCGCGCCGGACTTGCCTTCAGCGTTCACGAACATCGAGCGGAACTTGAAGATCGTGAACGCGGCGCCGCCCAGGTCCTGAAGCCGGCGTTCGCGAATCGCGAGCTCGCGTCGTCCGCGCCGATCGATACCCACGCGCGTCTGCGTGTAGAAGATCGGTCCACGAGACGTGAGCTTGATCGCGATGGCGACCAGCACGAAGAACGGCGCGAGCAGGGCGAGGGCAACACCACCGAGCGCGAGGTTCACGGCGCGGTTCAATGCCTCCGAGCGCTCCCGCGGCACAACGTCGAGAACGGGTTCGGCGACGTCGACCTCACGAACTGCATCGATCGACCTCGTACGCTCGATCGACTTTCCGTCGGCGGTCTCGGGTCTTCGCGAGCGCCGGGATCCGGGTGACGGAACGCGGACACTGACGTGATCAGCAAGGTGCTGGTAGGACTCCATATCCTCTCGAAGTTACCCGCAGGTTCTTCAATTCTCCTAACGAAACCGAAGTTCGTCAACGGTTCGTCAGGTACGCTACGGCCCACACGATACCCATGATGCTTGCAGTGATCGCCGCAAATTTTTGCCAGCGGCTGGTACCCGGCTTCGTCGGAACGTAGAGCTCATCACCGGACCGGGCGCCAATGTCGCTCATCGTGAGCTCTTTCTGGATCGCTGTCTGGATTCCGCCACGGTGGACGACGGTGCTCGATCCGCGACGTAGCTCGATCTTGTCCATCTCGGCATTCTGCGACGGGCCACCCGCGTTCATGACCACATCAGTGACAGGCGTGTCGGTGCGAATCGAGTAAAACCCTGGTTTGGCTACGTCTCCACTAACCTGCACCCGCAACAGCGCCTGAGCGCGTACCGAGGGATCCCGAATGTACTTGGCCAGCTGGGTTTCCAGGTAGCCTTGAAGTTCGGAATCCAAAATACCGGCGAGCGAAATCTCAGGGAGATTCGGCAACTGCAACTTCTGATCCGACTTCACGGTGAACGTGTCGGAGAGCGCACTGTCACCTGCAATAAACAACAGGATGCGGTGTCCGGTCTGAAAGTCGCCCTCAGCAAGCCGCTTTCGAATGACCTGGGCCTGCCAGAGAAACTCGGCGCGTTTGTTGGCGTCCTTCTCGCTGCCCGCCGCCTTCTCGAAATTCTCGGCGGCTTGGGTGAGCGTTGCCCGCTGCGGGCTCACGCTGGCTGGCGTCGGAATAGGCTTGGCCGGCGCAACGGTTGTCGTTTGCGCGTGCGCGCCCAGCAGTGGCAACGCCAGAAGTCCAAAGACGATCCCCGCCACCGTGCCTAACCGTGATGGGCGGATCGAGAGCAGTCGTCGAGCTGAAGTCATGTCAGTATTCATTGCGAAGACCTCTTTGCAGCCTTCGTGCTAGTGTTTGGACATTGCATCGAGACCGTAAGTCACGGCCCCTCACCGAATTGATGGTGCGTTCCAAGCAAGACGCCAGCCGCGGGCGTTAGCGCCTGTCGTGCGGATACAACAGCATCAGGCAGCGTTCCAACAGTTGTCGAAAGCCCGGGGCCGTAACACCGACATTACGCGTCGTCGCGTCCAAGCCGAGTTATCGCTCACCGACGCGGGATACGCCGGAGAACTTCACATGACGAATAAGTTGCCCGCCGGACTCGTCGCGAAGTTGTGGCCTTGGTAACGCATTTCCATCGAAAGTGTAGCGACCGAGCCGCAAAACCATCTCGGTCGATACCCTGAATTCAGTGTAAGTCGTGCGACCACAATCGCTTGAATTTCCCCACCGTAGCTGCACGAGTTCTGCAATGACAACGGAGCCTGGTGAGCTGGGTCACAAGTGCGCAGTCGCTGTTGCGGCTGCGAACCTCCTGTTTGACTGAGAGTGCATGCTCGACATCGATAAGACCACCGCACCTCCGCTCGTTCTGATCGCGAACGACCAGGAATGGTCTGCCCGCTCACTCGAAAGCATCCTCGGGCCGCAGGGTTACGCCGTCGTTCGCGCCCATACGGGTCGGCAGGCAATCGACCTCGCGTGGCGAACGCATCCCGATGCGATCGTGATCGACTCTGGCATGCCGGATATCGGCGGCGTGGAGGTTTGCCGGCTACTGCGACAGGACTCGCGGTTCTCGGTGAGCACACCGATCATCGTGACGACGTCCGGGCCGGCTGCCAGGGCTGAGCGGCTCGAGGCGTATCGCGCGGGCGCATGGGAGTACTGTAGTGACCCGATCGACGCAGATCAGTTGCTGCTCAAGCTGGAGACGTTCATCGCGTCGAAGCGTGAGCTCGACCAGTGCCACGACGACAGCCTGTTGGATCGTGACACGGGCCTCTACAACGTTCGTGGACTCACCCGGCGGGCACAGGAGCTCGGTGCCGACGCGTCGCGACGGGCCGCCCCGCTCGCCTGTGTGGCGGTGTCGGTCACGCCTAACGGGACCGTCGACGACAGCGACGCGAATGAGCTCGCCCACCAGATCGCCGAGCACCTCGGCGAAATTTTCCGTCGGACGGCCCGCGTGTCGGACGTCATCGGGCACCTCGGTCGCTCCGAGTTCGGCATCATCGCGCCGTCCACCGCCGCGCCCGGTGCCGTGCGGCTCGTCGAGCGAATCCAGGAGACGGTACAGGCTGCGTCATTCGCCCGCGACCACACGATTCAGCTGCGTGCGGGATATTGCGCGGTCCCGAATTTCGCGGAGTCGTCCGTCGACGCCGTGGAGCTCCTGCTTCGAGCGGCAACGGCGCTCCGCCACGTGAAGGGAAGCGAGAGCACGCAGATCACGGCGTTCGAGGACGTGCCGCTCCGCTTCGTGCACTGACCGCTGCGTTTCAGGTATGCCCGCGCCGAACTCGCGGGGTCTCACGGGTCCCAAATGAAGAAGCGGGGCCGATCGACTCGAGTCGATCGGCCCCGCTCGCATTCCGACACGTTGGGCGCCCTAACGCGGCGCCCCTCCGTGGCTCAGTTGGCCCGCGCCGGAAGCGACGCCCCGCCGGCCGGCGCGAGTCGGGGACCCTCGTCCTCGTCGAGCGTGCCGTAACCGTCGAGGTACGCGTAGTACTTGTACATCCCCTCGGCCTGCACGTCGTTGACGACGGCACCGATCAGGCGAACCGGGAGTCGGTCGAGCGTGGTCAGCTTGGCCTGCGCGAGCTTCCGGTCGGTCTGCCCGGTACGAAGGACCAGCATCATCATGCCGGCCGCGGCGCCTAACGCGTACGGATCGATGCCGGCTCCGAGCGGAGCCGTGTCGACAATGATCGCGTCGAACCGCGATCGCAGCGCACGGATCATCTTCACCGTCGTATCGGCCGCGAGCAGCTCCGGTCCACGATGCCGGCGCGTTCCACAGGGAATGAGGAACAGGTTGCCGTGCGAAGTCTCGCGGATGACGTCTTCCACGACGATGTCGCCGGTGAGGTGATCAACGAGCCCCGGTCGCTGCGGCACGCCGAACGTCGAGTGCAGCTGCCCGCGACGGATGTCGCCGTCGATCAGCAGCGTACGATACCCGGCTTCCGCGAACGCGAGAGCGAGGTTCGACGAGATGAGCGACTTGCCATCGCCGGGGCCCGGGCTGGAGATAGCGACCGTTACCGGCCCACTCCCGTTCGCGGCGTTGCGCACGTTGAGCCGCAATCCGCGGAATGCTTCCACGAGCTGCGCTTCATCCTCCATGCGTGTCGCGCCGTTTTTGCCGCGACGAATCGTCGGGATGGTTCCGAGAATGTCGAGTCCGAGCTCGTGAGTCGCCTGCTCCGGATAGCGGAAGCGTTTGTCGAGCAGGTCGAGCAGAATGGCCAGCACGATCCCGAGCCCGAGACACCCGCCGATGACCATGAGAAGAATCATCGGCGCGGTGTTGCTGGCCGGCTTGAGCGGCGCCACGGCGGAGTCGAGCACGCTCACGTCCGGAATGGCGCTCGCCTCAGCGAGCTGCGCCAGCTGGTAGCGCCCCTTGATATCAGCGTAGAGCGTCGCCGCGAGATCGCGTTCGCGCGTGAGCCGCGACTCTTCGATCGACGTTGCCGGGATCCGCTGCATGTCAGAGGACGCGGCGGCGATGCGGCGATCGAGCTCGGTTTCCTGCCGGCTCAGCTGCTCGAGCAGCTGGCGCGTGATCGAGGGCAGCGTTTGGGTCTTGATACGCTCGACTTCCTGCGCCTTCGCGATCACGAGCGGCATCTGCTCGGTATATCGCGAACGCAGCGTTCGAAGGTCGGCCTCGCCTTTTGTGAGCTCGTCGATGGCCGCCTTCAGGTCCGGCGATGACGCGATCAGGCTCGGGATGCTGAGAAGCTGCTCGGGCGTGATTCGGGTGTTTGGCCCCGAGCCGAGCAGTGCCTGGACCGCCTCGCGGTCGCGGCGCGCCGTCGCGCTCTGGACCTTCATGTTGAAGAAGCTGGCGGATGCCGGATCCTGAACGATCAAGCCGTTAGGCAGCATGGGCAGGCCCTTGGGCTGTTCGAGCGAGACCTTGACCTCGAACTCCTTCAACTGCCGCTCGAGGTTCTGCAGGTTGCCGCTCGACTGCTCGAGCTGCTCGTTCAGGGCGATACGCTGATCGGTGAGGTTCTTCTTCTTCAGTGCCGCCGCCTCGCTGACGAACTCCCGGAGGATCGCGTTCATCTCGGTGGCCAGCGGCTGCGGCCGTTTGCCGCGCAACGAAACCTTGATGAACCGGCTCTCGGGCGGGAGGTACACGGTCAGGCGGCTGCGGAGATCGGCCGCTGCCTCACGAGGGGACGTGACTTCGAATTTCAGCGGACTGCGCGCGATGACCGCCTCTGCGTTAGGCACCCACGCGAAGCCCACGGTGCGCCCGACCGAGTCGCCGAGCGTTCCACTCTCGACGACCGCCGTGGAGCGTGCACGCTTGACCGCGAGATCGTATTTCTTGGTCGCCTTGTTGGCGGTCAGTGTATAGTCACCCGCCTGGAGATCCGAGGTCATCTCGAAGCCGCGCAAGGCGGCCGAATCGGCCTCGGAATTCGGCGTCAGGAAGGAGCCGGACTGCCGCGCCACCGGATCCAGGATCGCGAAGCTGAGCAGCAGCTCGCGCCATGCCTCCTCTCGCATCGTCGCCTGCGGTGCGACAGGGCCTTTCGGATCCGGAGACTCCCCAATGACGATGGTGGTATCGACCTGATAGCTCGGCGTGATGAAGCGGGTCGCGACGATGCCCCCAGCGATGCCGAGCAGCGTCATGATCGCGATCAGCCATTTGTACCGCCGCAGCGCCGAGACGTAGCGTCCGAGGTTCATGGCACCCGCGGCCGGAGCGGCCGGCGGTGCCGGCGGCCCCCAGCTCTGCATGGCGCCGGGGCCCCCATCGGGGGCGATATCCACGGACGGGGACGTCGATGGGACGAGAGATCCGGACATTCGAGACGGTGAGAGCGTGACGAGGGTTAACTCAAGTCTATCACAAACTAGCAAAGCGCCGTGTGACCCATGTCCCACGCGCTGATTTCGAACAGGTCGACACCAGGCCGTTCCGCAAAATCAGGCCCACGCTCGAGCGTGCTCGTGGGCGCGTCAGCGTGGGGTTTTTCGCGGTTCGCAGCGCCCCGGGGAGCGTAGGAATACCTTCCATGTCGATGTGATGCACCATAGGGTGTCGGATGTGATACACAACCACTGTGGCCACGCCGCTATGCTGTAGCTTGTTGGCAGCATTCTTTCGTTGTGTCCAGGCACCATGGTCGTCATACAGATGAGTCAGCATCGCACCTTGTCACAATGGCGATCGTCTGGCGACCTGGTTACGGTGATCGAATCTGGAAGAACACCGGCGTGCCGCGGCGACCCGCCGCACGCGCGCGTCACTGCTCAAGGAGTTGTGGATGTCGACTTCGGCTGCGGTTCTTGGCGATTCGGGGCGCTCACTCGCTGCGGGCGATAGCGAGACCGCCAGAGACCCGTTGTCCATCTCGGCGGAAGTCAAGTCGAGTCTGAGCCTTCTGATCGTGGACGACGACCGCACGCTCCGCGAGGGCTGCGCGAGCGTCCTGCAGATGGACGGCTTCAATGTCACGACGCTCGGGCGTGGTGACGAGGCGCTCGACCTCGTGCGCCGCCGCAAGTTCGACATCGTGCTCGTCGACCTGTACATGACGCCCGTGTCGGGTATGGAAATCCTTCGCGCGACGCTCTCCGCCCACAAGGAGACGATCGTGGTGGTGATGACCGGAAACCCGAGCGTGACGACGAGCATCGAAGCGCTGCGCGCCGGTGCGTGGGACTACCTGCCGAAGCCTTTCTCGGCGACGCATCTACAAGTGCTGATCGGACGCGCCTCGCACGCCGTGATGGTCGCGCGCGAGACGCGCGATCTTCGCATTCAGCTCCTGAAGCAGAACGGCAACAGCGATAAGATCACGCTCCTCGGCGTTTCGCCCGCGTTCCGCAAGGCAGTCGAGCTCGCGCGGCGCGTCGCAAGCACCGATGCTTCGGTGATGATCATGGGCGAGAGCGGTACGGGTAAGGAGCTCATCGCGCAGTTCATTCATCAGCACAGTCGTCGCGCAAGTCGTCAGGTCGTCCCGATCAACTGTGCGGCTCTCCCCGAGGGCCTCCTCGAAAGTGAGCTGTTCGGCCATCGCAAGGGAGCGTTCACCGGCGCCGATCGCGACAAGCCGGGACTTCTCGAGATCGCGAACGGTGGTACGCTGTTCCTCGATGAGCTGACCGAGATGTCGCTGCCGCTGCAGGCGAAGCTCCTTCGTGTGCTGCAGGACGGCGTCGTGCGCCGCGTCGGGAGTGAGCAGCAGGACGCTGTCGTGGACGTCCGATTCATCTCGGCGACGAACCGGGACCCGGCCGAGTGCGTGGCCAAGGGAACACTGCGCGAGGATCTGCTGTACCGCCTTCGCGTCGTGCCGATCAAGCTGCCGCCGCTCCGAAAGCGTCTCGAGGACATCCCCTTGCTCGCGAACCACTTCCTCACCCACTTCTGGGAACGTCATCGGCAGCCGGGTGAAGCGACGCCGCGCATCACGGAGGCGGCGGTCGACTTCCTCCGGTCGCGCCCGTGGCGGGGCAACGTGCGCGAACTGCAGAACGTCGTCGAACAGCTGGCGGTGTTGGCCGAGCCCGGCCAGGGCGTGCAGCCTGACGACGTGCCGCTGTACGACGACGCGATAGCGGCTCCAGCGACGGCGACCGGACTGCCGATCAGCATCATGACGGAGAGCTTCCACCTGGCCAAAGAGAAGCTCGTCGCGCATTTCGAGAAGGAATACCTGACGCAGCTGATCGCGCGGGCCGGTTCGAACATGTCGAAGGCAGCCCGGCTCGCGAGCATCGACCGTACGACGCTGTACCGACTCATGGAAAAGCACGGCTTCCGCCGTGATGAGTTCGGCGGCGCCGGCGACGAGTGAGCTCACGCTTTCAACCACGTCGCGTGTCGCGGTCTAAAGCACAGAAACCAACCTCACGTGGGACGGCAGTCATCGATTCGGAGGCGCGCGCCTCCGAATCGGTCGCGTCCAGCGCCGTGTCGCGCGCGCTGACGGCGGCGGTCGCCGACGTGTGTGCGGAGTGGCCTCACACCGAACACGGGGCGACGTCGGCCAGCGATGTGCGCACGACCGTCAACGCGCTCGCTGATAACGTTAGGCAGGCGCTCAACGGCGAAGCCCTCACGCTCGTCGCCTTTCCGCCGTTCGTTCCGGTTCGTCGCGCGCTGGAGCTGCTGCGGCGCGCCTTCCTGGAACGAACGGAGTCGCCTGACGTGGTATCGGCCGGCGAGGCCAGCGTGTTGGAAGTCATCAAGGCGATCGAGCGGGTGCAGCAATCGATCGATCAGGACGCGGCGCATCGGTTTGCGGCCCGGCTATCGGGGCAGGACGCGCAACAGCTCGTGGTCGAGATGGCGCACGACATGCGCTCCCCACTCGGCTCGATTCTCATTCTCGCGGAGCGGCTGCGCTACGGGTCGGGCGGCACGCTGACGCCGATTCAGGAGCGACAGCTGGGACTCGTCTACTCCGCGGCGTTTGGTCTGAGCGCGCTCGCCGGCGACGTGATCGAGCTCGCGCGCGGCGGCACGACGCTGATGGACCAACCGCGCATGCCGTTTTTGGTGTCGGACGTCCTGCAGTCGATCATGGACATTCTGCGACCGATGGCGGAAGAGAAACGTCTCGTCGTGCGATGTGTGGGGCCCGAGGCCGACCTGCGCATCGGGTACCAGGCTGCGCTCAATCGCGTGCTGCTCAACCTCGCGACGAACGCCATCAAGTTCACGAACGCCGGCTCCGTGGACGTGACGTGCAGGCAGATCGACCGCAGCCGCGTGGAATTTTCGGTGAAGGACACGGGGCGGGGTATTCCACCGCACGTCATCACCAACCTGTTCGAGGCGTTCCGGCAGCGACAGATCACTGGCGACTACGCCTTCTCGAGCGCAGGGCTCGGACTGTCGATCTGCAAGAAGTTGATCGTCGCGATGGGCGGCGAGCTTGGAGTCGAGACTGAGCTCGAGAAGGGCACGCGATTTCACTTCGTGCTCGATTTGCCGCAGGGATCGAGATTGTAGGCGGCGTGCCGGAGGCGCGCGCCCGGGAACGGGAAAAGGGCACCGGAACCGAAACGTCGAGACTGGACGACGCCTAACTCGGCCCGCAGGTTAGACACGCGCGCTGACGACGCGCGATCGCAGTCACCCTGGCTCCCGGTTCCCCGTTCCCGGTTCCTACAATGTCTGATCGACGCGCTTTCCTCGCGACGCTCACTCGTGCAGGGCTCGCGGTTCCCGTCTTCCGTTCGAACGCGCTCACGTCGGTCCTGCGGGCGGACCATGTCGCCGCCGGGCGATCGGCCGCCCCGCTCGCGGAGGACGAGACCTATTGGTCGGAGATCCAACGTGCGTTCGACGCCGACCGGACGCTGATCAACCTGAACAACGGCGGGGTGAGTCCTACACCCTCGCACGTGCTCGAGGCGATGATCCGCGATCTGCGCTTCTCCAACGAAGCGCCCGTGGAGCACATGTGGAGCGTGCTGGAGCCGCGCATCGAAAGCGTGCGTCGCGAGCTCGCGAAGGACTTCGGCTGCGACCCCGAGGAGATGGCGATCACGCGGAACGCCTCGGAGTCCAACGAGACGATGATCTTCGGGCTCGATCTCAAGCGCGGCGACGAGGTCATCGTCACGACGCAGAACTACCCGCGCATGATGACGTCGTGGGATCAGCGTGCGCGCCGTGAGGGGATCGTCGTCAAGCAGATCAAGTTCACGGTGCCGCCACCGTCCGACGACTACGTCGTCAACCAGTTCCGTGAGGCGATCACGCCTCGCACCCGCGTCATCGAGATCACGCACATCACCAACCTGACGGGCCAGATCCTCCCCGTCGCGAAGGTCGTCGCGATGGCGCGCGAGAAAGGGATCGAGGTATTCGTGGACGGTGCGCACGCATTCGCGCATTTCCCGTTCACCCGCGATGAGCTGGGCTGCGACTACTACGGCACCAGCCTGCACAAGTGGCTCCTCGCGCCGATCGGCACGGGGTTCCTGTACGTTCGCCGGTCGAAACAGAAATCATTGTGGCCGCTCATGGCGGCGCCGGCGAGCATGGATGAAAACGTGCGAAAGTACGAGGAAATCGGAACGCACCCCGCGGCGAACCACAATGCCAT
>JAJKIV010000036.1 GCA_021154285.1 Gemmatimonas sp. | reverse complement strand
CTATTTCAGCGATGGCATCACCGAGGAGGTGATCAACTCGTTAACGCAGGTGGAGGGCGTACGCGTCGCCGCGCGCACGTCGGCGTATGCGTTCGCCGACGGGCATGCGGACGTCCGGGAGGTCGGGCGCCGGCTCGGCGTCGCCACGGTGCTGGAGGGAAGCGTCAGGAAGTCCGGCGGGAAGCTCCGCATCACGGTGCAGCTCGCAAACGTATCCGATGGATTCCAGCTCTGGTCACGGAGCTACGACCGACAGCTCGATGATGTGTTTGCGATTCAGGAGGACATCTCGCAGTCCATCGTTGCCATGGTCCGCGACCGGCAGAAGCGTCCGCCCGCTCGTACCGCGCCGGTACCGGAAGTCCCGAAGACGTTGGAGCCCGGCGAACCCTGACCGAGATTGGTCCCCGGGTGCTCACGTCGATTCTCGGGGTCGTGTCATGGGTAATACATCGATCGTTCGCCGCGAGGTTGTGCGAGTCGCGGGCGTGATGGTTGTGGTCGCAACAACGGCGTTTCCGGTAAGCGGACAGGCGGCCCGCGCACAATCCACTGCTGACGGCGAATGGCGCGCGTACGGCCGCGACGCGCTTGGGAGCCGTTGGTCGCCACTGGCGGAGATCACTCGCGAGAATGTCTCGCGACTCGAGCCGGCGTGGACGTACCACACGGGCGAGACCGCGCCGGAGTTCGCGGGCCGGAGGCGACAGCGCTCACTGGAGGTAACGCCACTCGTTGCGGATGGGCGGATGTTCATCAGCACGCCGCTCGGGCGTGTGATGGCGCTCGACCCCGAGACCGGGCGCGAGCTCTGGAAGTTCGACCCCAAGGTCGACCGCGCGATTACGTTCGGCGACTTCACGAGCCGCGGTGTGTCGTACTGGGTCGACTCGCGCCGACCGGCGCCGTCCGGTACCGCATGCGTGAGGCGGGTGATCGTCGCGACGATCGATGGCCGCCTCATTGCTCTCGACGCAGATCGCGGAACGCCCTGCGCGTCGTTTGGAGATCGCGGTACCGTCGACCTGCGCGCGTCGCTGCGCAACAAGCCGTTCGAAACGGCGGAGTACGAGGTGACGTCGCCGCCTGCCATCATCAACGACATCATTGTCGTGGGCAGCTCCGTCGCGGACAACAACCGCACGGACGCGGCGAGTGGCGAAGTGCGCGCGTTCGATGCGCGCCGCGGGGCGCTTCGCTGGACATGGGACCCCGTTCCGCAGGATTCCGCGGACGCTGCCTGGCGTACGTGGATTGGGCCGCGGGCACACGCCACGGGTGCCGCCAACGCGTGGAGCGTGATTGCCGCTGACCCGGCGCAGGACCTCGTATTCGTGCCCACCGGCAGCGCGAGCCCGGACTACTTCGGAGGCGAGCGGCTCGGCGACAATCGTTATGCGAACTCGATCGTCGCCCTGCGCGCATCGACTGGACGCGTCGTGTGGCACTTCCAGGTCGTTCACCACGACCTCTGGGACTACGACGTCGCGTCCCCGCCGGCGCTCGTCACGCTGCGCAAGGACGGTAAGGAAATTCCGGTCGTGTTGCAGTCGACCAAGACCGGGCAGCTGTTCGTCCTCAACCGGGATACGGGCGTACCGGTGTTCCCGGTCGAGGAGCGGCCGGTTCCGGCGAGTGACGTCGCGGGCGAGCGCGCGAGCCCGACGCAGCCATTCAATGCCGTGCTGCCGCCACTCAGTCCACAGCGCCTAACGCCTGACGATGCCTTTGGCGCGACCGACGGCGATCGCGCCGCATGTCGGGCCCGGATCGAGGGACTCCGAAACGAAGGCCCGTTCACGCCGCCGAGCGAGCGAGGAACGCTGGTGTATCCGTCGAGCATCGGCGGCGCGCACTGGGGAGGCGTAACCTACGACCCGGCTCGACAGATCGTGGTCGTGCCGGTGAATCGCATCCCGATCGAGGTGAAGCTCATCCCGCGCGCATCGTTCGACCGGAACACGGTCACCGACGTCGCGGAGACACGAGGCCCGGGGGCACAGTACACCGACATGCGCGGCACTCCGTACGTCATGCGACGCCAGTTCATGTTCGGGCCGGGTGGCGCCCCCTGCTCACCGCCACCGTTTGGGTCGCTGGTCGCGATCGATCTCAACACCGGCACGAAGAAGTGGGACGTGCCACTCGGGTCGTTAGGCCCGATGCTGCCGCCGGGGGTGGATTCCGCGCAAGCGGCAGCGCTCGGATCGGTCAATCTGGGCGGCGCGATCACGACGGCCGGCGGGGTGGTCTTCATCGGCGCGGCGCTCGATCGGTCGCTGCACGCGTTCGACGTCGAAACCGGCCGAGAGCTGTGGCGAGGATCGCTGCCCGCGGCGGCGAAGGCGACGCCCATGACGTTCCGAGGGCCGCGTGACGGGCGACAATACGTGGTGGTTGCGGCTGGCGGTGACGGAGAGCTTTTTGGATGGTCGGACGCGATCGTGGCGTTCCGGCTCAAGCAGTGAGCTCACGCTGCCTTGTCGCTGGTGAGTCGTCTGGATAGCATTGGCGCGACGACTCACCATGATCGCCGACGAGGAGCGTGTGTCCGAGCAATCATCGACGCAACCAACCGGAGAGCGAATGGTCTGGCGGGGATCGCCGTCGCAGGCGGTCAACCTGCCCATCTACCTGCTGTTGGGGATCGGCGTCGTCGTATCGACGGTCGGGTTGCTGTTCCTTCGGGCTGGAACGGTGCCGAGTGCGACGACCGACGTCAATCTGCGCTCGGTGTATCCGTGGATCATCGCGGCGATCTGGACGCTGTGCGGTATCGGCGCGCTAGTCAGCTACCTCAAGGTGAGCACGACGAAGTACGTCCTCACGAGCGAGCGCCTGCGGGTCACGACCGGCGTGCTCTCGACCAGGACGGAGGACCTCGAGCTTCGGCGCGTACGCGACTCGATCATCCTGCGTCCATTGTGGGCGCGCATGGCGGGACTCGGTGACGTACAGGTCCTGAGCGCCGACGCGAGCACGCCACGCGTCGTTCTCCACGCGATCCGCGATCCGGACGGTGTGCAGACGATGATCCGCTCCAACGTGCAGACGCAGTGGTCGCGGTTCGGTGTTCGGCAGATGGAGCTGGACTAAAGGCCGGCGACGGGCGACGGGCGACAACGGGAACGGGGAACCGGGAACAGAGGTCCTCTTTCCGACTCGACGTCACCATCCGCGGTCCGCTACCGTAACGCGCTGACTGCGGTAGCTGCCGTCGCAAGTCTGTCGGGCCACGGGCCGCGAATCGTCACGTACCGGGCGCCTAACGCTTCCAGCGCTTCGACGAAGAGCGCGTGAATGGGCTCGCGGTGGTGGGGCCGGTCGCGTACCGAGTCGGCCACCCACGGAACGTCGATGTCGCAGAGCAGATATAGGTCGACGCGGCGGTCGCGTGCAGCCTGCTCGATCCAGGCAGGGCACGCGCCGTAGTAGTGCCGGGCGTACACCGTGGTGCTCACGAGATCCGTATCGAGCACGAGCAGGTCTTTCGCCAGCGCGGCGCCCCGGTCTTCCGCGGCGATCTGCCCGCGTGCAATCGGTTCGACGTCGCTTTCATCCAGCGGCAGCCCCGTCGTGGCGACTTTGCGGTCGAGATACTCGCGCGCGTACTCCGCAACCCAGACCGTTCCGAACTGACGCGCGAGGTCACCCGCCAGCGTTGTCTTTCCGGTACACTCGGAGCCCGTCACGACGACGCGTTTCATCGCGACGCGTTTCGCAGAGCGCTCCACGCTACACCGCTCAGGCCAGGCTGCGCGCGACCAGTGATCGCTTCCATTGTACGTACCCCATGACGGCCAGGACGAGGAACACCGCGTACAGGCCCGCCGTCAGGTACAGCCGCTTGAAGATGAACATCGCGATGTAGACGACATCCACCGCGACCCACACGGCCCAGTTCTCGAGGATTTTTCGCGTCATCATCCATTGCGCGACGAGGCTGGTGCTCGTCGTCACGGAATCGATGTAGGGCAACGCCGCATCGGTGAGTCGCGCGAGCAGGGTGCCGAGGACGACCGCGCAGGCAATGCCGATGATCGCGAGCCTGATGCCTAACGCCCGAGGCGTGCGCGACACGTGGAGCTCCGTGCGGTTCTCGCCGCCGTACAGCCACTCGTACCATCCGTATAGCGACAGGGCGAAGTACACCGCCTGGAGCCCCATGTCAGCGTACAGCTTCGCCTCGTAGAACACGACGAAGTAGAGCGCGACGTTGACGAGCGCCGTGGGCCAGCTCCAGATGTTCTCGCGCGTGCTCAGGTAGACACTGATGATGCCGGTGATGACCGCCAGCACTTCCCATCGGTTCGCGATCGCGAGGGCGGTGAGTTGGTCGATCGACATGGGCCGGAAAGCTAGCGCTGTCCCGTGTATACGATGAGCTCCGACCGTGGAACGCCGGCCGACGGGAGTCGCTCCCAGCCGTCGATGGTGACCCCGAGCGCGGGCGCTTCCGCGACGATCGCCTCGGCGCCGTGTTGCCGCATGTGCGTCAGCACCGCCGCCCGGCCGTCCGCGTCGAGCTCCCAGAAACGCGGCGCCTCGGCGAGCGGCACCAGCGAGACGAAGCGGAGCCTCGCTGTTCGCGCCCACAGTGCCTCGTAGGCCTCGCCAATGAAACCGATCCGCGATCCGGGACCGACACCGTGTGCCGCAAGCGCGGCCGCGACGCTCGCACGGGCTTGGGCCGAACCGCGCCAGTAGCTGCCGTCGACGCGAGCCTGATAGGCGATGAGCGGGAGGCTGGCGATAGCACCGACTGCGAAGCCCGAGCGCAGGCGTCGGGACAGCGCGTCAGTCGCCCATGGCGGGACCAGACCCGCGAACAGCAGCAGGGCGAAGGCAGCGACGTAACGGGACTGCACGAGCACCAGCGCGTAGAGGGAGAGCGCAGCGAGCGCGGGGATCACGAGCATTGGCGACGGGCGTATTGCGAGCACCGAGCGCCGCGAGACGGCGCCGCCGACGGCCGCCGCGACACCACCAACGAGCAGGAGCCCGAACAGCTCGAGATATACGCGGAGCTGCCTAACGAACGTGCGCGCGATCGCCACGGGACGCAACGGCGCGACCACTCCACGGTACCAGTGGCCGGCATCGTACCAGATGGGCAGCGTTCCCGGAATCGGCGCGTCGATGTCGTAGATCGCGGGGTGCTCGCCGCGCAGCGGATCGAGCGCCGCGAGCGTCTGCCCTGCTGCGGTGGGGGAGGGCAGTCGCGCCGGAAGCGGGAATGCGGACGTCACCGGCCCCGGCACGCCCGCGACGAACCACAGATAGTTCAGCCGCCCAACGTCGCCGAACGTCGGCGCGCCCTTGAGCCGCGACGCGTATACGATCTGCGGGACGGCTAGACCCAGAAAGATCAGCGCGGCCACTGCAATCTGTGACAGGCCGCCCGGCCTGCGTCGCACGAGGGCCGCGAGAGTCGCGAGCGAACAAATGCCGATCGGCAGTAGCACCGCCTTAGCGAGATACCCGAGTCCGAGGAGGAGCCCGAACACGACTACGCTCGGCCATCGACCACGTCCCGTCGCGAGTCGGATGCCGACCCCCGCGGTCGCGAGGACGATCGCCGCGACGGCCATGTCGGGCGTCGGCATCCAGAGGCGGATCCATCCGACGGTGAGAACGCCGAACAACGCGTAGACCAGTATCCGCCAGGTGGTGTCGTTAGGTGGCGCGCCGGGAAGCCGAGCGCGCGTCGTCCACCGAGCCTCGCGAACGAGGTACTCGAGTGCTGCGTACGCGCAGAGAAAGAGTATGAAGTTGACGCCCTGGGCGATCGACTGCTCTCTCGCGGCGCCTTGCCCGGCCACGAGCCGCGCCGCCGCGAGCAGCGTGGGATACAGCGGGCTCCAGTACCCACTGCCTGCCGCGGGCCATCCACCGGACAAGTACACGTCGCTGGCGTCGAGATACGCGATGCCGTCCGGACTCATAGCGTCGCGCGCGAGCCAGAGCGCCGCTGCGCCAAAAAAGAGCACGAACGTGCGCAGAGCAGCGTTGAGGATGCGAGCTCGGGAGGTCATTGGAGTCGACGGCGTGCGCAAGTTTGCTGCCGGGTCCGTTATTACCCCTCAGCTCGGAGGAAAGCAAACGGGCGCGGCTCGTGGAGCCCCGCCCGTCACTCGTTCGAGTCAGACGCCGGCCTTCAAGGTGAACTCCCGGTCGAGGACCTTCCGGTACTCGAACGAGTGTTCACGCTGCCACTGGCCGCAGGGCTCACGGTCAGCGTGATCGTCGTCGCGTGTTCGCCGAGTCCCGTTCCGTTTCCGTGAATAACAACGGACGCCGAACCGATCGCGGCCGCCGCCGAGGCGGTGAGCGTCACCGTCGACTGGTCCGTGGTTGGTGCGGGCGGGTCGAACGTGGCCGTCACCCCGTTAGGCAGGCCGGTCGCGGACAACGTAACTGCGCCCGTGAATCCGCCCGTTCGCGTGATGGTCACCGTCGCGGTGCCATTCGTTCCCGGCTGAATCGTGAGCGTTTTCGGATCGACGGTCAGCGAAAAGCTGCCGGGGATGTTGACGGTGAGCGCAAGCGTTGTGGTCTGATCGGTCTGACCTTGCGACGTCCCCGTGATGGTGACGGTCGTGGCACCAATCGCAGCCGTCGCTGACGCTGTCAGTGTGAGGGTAGATGTCGCTCCCGTCGCGTCCGTCGGGTCGAACGACGCGGTCACCCCGTTAGGCAGGCCGCTCGCCGTGAGGCTGACCGGGCCGGCAAATCCACCGGTTCTCGCAATGTTTATGGTGGAAGTAGCGCTAAGACCCTGGATGACAGTCACCGCCGCCGGGTTCATTTCCAGCGTGAAGTCACCAGCCGCCGCCGCGCTCACCGTCAGTTGGAACGTCGTGGTCTTGTCGGCCTGGCCGGAGGCCGTGCCTTTCACCGTGACCGTCGCGTTGCCGGCTGTGGCGTTGGCGGCGACGGTGAGCGTCAGCGTTGACGAGTTGCCCGTGGCGCTTTGCGGATCGAATGCGGCTGTCACGCCCGTCGGGAGGCCCGACGCGGTGAGCGCAACAGCTCCGGTGAAGCCGCCGCTTCTGGTGATGTTGACGGTCTGTGTCGCCGTTCCGCCCGGCGCTGCGGTTACGGGCCCGTTGGCGACAGCAAGCGTGTACGTCTGCGTCGTCGGCTGGGTTCCACTGTCGTCGCCGTTGTTGCATGCCGCAACCGTTGCGGCTACGACGAGGGCGGATACGAGTCTCGTTACTTCGAGCATGCCGACGCGCACGTTGCCTCCTATTGAAAATGAGAGGCGCGATACCCGATACGCGGGCCGAATCCTGCAAGAGCGGCGCCGGCCGAGGGTCAGCGTCCGACAGTCGGCGAAGCGACAGCCGACTGTCGGACGGACAGCCGTTACGGGGTGATGGTCCCGCTCCGACCTGCACCCTTGAAGGTGGCGCCATCTACTGGCGTCAGGGAACCCAACCCGATGCCGGTGAAGCCATAGGTCGACACGCGCCAGTCAGTCGCCGAGCCGGTCTTCGGTCCCCAGTTGTTGTCCCAGCCCGCGACACCGCTGAAGTCCGGAACCGTGATGTCGTAGCTCGCGCCGCCCGTCAGGTAGCTCTCGCTGGCAATGATGCTTACCGAACGCGCCGCGCTGGATTGCGTGAACTCGAGATCGAGGAGTTTCCCGTAGTCCGCCGGAATCGATCCTGCCGTCCGGAAGCGAACGTACGGCGCCGTTGCCGCGGCGGACACAGTCTGTGCAGGGAGTACGGCGCCGAGAGTCACCGTGCGATCGGTCGGATCCTTGAAGTACAGCGCGGCGACTCGTTCCTGATCGAGCGTCGAGAGGTCGGGGAACGCGATCGCGAGTGCCAGGTGCAGATCGCCGGCAAGCTGCTTCGAGGCCGGTACGCCGTAGTACGTGAACGGACCCGCGCTCGGCAGAATGGATGCACCGACCGTGGCGCCAGCCGCTCCGGAACCCGCCGCTGTGAAGTAGTTCGTGAACACGGTCGCGACATCCGTCCCGAGGTTCCCGATCGTGAGGGTCTTGAGCACGGGGTCGAACGCCTCCGCCGCGCCGAAATCCAGCACCGGCAGCGTCGAGTTGTTCGTCGCGTTCACGCCCCGGCGGATGATCATCTTGTCGACCGAGGTGGCAAACGTCATCGTATTCGTCGTTGACCGAGCAGCCACAAGGTCGAGCGCGCCATCCGGAACGTCCGTGAGCTGGAACGTCCCCGCAGGCGCGGCGCTCGTGGTGGATGGACCGAGGGAGATCGAGGCCGACTGCGCCTGCGCCGCGTTCACGCCCGCGACTGTTCCGTTGACAGTCTTCCCCGAGCCAGGCAAGCAGAGGTTTGCACCGCGGCCATTCAACTCCGCCTGAGAGCCGTACAGGATCGTCAAGCTGTAGCCGGTCGCGAGTGACTGCGCGGCGTACGTGAACGACGCGCGCGTTGGCCGATTTCGCAGCAGCATCTCGCGCTGCAGGTAGCCGACGAGTCGCAGCGCCAGGCTGCGCGACGCACTCGCAACGCTCGCCGACGCCGTGGTCGTTACGTAGGCCACGCCAGCCTTCGCCTGCGTGAGGTTGAATTGGAACTTCGTGCCCGAACCGGTCACGCGCGTCCATGACCCGTTGACGCCGTCCTGGAAGGCCAACCAGATGGGTGTCTGGTCCGCCGTGCAGAACTCGAGAGCGGTGTTGCCGCTGCCGCTCGCAGAGGGTGTTACGGTCAGGGCGAGCGTTGTTGTCTGCTCGTTCAGCCCTGTTGCGTTACCGTGGATCGTGACCGTGGCCGGACCGGTTGCCGCAGTCCCCGATGCCGTCAGCGTCAAGGTCGAAGAGTTGGTCGTCGGTGCGGTGGGATCGAACACCGCCGTTACGCCGTTAGGCAGACCGGTCGCAGTCAGCGCGACCGCCGCGGCGAAACCACCTGTTCGCGTGATGTTCACCGTCGACG
>JAJKIV010000035.1 GCA_021154285.1 Gemmatimonas sp. | reverse complement strand
TCCGGTCGGCAGCGGGCAGCGATGTCACGCTCTTCGACATCCGCAACGCGGTTCGCTGGAACTTCGCGAACAAGGACGGCAACCTCGGCTACCGTGCATGGGCTGGCGAGAACCCGCCGTACGGCGCGCTCGTCGCGTACTCGCTGAAGGATTCCGCCAAGGCGGTGACGATCACCGTGACCGACGCCAGCGGCGCGGTCATTCGCACGATCAAGAAGCTGCCTAACCAGGCCGGCCTCAATCGCACCACGTGGGATCTCCGCTTCGATGCGCCCGAGGGCGGTGTCGACCGGCCGTCGCCGGCCGACACCGCGCGACCGCCCAAGGGACCTTGGCACGTCTACGATCGCGACGTGACGCTCGAGAGCTTTGGCACACCGCCGGCGCCGATGGTAAAGGCCGGCCAGTACACGCTCACGCTCGACGTGGATGGCAAGAAGGTCACGAAGCCGGTCGTGGTGGAGCTGGATCCACGCTATGACCTGCCACCCGCCGACGTCGTGGCGCAGGAGCGGATCGGCCTCTCGCTGCGCGAGCTCGTCGGCCGGGTGAATGGCATCGTGGACAACACCAACGATCTCATCACGCAGCTCAAGGGGCTCAAGCAGCAGCTCGATTCCGGCGGCCGCGAGCTCGCCCAGAAGGAGCAAGCGAAGGCGCTCGTGGACAGCACGATCAAGGAGCTCACGCACTTCCGTGATTCCACCCTAACGAGGCCCGAGCCGGTGATGGGCTATCGCCAGTATCCGCGGCTCCGGGAGGAGGTGACGACGGTGGCGGGCATGGTGTGGCGCGGCATTCACGCGCCGACGGCCGGCGAGACGTTGCGAACGACTGAGCTCAAGACGGAGACTGACGCCGCGCAGACGCGACTCGATCGTCTGATTGGCACACGTATCGACGCCATCAACAAGCTGTTCGGGACGACGCCACGAATCCTGACGCCGAAAACGAAGGTGATCTCCTGATGCTGCGCCTAACGACACTCGCTTTCCTGTCGTTCCCCGCCATCGCGGCGGCCCAAGCCCCGCCGACGGACGTCCAGCGTCACCGCGTGGACAGCGCCGCGAACGCTGTCCTCAAGAGTACCGGCGCGCCTGGCGCCGCGATCGCCATCGTCCGCGACGGCCGCATCGTGTACGAGCACGCGTACGGTCGCGGACGAATCGAACCCGACGTTCCAGCGTCGCCATCGATGCGTTACGGGATCGGATCAGTCAGCAAGCAGTTCACGGCAACCGCTGTGTTGCTGCTCGCCGAGGAAGGGAAGCTGTCGCTCGATGACAAAGTGGCGAAGTGGTTCCCGAATCTGACACGCGCCAACGAGGTCACGCTGCGGCAGCTTCTGTCGATGACGTCCGGCTACCAGGACTACTGGCCGCACGACTACGTCTTCACCGACATGCTCAAGCCCACGTCGCCCTCGGTGATTCTGGATCGCTGGGCGCGGAAGCCGCTCGACTTCGCCCCGGGCGCGAAGTGGCAATACAGCAACACGAACTACGTCATTGCGGGGCAGATCGTCGAGCGCATCACGGGGATGCCGATCGTCGACTTCCTTCGCCGCCGCATCTTTAGCCCACTTGGGATGACGTCCGTCGTGGACTACGACGCCGGTCCGCTCGGCCCGACAGATGCAGGCGCCTATCTGCGCTACGGACTCGGCCCCCTTCGCCCGGCGCCGAAGGAAGGCAAGGGATGGCTTGGTGGCGCCGGAGAGCTGGGAATGACCGCGCACGACCTGGCACTCTGGGACATCTCGGTCATCGATCAGAAGGTTCTCAAGCCGGCGTCGTACCGCCTCATGGAGAGTGACGTGCCGTTGTCCAGTGGCGTGGCGACGCAATACGGCCTCGGCGTCTCCGTGACGGCGCCCGGTGGCCGTCGTCGCATCGCGCACAGCGGCGCCGTCTCGGGCTATCTCACGTCGGACCAGATCTTTCCCGACGATCGCGCGGCGGTCGTCGTCTTCTGCAACATCTATCCCGGCGCCGCGGCGCCCGATGCGCAGATCGGCGAAGCGATCGCGAGCATCCTCTTCGATGTCGATGACCGCGACGCCGCGGCGGCGACGAAGCAGGCAAAGCAGATCTTCGCTGGGCTCGAGAAGGGGACGATCGATCGGTCGCTGTTCAGCGCGAACGCGAACGCCTTCTTCACTGCCGAGGTGCTCCGCGACTTCGCCACCGGCCTCGGCCCGCTCGGCGCGGCGAGCAGGTTCGATTTCACGGGCAAGGCGCTTCGCGGAGGGATGACGCTCTGGTACTTCGGCGTGGAGCTCGGCTCGAGAGCGGTGGAGGTATCGATGTTCCTGCTGCCGGACGGGAAGATCGAGCAGTATCTGGTCCAGCCCCGTTAGGCGGTGGCATGACGAGTCATTGATTGGCGCGGTTCATCCGCGCGATGCGCCCCCGCGCCTCGGTGACGCGCGGCTGGAGCTCCGGATCGGCGTTCTTCCAGAGGTCCACGAACCTGCCGTAGTACTCGGTCGCGTGATTGACGTCGCCCACGTTCTCGTACAGCTCGCCGAGACGGTATAGCGTTGGTGCGAGCCAGTACCGGTCCACCAGCGTTCGTCCGCTGCCGGTCATCTCCACGTACCGCGTCAGGTACGTTCGGGCCGAGTCGGCCTGGCCCGCGCGGTCGAACGTCTGCCCCACGAAAAACGGAGCACACACCGTACAGTTCCGCGTGGGAAGTTCGTCGGGCTCGGCGTCGCCGCGACGGAAGTACGCAATCGCACTGTCGGGCTTCCCCTCGGCGCGCGCGATGTCGCCCCGGACCCGATTGAGCACCACCGCTTCCTGCCGGCGCCCGAGCGCGTCCAGCCGTGCCTCTCGCTCGTTCACGAGCGGTCGCGCCTTGGCCGGTGCGCCGAGTTGCGTGTAGCCTAACGCGAGGAAGAGGCTCCGGTCTCGCGTCAGCGGGAGCGATGCCGGCGGCGCCGAGCGCTGCGCCGCGTCGAGCGCGGCCAGTCCTCGCGCCACATCGCCGCGGAGCTCGCCGTCCACCATCGCGTGAAAGAAGGCGACGTCGTGAGGACTTATGGTGTCCCCGCGGACGCGGGCCTTCGCCTCGTTCACCTGGACATACCGCCGCTCCGCTTCCCGGAGTCGGCCGCGCAGGACGGCGATCCAGACCAGCGCGTCCTGCGCGCCCACGGCGCGGCGTGGTTGCGCCGTGTCCGCGTTCGCACGTACAAGCTTCTCGGCGCCATCGTAGTCCCTCCGGTTCCACAGCGACTCGAACCGCATCGGACCGGTCGGGAACGACCCGGCCGAACGCTCGACAATGGACATGATCGAGTCGGACGCGGTGTACCGTCCCATCTCGGCATACATCTGCGCGATGTTGGTCAGAATCGTGGGGTTGCCGGGATCGCCTGCGAGCGCGAGCTGGTATGCGCGCTCCGCACCGACATAGTCGCGCACATCGTTGAGCGTGATCGCGAGCGAATTGGCGGCATCGAAATTCGCCGAGTCGAGCTCCACGGCGCGGCGGAAGGCAGGAATCGCCTTGGTCCGATCCGGCTCGGCGGCCAGGTAATAGGCGCCCTCCACGTTATACCGCTCGCGCTCGGGGAGCCGGTCACGAAGTCGGAACGCGTTCGCCAGCGCCACGTTGGACTGGGCGAATCGGCCAGGACCGCCAAGCGTCTGAAGCGAATACGCGAGCTGCACGTACGCCATCGCGAAGGTGCTGTCCTGCCGGATCGCGTCGTTGAAGTACTGGATGGCCGCCGGATAGTCGCCCTGAACGTCGTTGGCCCGAAGCCCGGCGGCATAGCTCCGAAGCGCGCCTAACGAGGCAGTCGTCACTTGCTCGAGGCGCGGCGCTTGGCGAACGGCCTTGAGCGACTCGCCAATCTTGCCACGCAGCGTCTTCGTGACCCGATCCACCGCCGGGATGAGGTCACCCGCATCCTTTGCCGACTCCCGAAACGACGCGAGCTCATCGCCCGTCTCGGCGGTCACGAGCCGTGCCGTCACGATGTAGCCGGCTCCGGCGCGGACGACGCTCCCGGCGACGACCGCCTTGGCGCCGGCACGCTGCGCAACCTCACGTGCGGTCGCCAAGTCGACGCGCGCGGTATCAGGACGCTTCATTTGCTCGAGCGCCGCGACGATGGCGCTCGTCTGTACGACGTGCATGGCCCGGCTCTGCGACAGATTCGTCCGCACCGCCTCGGTGATGGTCGAGCCTAACGACGAATCAGCGGCCGGAGCGTCGAACGCGGCGACGAGCACCTTGTCGCTTGCCGAAAGCTTGCCGGCGGCGAGGAGGGATCCCGCGGGCCCGATTCCGAATGCACGCAGGACCATGTAGCCAACCACCAGCAGCACGAACGCACTCACGGCGACGATGCCGCCGCGCGTGGCGCGCTTCCACGAGACGTGCGGACTCGCCTTGACTGCGAGCGCCGCCATCGTTCCGTGTGCGGCCGCGAGCGTTGGCGTGCCGCCCGGCGTGAACGTCGGCGTGGCGGTCGCCATGCGATGCGAGACGTACTGCGTGTATGCCGTGAACAGAATCACGGGCAGCCCGAGCGCCATGACGGCGAGCGCACCGGGAAATACCCAGTCGGGGAGGCCGATCGCGATGATTGCCGCGCGCGCGATGACCGCGACGCCGATGAATGCTGCCGCGTACACTCCGAGCGCACGCAACAGCATCTGTCGGCCGCCGAGGAGGATGGGCGGCATTGCCGCGCTAGCCGCGGATGGCGACGCGACGGCATCGAGGCGCTGCAGCAGCTCGGTTGCGGTTGCAGGGCGAGCCACCGGATCCTTCGCGAGGCATTGCATGACGAGCGACGCGAGCGTCGGCGGGCAGTCGGGCCTGAGCTGCGCGACCGCCTTTGGCGTCTCACTCATGTGCGCGACGAGCAGCTTGTGAGGCGGCAGGCCAGGAAACGGCGATTGTCCCGCGAGCAGCTCGTACGCCATGCAGCCGAACGCGTAGATGTCCGCGCGGTGGTCTGTCGCGGGATCGCCTGCGGCCTGCTCGGGCGCCATGTAGGCCGGTGTTCCGACCGCAGTTCCGAGCTGGGTCAGAGTCGCGCCCGACGGTGCCTCGGCGGCCGCTGCAATGGCCTTCGCGATGCCGAAATCAGTGACGACCGCCGTGTGCCCGGAGAGGAGCACATTGTCAGGCTTGATATCCCGGTGGACGACGCCGCGTTCGTGCGCGTACGCAAGCGCGCGCGAGACGTCGCGCAGGATGCTCACCGCTTCTGGAATCGGGAGCGGGCCGCGCCCGAGCCGCGCGCGAAGGCTCTCGCCCTCGACGTACGGCATCGTGTAGTACGGCAGCCCATCGGTCTCACCGGCCGAGAGCACCGGGACAATGTTCGCCTGCTGGAGGGAGGCCGCGACGCGGATCTCGCGCTCGAAGCGAGTCGCCGACATCGCTGCCGCGAGCTCGGGCGAGAGCAGCTTCACGACTACCTTGCGACCGAGGCGATGCTCGTCGGCGACGAACACCCTGGACATGCCACCGCCGCCGAGCTCGCGCTCGAGCGTGTAGCTGTTGGACAGCGACTGCTGAACGCGGGATCGGAGATCCAAGGGGCTCCTGGGGGTGTCTGGCTGGCGTCAATGTATATCCCGGCGTAGCGCCCGTCAGGCGCATTTCTTCGAGTGAGGCACTGATGGCGAGCTTGCAACAGTTGACCCCCGTCTACACGGCCACGCTGCTGCCGCCGTTGCTCGGTGAGTTGGTCGAGTTGCTCCGCGGGCTCACCGCCGACCAATGGCAGGCGCCTACCGTCGCTGTCGCGTGGCGTGTGCAGGACGTGGCGGCCCACCTGCTCGACGGTGAGCTGCGGAAGCTCGCGGCGTACCGCGACGGGCACTTCCTGCCCCTGGATGCACCGATCCGGACGGATCGCGATCTCCGCGATTCGTGAACGCGCTGAACGCCGAGGGGGTCGCGTGGTCTCGGCGGCTCAGTCCGAGGCTGCTCGTCGACCTGCTCGCGATCACGGGCGAGTGGACCGCCGACCTGCTGGGTGGATTGCCACCCCACGATGCGGCGATGTGGCCGGTGAGCTGGGCCGGCGAGACGGTGTCGGAGAACTGGATGGATGTCGGCCGCGAGTACACGGAGCGCTGGCATCATCAGATGCAGATTCGCGACGCGACCTCGGCCCCGCCTACGCTGCTCGAGGCGCGTTGGTACCGGCCGCTGCTCGACCTGTCGGTGCGTGCGCTGCCGAAGAGCTACGCCGATGTGGCGGCGGAACCGGGCACCGCGGTCGTGTTCGTCGTGACATCGACGGGCAACGCGATGGCTGGTGGCGCGGAGAGTGCCGACCGACTCGGTGCATGGACGCTGATGCGGGACGCCGAGCGCTGACGCTGTATGAGGGCGCGAGCACGGATGCTACCACGGTTGTGCGCGCGACGGCCGACGCGGCGTGGCGTCTCCTGCCACGAGCGGCGTGCTGAACATTTTTCGGCTGCCGTAGCGCGGCCCAGACACGACTCCTGACGTGCGCGGGGCGGCAGAGGATTCGAACCAGCTCATGGGCGTTAGGCAGTCGACATGGCGGCGACCAGTCGAAGCAGTGAGCGTTCCTCTGCAACCTCCTCAGCTAGTCCTGGTAGCGCTATTTTGGCTAACGGCGCGTCTTGAGAGGCACAGGGCTGCCCATTTGCACGCCAACGTTCTCCGCGAGGTCGAGGACCTCGAGCACCTGCGCCTTGCGCAACGCCCCCATGCTGAAATGGGTGGTACGCCCCGTGAGGCCGAGCGTGATCGTCTCGGCGAGACACGCGTACACCT
>JAJKIV010000034.1 GCA_021154285.1 Gemmatimonas sp. | reverse complement strand
GTTAGGCTCCGAGAAAGCGAACAGCTAAACGGCGCAGGGGCCCTAACGGCGCAGGGGCCCGAACGGCGCAGGGGCCCGAACGGCGCAGGACCCAGACGGCGCAGGGCCCAGACGACGCAGGACCCAGACGACGCAGGACCCAGACGACGCAGGACCCGAACAACGGTTAAGCGGAACGACCACCATTGCTCGTCTTTGCCGTTCGGGTCCTGCGTCGTCTGGGCCCTGCGCTTTATGGGTCCTGCGCTTTATGGGTCCTGCGTCGTTTAGCTGTTCGCCTATCGAGTCGTAGCGACTTGTTCGACTTCGTGGAATACCGCCGCCTTGCCCAGCTCGAGCGCCTCCTGCGATGTCGACGTCGCGAACAGGTGCATGATCCGCGCGATGATCCCCGTCCAACCGGTCTGATGGCTGGCGCCGAGCCCGGCGCCGTTGTCGCCGTGGAAGTACTCGTAGAAGAGCACGTAGTCACGCCAATGCGGGTCGTCCTGGAACTTCGCCGTCTCTCCGTACACCGGCCGCCGCCCATCCTCGCCCCGCAGGAACACGTTCGTTAGGCGCCGCCCGATCTCCTCGGCCACCTGGTAGAGATTCATCCGATGCCCCGAGCCGGTCGGACATTCGATCGTGAAGTCGTCGCCATAGAAGAGGTGATACTGGAGCAGCGCGCGAATGATCAGACCGTTGACCGGCATCCAGATCGGCCCACGCCAATTGGAGTTCCCCCCGAACATCCCGCTGTCGGATTCGGCGGGAAGGTAGGAGACTGTGTGTGCCTGGCCCTCCACATGGAACACATACGGGTGCTCGGCATGAAAGCGGGACAGGGCACGGATGCCGTACGGACTCAGGAACTCGTTCTCGTCGAGCATCCGCGTCAGCACCCGGCGAAGCTTCTCCTCGTTCAATGCCGCGCTCATTCGCCGGCCGCCGTTCCCGAGCTTGACCGGGTCGTGGATGAATCCCACCATCTCCGGCCGAGCCACGAGTAACGCTTGCAGGCGATCGTTCAGCTGGGGGGCGATCTTCCTGATCTCTCCCTCGAACACGGTGACGGCACAGAGCGGAAGCAGCCCGACCATGGACCGCACTTTCAGACGGTGGGCCTCACCGTTAGGCAGACGGAGCACATCGTAGAAGAACCCATCGTCTTCGTCCCACATTCCGGTACCATCACCGGCGTTGAGCATGGAAGACGTAATCAGGAGCGCGTGCTCCACGAACTTCTCGACGACGCCGAGGTAGGCGGGGCGGACCTGGGCTAGCTCCACTGCTATCTCGAGCAGGTTCTGGCAGAAGAGGGCCATCCACGCCGTACCGTCGGCCTGCTCCAGATACCCGCCTGTCGGCAATGGCGCACTCCGATCGAAGACCCCGATGTTATCCAGTCCGAGGAAGCCGCCCTCGAACACGTTGCTTCCGGATCGGTCCTTCCGATTGACCCACCACGTGAAGTTGAGCATCAGCTTGTGGAAGGATCGTTCGAGCCATTCGACGTCGGCCTTTCCCTGCGCCTTCTCGAGGCGATACGTGAAGATCGTTGCCCACGCGTGCACCGGCGGGTTCACGTCGCCGAAGTTCCATTCGTAGGCCGGCAGCTGACCGTTCGGGTGCAGGTACCGCGACTGCAACATGAGGTCGAGCTGCTCCTTGCCGAACTCCGGATCCACCATCGTCAACGCCAGCGTGTGGAAGGCCAGATCCCATGCTGCGTACCATGGGTATTCCCATTTGTCCGGCATGGAGATGACGTCGGCGTTGTCCATGTGGTGCCAGTGCGCGTTGCGAGTCGCGCGCTGCCGTGCCTTGAATGGGTCGCTGCCGCGCTCCTGCAGCCACCGGTTGACATCGAAATAGAAGAACTGCTTCGACCAGAGCATGCCCGCGAGAGCCTGGCGCATGACGTTCGCCTGGTCGTCGTTGAGCGACGATGGAATGACCGACGCGTAGAACTCGTCAGCCTCCTTCCGTCGGCGGGCGAACGTGGTATCGAACATCTTGTCGAATCGTGCGCTGCCTTTCTGCCCCGTCTTCGCCAAACTGCTCGGCTCCAGGTCGCTCAGCCTGAGTCGGATCACGGCCGAGCCGCCGGCGGGTATGTCGCGGCGATAATAGGCCGCCGCCTTGGTTCCGGTCTGCTCGGGATTCACCGCGGCCTGGTGGCCCCGGATGACGTAGCTGTGGAAGGCGTCCTTGACGTACGGAGTGCGGTTGGGCGCGTTGATCAATCGCTCGCTGTTGCTTTCGTTTTCCGTGAACAGGAGTGCGTTTGCCTCCTCGGCCTGGAGAAATCGCTTGCCCATCTCCGGGTGAGATGTCGCGATGACGTCGGGCGCAGTCCGAGACAGGACCGGTCGCGCGGCGTTCGGCGACCACGACCATGTGTTGCGGAACCAGAGCGTCGGAAGGACGTGGATGGTGGCAGCATCAGGCCCGCGGTTCTCGACGGTGACCTGAATGAGGATGTCTTCGGGCGTAGCCTTGGCATACTCGACGAACACGTCGAAGTAGCGGTCCTGATCGAATACGCCGGTATCGAGCAGCTCGTACTCCAGGTCCGCGCGCCCTCGCCGCTGGTTCGACGTGATGATGTCCTCGTACGGGTAGGCGGCCTGCGGATACTTGTACAGGTACTTCATGTACGAGTGCGTGGGCGTGGAGTCGATGTAGAAGTAATACTCCTTCACGTCCTCGCCGTGGTTGCCTTCGCTGTTCGTCAGCCCGAACAGCCGCTCCTTCAGAATGGGATCGCGCTCGTTCCACAGCGCGAGCGCGAAGCACAGCTGCTGCCGCTCGTCCGAGATTCCCGCGAGCCCATCCTCGCCCCACCGATACGCTCGAGAGCGTGATTGATCGTGGCTGAACGAGTTCCACGCGTTGCCGTCGGCACTCTGGTCCTCTCGGACCGTGCCCCACTGCCGTTCGCTCAAGTAGGGGCCCCACTTCTTCCAGGGGAGCTTCTTTTCACGAGCGTCCTCGAGTCGGGCATGTTCGGCGTCCATGGGGCACTCTCCAATTGCTGTGATGTGTCGTGCCGATGACCTCAGACGGCGGGCGTCATTTCGACGGTGCGCCGTGGCTCGCCTCGTATTCCCGCCGCGTCTCTTCGCCGATGAAGTAGTAGGTCTTGCCACCCCACTCACCCTTCGCCGCCGCGGCGAACTTCGGAAACCGCACGCCGGCCACTGGATCCTGTACCATGTGCTCCCTGAGGTAGTACTCGTTCTCGTGGAGCGAGAGGTACGTCTTGACGAAAGAGACGATCCGGTCATCGACCCAATCCCCAATCGCCTTTCTGTCGATCGCATCGAGCGGCCACTGGGCTTGGCTGTGCGACTCGAACTGCATGAGGGTGGGGAGGACCTCCAGGTCGTAGTTCACGATGAGGTTACGGACCTCCTGATCGGTTGCGGCCGAGAAACGCAGCTTGATTCTCGCCATCTCGGACTGGAAGTCCATCGTGACTGCGCGACTGGACGAATCGGTCCGCGGAGCCACTTTGGCGCGGTCCCCGAATCGTTTGACCAGCGCCTCCAGGCGGGGTTTCCATACTTCGGGCAGCGTTTCCAGCTCTTTTTCGAACGTGGCGAGCCGCTGCTGCCGGTCGCGATGCTCCTGCTGTTTCTCCCCTTGTGCCCGCTTGATCTTATCGCCGAGCGCCGAGAACTCGGCATCGATGCGATTGACTAGGGCTGCTACGTCGTCGGGCATGGATTGGCTCTCCGGGACTTGGGTGGGTCTCGCTGGCCGGCGGCCTGGCTCCGGCCCTCGCACGATCAGGTCGGGGGGCGTGCTGGACAATTGGGCCTTCGTGTTATCGGCCGGCGGGCTCGAAGCGGTCTCCGGCGTTCGTGGCGACGGCTCGGGTCCGCGAGGTCGAACGCCTAACGCTCGGTCGCGGTACGCTCGTTAGGTGTCGTCGCGGTGCGCCGTACGCCGGCGGCCTGTCAGTACGAATACTTCAGGTACGCCATGCCGTACGTGAAGTTCTGCGTCCGCTGGTACGCCTGCGCCAGCGCTTCCTGCGGGTTCCCGTACGCCAGGACGAACCACACGCTGAAGTTCCGATTCGCCTGCCATTCGGCGTAGGCATCCAGCTCGCTCGCGATGTTCTTGGACGTCGCGCCAGGGCCAAACGACTCGGGGTGGTCGCTGCGGAACAGATAGCCGATCAGCCCGGTGCCTAACGATTCTGTCGGCGTGAAATGGACGCGCGCCTGGTGCGAGGCCAGGTTCGAGTTGGAGAGGAAATACTCCCCGGCGATCTCGCCCTGCCACCACGTGCCCCAGTCGTAGAAGCCGGGGAACAATGGGTCGAACGCTTCGCTCTTCTCGGTCGACGGGTCGTCCCCCTCGAAGAAGGAGTAGCGATAGCTGACCTTGGGCTTCCCCGCCACGCTCGCGAACTCGTACGCCGCCTCGGCGGTCCAGGCGTTCGACGTCAGCTTGCTGCCATTGCTCTCGTACGCGTACTCCGCGCCGAGCGAGAGGGCCGGCAGACGCTTGAATGGCGAGACGTAGGCACGGAGGTTGGCGACCGACATACCGTTTCGGTTAGGCAGCGAGTCGGACAGCGCGCCAATGAAGGTCGCGCCCACCGTGTTGGCTTCGCCCCACGCCAGATCGTAATTCGCGCCCCACAGCCGCGTTCCCGTTCTGGTCTCCGGCACCTCGGCGCGGTCGAGGTAAAACGCCTGGAACGTGTGATGCTTCGGCTTGAACGTGATGATTTCTGCGAGCTCCCAGGCCTTCCGGGCGTTGCTCCAGTAGCCACCGCGTGAGCCACCTTCGCCGCCGCCGTCCGAGATGAGGAATCCCCGGCCGATCTCGAATGGTGTTCGGCCGACTCTGACGTCGAGGGCGTCGTCACCGATGCTCAGTGACTTGCCCGAGCGCCAACCGATGTAGAGGTCCTCGACCTGAAAGGACGACGCGTCCTCACCGACGATGGACGGTGGCGCGGCGAACGTTCGCTCGCCAACAACGCTCGCCGCGCCGTACAGCGCGCCACCGCCAGTCAGGGGGTACGCCGCCGAAAGCGCTGGTTTGGCGTAGCTCTCAATCCAGTCGTCGCCGAGGTTGCCCGACGGGTCGGGGTGTGCTTGCGTGTAGAGAGAATTCCCAAAGCCGAATGCGCCGAGTCCGGCGTCGAAGTTGAACTTCCAGTGGATCTGTTTCGGCAGCCCCGTGGACCGCGCCGTCGTGTCCTGGGTCTGCGCTGCCGCCGTGCTCCCGAACAGCAGGGTTGTAACGGCGACCGCGTTCAAGCCTCTCACCGCTCGCAGATGCATCATGGTTGCTCCCGGAGGGCCCTACCACGACACGCGGCCTCGCCATGCGAGGCCGCGCTGCCATCGGTGGTATTTGTGTGAAACGTCGATGCGATCAGGTCGCCCGCGGTTTCGCCTTCGCGGGATCACTTGGTGAACGTGTAACCTCGACCCGTCATGCACGTGCCGACGGCCTTCTTGAACGTGTCCACCTGCTGGTTCGACGCCGCAACCGCCGCGTTGCCCGCCTCGGCGCCGGCCTGTTTCTCCGCCTTCTTCTTGCCCGCCCGGCCACCCACGCCACCGGCCGCGGCACCCACCGCCGCGCCCTTTCCTGCATCACCGGCTGCGGCGCCGATGAGTGCACCAGCGGCCGCGCCTTTCGCGGCGCCCTTCACGGCCGTGCCCTTCGTCGCTTCCGCGGTCTGCGCCTGCGCGGCCTTGGCGGCCGAGTCGGCGTTGGGTGCGGCGGCGGTCATCGGATCGAAGCTCGTCTGGTCCTTCGCCCAGGCGTAACACTCGGTTTGATCCTTCTTCTGCTTGTCCGCCGACTGTCCCTTCGCCGGGTAGGCCAGCAGGCCGAGCTTCTTGAACTGTTCGGCCACGGCCGCGTCCTGCTGCGGATTGGCCGATGGGGCCGCCGCCGCTGCCGGCTTGGATCCGCTCGCCTGCGCACCGGCAACACCGGCGACGAGGGCGATCAACAAGAGCGTGACGGGCGTGCTTCGTGTGACGTGCATGACTCCTCCTTTACCTGACATCGGGAACCGGGCCCATCGGGGGATCGCGCTCGGCCGCGTCCCGCTGCGACAGTGCCACCACTCGCTGACAAACGCGCCGGAGACGGGACGGGTCCATTGGACCTTGGCAGCATGGCTGGCCCACCTGCTCGTGCCTTCGTGCCGCGTTAGGCGGTACAAGCACCGACGTTAGGCTCGCATCAGTCTTGGACTGAGGGTCCTTTACGGCGCTCCCCCATCGCGCGGGATCGCCGTCCAGCTGCTGTCGGGGTTGAACTGCGTGATGGCTGCCGCCAGTGCGGCCGTCGTCGGCCCGAGGTTGCGCTGCCACACCAGCCCGTCCTGATTGACCATGAAGGTCATGACGCCGGACTCTCCGTATTCCGCCGGATAGGCGAGGAGCGCGAACCCTCCGGTCAGCTTGCCGTCGACGACATACTCGCGAGCCCCACCCTCGGCGGCAGGACCCTGCGAGAACAGCATGCGGTACACGTAGCCGTGATAAGGGGCAGGCCCGTTCGCGCCGCCTGATGCCTTGTACCCTTCCGCCGAGGCGGCAGCCAGGAACGGTCCGGCCGGGCTCGGAGGCTGGCCGGCGGCCACCTGCCAGTACAATCCATTCTGGCGTCCTGGGTCGCTGCGCATCACACGCGCATAGATCCCGCGAGCAGCGCCGTCATGTTCCACGGAAGCATAGTCCTGCTGCGCATCGACGAACCCGTGCATCACGTCGATCGTGCGCAGCTCGTTGGCGCCGATGCGCCGCGCGACGAGCTCCTTTACCGCGGCGTCCCCGTCGAAATGCCACCGTCCATTGCGTCGCAGGAGCGGCACCGGCAATGGCCATTCGTCCTCGCCGACCTGCAGCATCGCATCGTCGGGCCCGCCCGCGACGAGCTGATGGCGCGCGCGATACCGCGCGAGAAAGCCCTCGCGGTCTCTCCGATCGCGAGCCGTGTCTCCGGATGACATCAGCCCTTTGGTTTCGGGGCCGAGCAGTCGCCGCATCGTGACGACGTCGTGCTTCTCGAGCGCGGCCACCAGCGCCGCGACCGCCGAGTCGGGAGCGCTGAACGTCAGTTGGTTCGCGTCGTCGGTCTCACGTCTGGCGCAACTCGCGGCGGCCAGCATCGAACCGACGATCACGAGACGTGCGACGCCAGGGGCAAATCGATGCATACCGGGCATGGATGCCTCCTATGGCTTGCGTCCGGCGCGCGCTGGACGCGCCGCCGCCGCGCTCGTGTGACCCCGGGCGCTCGCCGCGCGATCGAATGAGCCGGAGCCCTCCCGGCTCGCGCCCGACAGCGCGTTCTCGCGCGGTGCGCTTGGTGGCGAAGCCTTGGGCTGCGCGCGGTTGCCTCCGCCAGCGTCACGACTCGCCACCTCGCCCGTGGCTACCTGGCGAGTGGCCGCATCGCGACCTCCCGTCTGCGTCGCCGTTCCGTAGCCGCGGTCGCGCGTGTTGGCGGACGCCACCTCGTTAGGCCGCTGCCCCCCGCGTGCCGGCGTCTTCGAGGCGCCGGCGGGCCGTTGTGCAACCGCCGGCTGATTCCGCTGGGACGTCCCCTTGCGGTCCGGCGTCGTGGCCTTCCGGTCGGAGACGTTAGGCGTCCGGTCGTTCGCGCCGGGCTTCCGGTCGGCCGCACCTCCGGGGCGCGCGCCGGCGTACGTCGACTGTCCTTTCCAGTCCTGTCCCCGCCCCGCGTTCCCGGGTTGTCCCACGCGGTTCCCCGCGGTGGCGTTGCGCTGGTTGTTGACGCGAATGTTGTTCTGGTTCGAGAAGCGGTTGTAGTAATTGTTGTTGTTGATGACGATGTTCGTCGGGCTGTTATAGCGATTGCGGTAGCCTGCCGGCGGCGCGTATCGAACCGCCGGATGAAACGCCGGGCCATACACCGGCCGGTAGACATACGCTGGCGGATAGAATGGACGCGGCCCGTAGTAGACCGCGCCCGGACCGTAGTGCGGGTAGTATGCGTCGTTGTTGTTGATCGCCGAACCGACGAGCACGCCGACGCCGAACGCGAGCAGCCCACCCATGACGGCGGACTCCGTACTCACGGTGTTAGGCTGTGGCGCTGGAGCGGGTGCCGGCGCGGGCGGTGGCGTTGTATAAACGATCGTCGGGTCGTACTGCGGTACGTACACGACCTTCGGATCCGCCGGCTTCACCTCGACGATTTCTTTCCCGTCTTCCTTCTTGTGCTCCACGGTCTGCTGTGGGGTCGACTTCAGGTTGCCGACATCCGCCGCCTGCGCGCGCAGCCGCTGAATGGCGTCGAGCACGCCCTTCTGATCCGAGGTGAACGCGGCGCCGACCTGCTTCGTCCAGTCGATCTCCTGACACATCATGTCGACGACGGTCGGGAACTGCACCAGCGCGCGAACCGCGGGACCGAACCCTGCTTTCTGCGCCGCCGCGTCGACCTGGTCGCCCTTCAGATTCTGGTTCTCGAGGAGCCAGTTGCCGGCATCGAGCACTTCCTGCGTGTTCACCGACGCGGCAAGAATCTGCCCGACGAGTTGATCAGGATAGAGCGCGATGGGAGCGACGAGCTCGTCGAGCGCATCCGGGGCCCACGACGCCTGCGTGACCGGCATCGCCGCTGTCGCGGGCGCGACTACGGCGTCGCCGGCTGCCTCGTCCTGTTTCTTCTCGCGACAACCCGCGAGGACGACCGCACACGCGATGAGCTTGAGCATGTCCCTCATCGATCCCTCGCCCGCGAAACACTGTGGAGGTTTGCGCTTTCGATTCGCACCGTCGATGAATCCCGAGGACGATTGGCAGAGATGACGTGTGCGGGCATTGGACTTAAGGTGTAACGCGCTGGTTCACGCCAACGTCGTCTCTGTACCGTTCTCGACAGCACACCGCCTCGCTGCTTACTTCATCGTGGCTCGCACATCGACCAGCGCCTGATCGAATGTGTCAATTCGTACGAGCCCCAGGCGCGGGTACTCGAGATCGACGATGACGTATACTGCAATTGCGGTCGTCGCCGCGAAGCCGATCATGTAGGCCCAGTTTCGCACCGTGCCGGTTGCGTCTTCGGGATCGTCGGGAGCTTGGGCGAGCCCACCGCCTTGAACGAGAACTGATGCTGCAGCGCGGTGGCCTTTTCCCAATCCGCGCCAAGCTCGACGCGGAGCAGGACGCGCGAATATCTCACTGGCAGATCGACGCGGCGCGCGCCCGGAGGAACGGTCACGTTCGACCCCTTCAGGCACACCGCGAAATCACCATAGGGCTGGTCGGGGAAGGTGCGCGCGTTGATGTTCGCGAGTGTCTCGCCCCAGCCATTCAGAAACTGCACCGTGTAGTACCGATCGGTAATCTGTGGCACGCTAACCAGCAGGTAGCTGTTCTCGTCCACCGCCACCCACGCCTCCGAATAGGCGACGTCGAGGTTCGGGTTAGGCCAGTCGACTGCGCCAGGCTTGCGGTGCAGGAGCTCGTTCCATTTGAACTCTTCCTGGAAATCCAGTTGCTGCTGCCGAGTCACCGTTAGGCGGCCGAGTAGGTAGATGTAGCCGTCGCTGATGCCCTGGTCGGACAGGGCGGATACCGCGGCTTGGGTGGCGGGAGTTTCAGTCTTGGTGGCCATTTCAGTGCCTCTATCACGCTGATGTCCGCGAGGTCGTCGGGCTTCCGCTCGTGCGAACGTGCTCCGGCGTTAGGAACGCGCCAGGCGGCTACGTCGGCGCCATCTGCTCGTGCTCGAGCGCACGGGTCACCTCGCGCTCGACGTCCTCGGGCATGTCGGACTCGATGATCTTCGGCTTGAACGCATTCATGCGCTCGATCACCTTCGCCCGGCGCTGATCATCCGAGCGCGCGAACACGATGAGGGCCGACGTGCCGGGGACGACCTCCTTTTTCACCTTGTCGATGAAGGAGTTCGTGATGCCGTGGTCGGTGAGCTTGCCCACCAGCCAGCCGCCTAACGTCCCGGCCATGATGAACGGCAACGTCCCGGTCACGGCGGCAGTCAGCAGCCCGGCGATGTGACCGACCTTTTCGCCGTTCGCCGCGATGTTCACGTCCTCCGACACGCGCGTCTTGCCGTCCGGGTACTTCGCGATCAACGCGGTCTCGTCGATATCCAGCAACCCTTCACCACCCATCCGGTGAAGCGCGGCGCGCGCCTCCTCGGCCTTGTAGGGATCGTCGAATACGACGGCGACGAGCTTGTTCCTGTTGGGCTGTGGCATGAGATCCTCCGTGTCATGCGTCGGCGCTCGGTCTGCCTCACGAGTGCCGAGAGATCGCATGCTCACCAGGCCCGGCGACGAGCCGCGATCGGACCTTCGGTACGGCGCCGACGGCTGACCTCGCCGACTACTGACCCAGATGCGCCAGCGCGAATCGCATTGGACCGCTCGAGATCCGGATGATGCCGTCGAACGGCCCATCCAGCTCGAAGATGAGGAAGACAGCCGCCGCCACCGACAGCGCCGCGATGACGAAGACCGTCACGACCGTTGCGTTTCTCGGTGCACTCAAGCCAAAGCTGGCGAACGTCATCGACAGCCAGAAAATCACGACGATCAGGAACTGCTTTGGTACCGCACCGCCGGCACTAAGGAGTCGCCATCGTGTCCGCAGCACTTCCGAGGTCAGCTTCAATGCCTCTGATCGGAACCACCGCTGCGATTCGGCTTGCGGGGAGAGCTGCAGAATCTCGTTCTCGATCTCCTCCGCGCCCTGACCGGTCTTCGCCACGGATCCAGAATCCTCGAGAGTCGATCGAGTGGCGGGACTCGCGCGGCTCGGCCACATCGTCTCGATGCGGTCGGCCAACGTCCGGCGGAGCAGGTCGCGCGTGGGCTGCGTTTCGGGTCCGTAGCGTGCGAGAAGGCGGTCGAGCGTCAGTATGCCCGCCGCGGTATTCTTGATCGCGAGGTCCTGCGAGTCGAACGAGCCCTTGGCGGCGGCAGTCACGAGGCCAAGGAGAAGCGCCGTCATCGTAGCCACGAGACCCATGCCGAGGCGGATGACATCCTGCGACTCCTTGCTCACATGCGCCGGCGGCAGCGCGTTGCGAACGAACATGCCGACCAGCGCCGCGGCGAACGTGCACACAAATGTGACGAGCGCGAAGTCGATCCCCGTCATCATGGTGGTGCGACCCTGGCAGGAGAGGGCGATCCGCCACGGCCGACGCGCTGGCCGTGGCGGATGTGTTCGATCGTTAGGTCAGACGGTCAGAAGGCGAAAATGAGGCCGAGGCCTGCCGAGCCCTGGTGCAGCCAGTCGGTGCCGGAGGTGACGTAGCAGCCCCAGTAGTCGCACCACGTGCCGTAGGTGCCCGACGGCACCGGCGTCACCATCCAGCGGATGTCCATGCGCAGCCCGACCTTCTGGTTGGCCGCCATCCACTTGGCGCCCCCGCCGAGGCTCCAGGCGAAACGCGTGCTGCTGCTGGAGTTGTCGGCGTCGAGGACGTTGATGCCCATCGACGCGGTGATGAACGGCGCGATCCCCTCGGTCTTCGGGAGGCCCTGCCTAACGCCTAGCTGGACGTAGTTGTTCGAGAACCCCGAGCCGACCGTCCGGCTCTGGCCGGCGTTCGGCTTGAAGTTGACGTCGGTGTCCTGGCGCAGGTAGTACAGCTCGACGGCCGAGTTGCCGGCGGCGAGGAAGCTGAGGATCGCCCCCCAGCTGAACGAGCCCTGCTCGTTGATCTCGCCGGCCAGGATGTTGGAGAAGCCCTGGGTGTCGAAGGAGCCCCCCCACTGGTAGCTGCCGAACGGCGTCAGCTCCAGTCGCTTCGGCGGCGTGTAACCGGTCGGCGACCGCTGCGCGCTGGCGGCGACGGGGAGAAGCAGGATCGAGGCGAACAGGGTAACCGCGCGCGCGGCCACGAACGGACGATTCATGATGGTTCCTCCGGGTACGGTAGGCGACGTGTCGTCCGGAGACGATTGTCGTAGCCGAGGCCGGCGGGTATCGGACCTTCGTGCATGGAGAACAGCTACCGACCGGTCAGACGTAGATTCTTTCGACCAAGGCACTCACGCCGCACGCGGGGTCTCCGGTTGGTGCTGTCGATCGCGCGTCTCGGCGACGTCGCGCTCGAGGAAGTAGTTGAGGAACGTCCGAATGACCGCCACGGCGCCGAGCCGTGCGACGGACTCCCAGCTCGTCGTGATGGAGGACTCGATGATGTCGGCGGCAAGCTGGAAGGTGAGCGCGGCAACCAGCCAGCGCGCAAATCGCAGCCAGATGTCGCGTCGCTCGTGAGCGGGCATGGGCGAGAACATCCCGCGGACGCTCTTGATGAACGCCTCGATCGCGGCGAAGACAATGATCACGAGCGCCAGCGCGTCGATCACGAGGATCGCATGCTCGCTGGCGAGGGTGAACAGCTCCTTCATGCTTTCCATGGTCACCGCCATGCCGATCCGGTCTGGATGTAGAACGCGAACTGGCCAGCGGAGCCCCACGCGAAGTCGAGGCCCGTGCCAAGCCCGAGCTGTCGTGCGATGAGATAGCGAAACCCGACACCGCCCGCCCCGACCGTCGGGGCACTTCCGAGGTCGCCTAACGTTTCGCCCACGCGGCCGCCGCCACCGAAGCCGAGGATCGTCCACCGTGCATCGATCGAGTAGCGCAGCTCACCCTCGGTGAGCAGTGTGACGTCGTTTGCATACTGCCCGGACTCGAGGCCGCGCATCTGTAGGAAGGGCTTCATGAAGAACGGCGCATCGCCGGTCGCGAATCGACTGTCCACGCGCAGCCCGTACCCCCACCGCTTCTCGGGTTGCCAGTAGAAGAGTCCCTGGACCTGATAGCGCCCGAATGCGAGGTCGCTGCCGAACGCCTTCTGGTACCACGTGCCGCTCGCCGTGATGTCCATCCCGCGCCTGGCATCGAGGAGGTTGTCGCGCGTGTCGTACTCGAGGCTCGTCCCGAGTCCACCGAGGCCCAACTTCAGGTCACGGTCCGGAATCTCCTCCGGCAGTGCCGCGTCGAACGTGGTCTTCGTGTGCACGTAGAGGTAATGAAGGCCGGCGAACAGCGGTGTCTGCTTGATGCGCGCCTGCATGCGCTGCACGACGAAGCGGGGGTCGATCGTGTAGCCGAGCGGCTTGTCGGCGAGCGGGCTCTCCGGGTCGAAGCCGAAGAAGTCGAGATTCAATGACGCGCCGCCTAACGCCCCGAGGTACCGGAACTGGTCGTGACGGAAGGGATAAAAGAGGAAGGCTCCTCCGCCGGCGCTGCCATCCGACGTGTAGAAGGCGGCCGCGCCCGCGATCATCGGAACCGAGAATTCCTGGCCCTGGTGACGCTTGGACGCCTCTCCACCGAGCGGTTGGCTGAAGAATGCGACCGCGAGCCCGCCGCCGTAGCCCAACGCGGGCTCGGTGATGATGATCGGGATGGGGAGCACCCCCTTCTTGGTGAGCAGCCACTCGCTCATGTCCAGGCGGCCGTCTTCCGGGTCGCGGAACACGCCCCCCTTCTGCCCAACCGCGGGCGCCGGCGTCAGGGCGAGCAGCAGGGTGAGCGCGGTGCCTCTCGGGATCATCGTTAGGCGGCAGGTGATGGACGGCGTCGCTGCCGGAACGCCGGCGTGTACGCGGCCCAGGACCCGCAGCCTGTCGCCGCCAGGCGACGATGACAATTGACCCTTGGTGCAGGCCTGCCGGATCAGCCGGCGCGCGTCTCGGTGGTTACGAGCGCGCCATCAACGATGGTGATCAGCGGGCGCCTGTCGGCCATTCGCGCGATGCGTGGGAAGCACCAAATGGAAGGTGGCGCCCTGATCGGTGGCGTTGTTCTCGCCCCACAGCCGCCCCCCGTGGGCCGTCACGATCGATCGGCCAATTGCCAGCCCGAGCCCGAGCCCGTGCTCCTTCGTCGTGAAGAACGGATCGAAGACACGGTCCTCGCTGCCGTTAGGCAGCCCGGTTCCCTGGTCGCTGACCAGAACCTTCACGTGCTCACCGTCCACCGGCACCGCCTGCAGCTCGAGACGCCGGGCGGCGGGTGGCGTTAGGTGCATCGACTCGCAGCCGTTGACGACGAGGTTCACCATCACCTGGAGCAACTGCACCGGGTCGCCCCAGACGCGCGGCAGGCCGGCAGGGATCGACGTCCGGACGTCGACACCCGAGAGCTGTACGGTGCTCTTGCTCAGGGCCAACGCGTCACGTACGACCGTCTCGATGGCGAGCGGCTCGAATCGCGATTTCCCTTCCTTCACGAACGAGTGCAGTCGCCCGAGGACATTCGCTGCCTGTTGGTCGTCGCGCGCGATGTCCCCCAGGATCTCGCGGACCTCCTCGAGATCCACCCGGTCCCGGCCGAGCAGATGAAGACCCGCCTGCGCGTTCGCCAGGATCGACGTGAGCGGCTGACGTAGCTCGTGCGCGATGGCGCCCGAGAGCTCGCCCGCGGTCGCGACACGCGTGACGTGCGCGAGCTGATTGCGCTGCTCGTGGAGCGCCTCCTCCGCCTGCTCGCGTTCGCGAATCACCGCGGCGAGCAGCATGATCGGCGGCCCGATCGCGATCCAGAACAGCTGCAGCGATAGAACCTGTTCGGCTTCGGTCGCCAGGACGAACGGCCCGAGCTCGCGGGCCGTCCCGAGCGTCGAGAGCAGCGCGACAAAGAACACCGACGTCACTGCGCCCCTCGGTCCCAATCTGACGGCAGCCCAGACGAGCGGCGGAAAGAACCAGAGCAGCAGCCCGGGGAAGCGTGCGAACTCGGGCCCACCACCAAACGCGACGAGCCCCACCACCAGCAGCGACAGCATGATGGCTGCGCCCTCGACAACCCGACGTGCCGTCGGCTTCTCGAGCCGACGAAGATCCTCGTGACCCCACAGCAGCAGCACCGGGGCGACCAGGAGCAGCGCGATCACGTTCGAGAGGGCGGTACGAAGCAGCGCGGCTCCCGGGCTCGCCGTGATGTCGAGGCCGAGCAGCGTGCGAACGAACGACGGCATCGCCAGCGCGAAGACCGCAGGTACGCCAACCGCGACGGCCACGTACGTGAACACCTGGCGCCGATTCCCGAAGTGCAGCGGGAGGCCGGCAGAGCCGCGCAACAGCATTGCGGCGGCGCTCATGAACAGCGAGTTGCCCGCGATCTGCCAGACCAGGCGCCACGCCGGGGTTGTGGGGCTCATCGCCGCGCCATGCGCCAGCGCTGTCGTGACGAAAACCACCCACCAGCGCGAGCGGGGCGTGAGCAGCAGCGCTGCCAAAAGGACGGCGTTCGCCGGCCAGACGACACTGATCTGAGAGCTCTGGAAGCGGAACGCGAGTCCGAGCTCCGCGGCGAAGTAGTACATCCCGCCGAGAACGGCGACTCGCCACGCGTAACCGATGCCACGCCGCAGTGAATCGCTGGCGTGGTGGGCTACGGCGGCGCCTCGGATCGGAATGACAGCGTGGGCCAATTGCACTCTCGCGCGCACCGCACGACAAGCTGTCCGCTCGCGTGCAGGCGGCGGACTCTCATTCCGAACTCGTCATGATTAGAACGGTGTAACGGAGTGCAAGTTACGTCTCCGCCTCTTGGCGTCAACCACCGAACGCGTTGGGGATCGCCAGGGTTACAGTCCTGTGATAGACAGCCCGATCGCCGATTACCTGATGCGCGAGACGGGCGGCGGCGTCCACTGGCCGGCGGTGACCGCCAGGTCCGGCCAATACGCGCGAAGGTAGAGCGAAAAGTCCTCGCCCTTGGGCGCCGGCAGCCAGTTGGGTCGGTGCGCCTTGTCCGTCGGCTCGTCGGCCTGCACCCAGATCGTGAGCGACCCGTCCGCGTTAGGTACGAGGTCCCGGTTCTTCGTGCCCAGCGAGTACCGACGGACCGCGTTCGGGAAGAAGAAGTGGAAGCGATCGTAGAGCGTGAGCGACCAGAACCCCTTCACCGGCGGCTCGTCTCTGGCGAACGTGATCGAGTACCGGCTGCCACCGTTGAGACGTACGCCCGCCGCGTCGAGGTCCTGGTAGAAGTACTTCGTCTCGTTTCCCTTGTTGACGAGAATGTTGGATCGCGCGATGGCCGTGCGCATGAAGTAGTCACTGCCGAACGCCGCGCCGTTGTCCGCGGTGGTCCAGTGGTGCGGCAGCGGCGTGCCGAAGTTGCGGAACTGCAGCAGCGGCTCGATCAGCGCGGTCTCCGCCTTCTCGGCCTCATCGATCAGCGCGTGCTTGAGCGTCGGGTTCTTCGCCGCCGCATCGATCACGGCGAGCACTTGTTCGTAGCGCGTCTCCTCACCCACCAAGGGAGGCGCGTCGAGCAGGACCACGGGGAGCTGATCGAAAAACGTGTTCGGAAACACCCATTTCGTTTCCCCCGATCCACCGTCGGTAGTGCGTGGCTTCACGCTCGAGAGCTTGCTCCAGTCGTGCCGCTTTTCTCTCCCGTCGAACTCGTCGAGCGGGTACATGTCGATGCGACCGATCAGGTCCTGCAGCGTCCGATTGTCCTGCCGCGTCATGTCCTGGAACACGCGGGGCACGACCATCCCGGTTCGCGTGGGACAGTGGAGTATTCGAGTAATGCCGTTCGGCGTTGGTTCTTCCCAGCCCGGGCCGACGATGAGGTAGAATCCGGGCTTGGTGCCATACATCGCGCCGATGTCAGCGAAGCTGTCGGTGCGCAGGTCCACGAGCTGATAGACCCAGAAGCGCGTTGCGAAGTCGGGCACCTGCAGGACCACCGGGCTCTCGTCGAGCGCGAGCACGCCGGCGCCGTACACGACATCCTGGTTCGGACATGCCACCCAACGTTGCTCCGGCTCGACATAGTCGTGCAGCATCGCCAGGAGGTTGAGCGGCGCCAACGGCAGCACGCCATTCATCAACGTGGGCGCCGGCGCCTGCTTGAACGCCAGGCGCCGGTTATAGACGTTGACCATGGGCCACGCCCAGAAGTACGCCTCGCGCGCGACCGTGCGCGCATAGGCTTCGCTGATGCGAGTGCCGGCCACGGGGCCGGGTACCGTCACCCCGCGGCGTTGACTCACGATCGGCAGGTCAGAAGGCGAAGATGAGGCCGAGGCCGGCGGAGCCCTGGTGCAGCCAATCAGTGCCCTGGGTCGTGTAGCAGCCCCAGTAGTCGCACCACGTGCCGTAGTCGCCCGATGGCACCGGCGTCACCATCCAGCGGATGTCCATCCGCAGGCCGACCTTCTGGTTCGCCGCCATCCACTTGGCGCCGCCGCCCAGACTCCACGCGAAGCGCGTGCTGCTCTCGGAGTTCGTGGCGTCGAGGACGTTGATGCCCATGGACGCGGTGATGAACGGCGCGAGCCCTTCGGTCTTCGGGAGGCCCTGCCTAACGCCCAGCTGGACGTAGTTGTTGGCGAATCCCGCGCCGACCGTTCGGCTCTGGCCGCCGTTGGGCTTGAAGTCGACGTCGGTGTCCTGGCGCAGGTAGTACAGCTCGACGGCCGAGTTGCCGGCGGCGAGGAAGCTGAGGATGGCACCCCAGCTGAACGAGCCCTGCTCGCTGATCTGGCCGGCCACGATGTTGGCCAGGCCCTGGGTGTCGAATGAGCCGCCCCACTGGTAGCTGCCGAACGGCGTCAACTCCAGCCGCTTCGGCGGCGTGTAACCACCCTGGGCCCGGGCCGGCGAATATATCGCGGGGACCAGGAACATCGTCAGCGCGAGTGCGCGCAGAGTCACGGGAACACGGGGCATGAGGATTCCTCCATCTCCGATACGTTAGGCGAAGCCGTCAGGGAAAGGCCTGCTTGGTTCGCGTCGAGCTTGGTCGATGTGAGCGCCGGCCGGCGTCCCCGGGGCCTCACCGGCCGCGATGCCACGGGGATACGTGCGGCGGATGATTGCGCCGCGGCGGCTCCAACGGCCATCGGACCTTTGTATGGCCTTCGGGGCGTCGTCGGCAGCCTAACGTGCGCGAGGACCGCGAGCGGCAGGGCGAGCTCGGCCGTCTCATGCTCGCGACCCGACCTTGAACATGACCTCGGCGCGCGACTTCGCGGCCAGGACATCCTCGGCCGACGTGGTCGCGAACAAGTGCACGAAACGCGCGATGGCACCGGTCCATCCGGTCTGATGGCTCGCGCCGATACCCGCGCCGTTGTCGCCGTGGAAGTACTCGTAGAACAGCAGGTTGTCGCGCCACAGCGGGTCCGTCTGGAACTTCTCGGCGCCGCCGAATACCGGCCGTCTGTCGTCCTTCCCCCGGCGGAAGATACTCTCGAGCCGCTGCGTGAGGTCTCGCGCGATCTCGAACAGCGTCATCATGCGCCCCGATCCCGTCGGGCACTCGACGCGAAAATCATCGCCATAGTAGGCGTAGAGGTTCGCGAGCGCGCGCACGAGCAGCACGTTCACCGGCATCCAGATGGGGCCACGCCAATTCGAGTTCCCGCCGAACAACCCGCTGTCCGATTCGGCGGGCTGGTAGGAGACGCGGTACTGGTGCCCGTCGACCCACAGATCGTACGGCTGATGGAGATGGGCACGGGACAGCGACCGGATGCCGTATGGCGAGAGAAACTCGTTTTCATCGAGCATCCGCGCGAGCACCCGGCGGAGCTTCGTTTCGTCGAGAATTGCAAGCAGGTGGCGGCCGCCGGCGCCAGGCACGTGAGGCGGCGCGATCGTCTCGAGGAGCGTGCTGCGCTCCTTGACCACCCACGCCAGCCGACTGCGTAATCGCTCGATCCGCGACAGCGTTGCCGGTCCGATCACCGTCGAAGCGCAGAGTGGCAACAGGCCGACCATCGATCGCACGCGCAGGCGCTGACACCGGCCGTCGGGCAGTCGCAGCAGATCGTAGAAGAAGCCGTCCTGCTCATCCCACAACTCGTCTTCGTTGTCGCCGATTCGATCGAGCGATGCGGCGATCCAGATGAAGTGCTCGAATAACTTGACCGCCAGCTCGGCGTATGACGGGTCGTTCTCCGCGAGCTCCAGCGCGATCTGGAACATCCCCTGGGCGAAGAACGCCATCCACGCGGTGCCGTCGGCTTGCTCGAGATATCCGCCGGTGGGAAGCGGTGCGCTCCGGTCGAACACCCCGATGTTGTCCAGTCCGAGGAATCCGCCCTCGAACACGTTGTGGCCATCGCGGTCCTTGCGATTGACCCACCAGGTG
>JAJKIV010000033.1 GCA_021154285.1 Gemmatimonas sp. | reverse complement strand
GGCGTACCGTCGTCGAAGTAGGCGCGACGGTACCACGCGCCGTCCCACGCCGACTCGTTGGCGGCTCGCGCGTACGCGTCGGCATGCACCCGGAGCTCGCCGGCAGCCGCCCCATCCCCTCGGCTGTCACAGTGGTCGGCGAACGCGCGGAGCGTGTCGTTGAGGAACCAGGCGAGCCACACGCTCTCGCCTTTGCCCTCGATGCCGACGCGATTCATTCCGTCGTTCCAGTCACCGACGCCGATCAGCGGGAGCCCGTGTGCTCCAATGGTGCAGGCGTGGCGCAGCGCACGCAGGCAGTGCTCGTAGAGCGACCCCGTCTCGTCGGAAACGGTTGGGAGGTCGTACACCTCGTGCTCGTGCGGTTCGAGCGGTCGCATCTGGAGGAACGGGACGACCTCGTCGAGTACCGCGTCGTCACCCGTGATCCTCACGTAGTGGTCCACGACGTACGGCAGCCACACGAGGTCATCGGAGAATCGCGTGCGTGTTCCGCGCCCGGTGTGCGGATGCCACCAGTGCTGCACGTCGCCTTCGACGAACTGTCGCGAGGCAGCGCGCAGGATATGCTCGCGCGCGATCACCTGGTCGTGATACACGAACGCCATGACGTCCTGGAGCTGGTCGCGGAACCCATACGCGCCGCTCGACTGGTAGAACGCCGACCGTGCCCACATCCGGCAGGACAGCGCCTGATAGAGCGACCATCGGTTCATGATGGCGTCGAACGTCGGCTCCGGCGTCTTCACGGTGATGGTCGAGAGTCGACGCGCCCAGTCTTCGGCCATGACGTCGATCGCGGCGTTGGCCGCGCCGGTCGAGCCGTATCGGGCGATCAGCTGTCGCGCGGCTTCCGCGCCGCGCGCGGCCCCGAGCAGCACGATGACATCCCGCGTTTCGTTAGGCGCCAGCGCGAGGTTCACCTGCAGCGCGGCACACGGGTCGAACGCGGCACCCGTCGTCTCGCCTAACGGTGCCCCGTCGGCCAGCGCCGCCGGGTCGGTGAGGTTCCCGTTTCGCCCGATGAACTCGCGCCGATCGGCCGTGTACCCGGCCAGCGGTTCACTGACCCAGCTGAATGCAACGCGGTCGGCGAAGCTCGCGTCGAAGAAATTGGACGCGAAGATGGCCTGCGTGTCGCGATCGAAGCTGGTCACGATCTGATGCTGGGTGTGCTCCCGCATCACACCAAGGGCCCACTCGACGAAGCTCGTGAGCATGAGCGACGCCGGACGGCCGGTCCGGTTCACGAGACGGAGTCGCGTGATCTTGACCGCATCGTTCGGCGGCATGCTGACGGTCAGCTCGCTGCGGATGCCGTCGCGTTCGTGAGTGAACGTGGTGAATCCCGCCCCGTGAAGCACCGTGTACGACGAGCTGTCGAGCGCGATGGCCGGCGTCGGCGACCACAGCGCGCCCGATCCATCCCGCAGGTACAGAATCTCGGTCGCCGGATCGCTCACGGGGTCGTTGTACCACGGCGTCAGGCGGAAGAAGTAGCTGTTCTCCACCCACGCGAATCCGCCGCCGCGTTCGGTGATGACGAAGCCGGCTTCCGGGTTGGCGATCACGTTGGACCACGGCGCCGGCGGAAGCGCGTCGGCCGTCAGGTTGATCTGATAGTCCAGTTGCGGCGTTAGGCCGTGACTGGGAACTGGGAGCCGGGAACTGGGAACCGCGTCCCCTCGCGATGTTCTGTTCCCTGTTCCCTGTTCCCGGTTCCCTCTCTTATCAGATTCCCCATTCCCCTTCCCACTCCCGATCCGAAACTCCGGCAGCTCGAAGCTCTCGGCCAGATCGAGGGCGGCATCGCGCGCGTACGCCGCCGCGCGCGCAAGCACGGCACTCATCACGCCTTCGCCGCCGTTTGCGCCGCGTCCGCCGGAATCCCACGACGCGAAGCCCGAATCGCGGTTCGAGAACCTCGACAACCGTCTCGGACGCTCTGGCTCGTCAGGCGGCTGTTCCTCGACCTCGGGCATGTCGAGCACGCGGCCCAGGCCCAGCCCGTCGCAGGCCATGTGTACGCGCGCGGTCACGCGGAGCAACTGCAGCACGTCGGGTCCCAATACATCGGCGCGACGAATGAAAACGCCGCCCGGCTTGTCCGCGAGATGCGTCTCGCTCGAACCCATCACGGTCGCCAGCAGCTGGTCGGCCAGCTCCTGCTGATACGACGGCGGCCTCGTGATGAGGAATACGAGGTCGACCGTCATCCCCTTGAGCCGCCAGTAGTGATGTGCGTGCAACAACTGCCTCACGGTCGGAAGCCCCTCGACCGAGTCGATCGTCGCCAGAAGGATCGGCCAGTCACCGGACAGACCGATGCTCCAGAGCTCGCGCTGCCCGAGCGTGTTCGCACGAAGCTCCTGCTGCGTCGCGCGCATCGGCGGGTTCGAGTAGAAGAGGTGCCCGGCGATCTGCTGGAAGAGCGCCGCGTCCGACGGCGTTAGGCCGAGATCGCGAAGCTCCACCTGAGTGCGCGTCCATGACAGGTCGAGCGCGCGCTGCGCGCTGTACGGCTGGCGGTAGAGATCCGCCAGCTCGATCGCGCGCTCGCGGGTTTCGGCGACCAGCGTCGTGAAAGCGACCCGGGCAGACTGCCCGGGTGCGAGCCGCACGCGCACGCGCAGCGCGAAGATGGGATCGAGCACGGCGCCCGCGGTGCCGCTCAGCGTCGACGACGCGTCCATCGCCAGCGGATTGCGCACCGTGCGGCCTCGTCCCACGAATCGGGCGCGGTCGGTTTCGCTCGTGATCTCCCCGACCAGCTCATGGCCCACGGCCGCGACGTGCGCGAGCCAGCGACGCGCTTCATTGCTCGCTCGCGGGCGCCGCGTGGCCAGGATCGCCGCCTCGGCCGGTCGCCACTCCGTCTCGACGAACAGGTTCGCGAACGCCGGATGCGCACGGTCCGCATCGGGCGGGGCGAGCACGATCTCGCCGTAGCTCGTGAGCTCGATCTCGCGCTCGACGCCCGAGTGATTCACGACGGTCACACGCCGCACCTCGGCCATGTCGTCCGACACGACGGTCACATCGAGTCGCGTCTCGACATCGCCGTCTCGGCGACCAAACGAGATGCGGTCGGTCGCGAAGGCGGCGGTGTACACGTCGGCCCGTTTTGCCGTTGGTTGATGCGTGACCGACCACACCTGATCGGTCGTGACATCGCGGACGTAGCACCATTGCCCGTGATCGTCCCGCGTACCGTCGGCGCGCCAGCGAGTGATCGCCATCTGGTCGTATCGGCTGTACCCGGCGCCGGCGTTGCTCAGCATCACCGTGAACGGCAGGCTCGCCAGCAGGCCGACGCGCGGCTGGGGCGTGTCCGGCGTCTCGATCTGCCTAACGGCTGGCTTCTCGGTCTCGATCGGCGTACGACCGCCTTCGCCGTCGGTCTCCTGCGCGTCTTGCATGACGAGGCGGCGCGGAATCCGCTCGTGCAGCACGAGCTCCACCGCGCGCGCCAGCGGTTCCGAATGGAACCGGCGCTGCCACAGGTGATCCCCGAGAGCATTCGCCAGCGCGACGAACGTCATGCCGATGTGGTGCGCCATGTACGCACCGACGACGGCCTTCGTTTCGCCCGGCTCCGGCCGCGTGTAGTCCACGGCCTCGCGGAAGCCGTACGGTCCCAGCACGCCCTCCCGTTCCAGCACGCCGAGATTCCGGATCGCCTCGTGTGGCTCGACCAACAGCGCGAGCGCGGTCGCGTAGGGCGCGATGACGAGATCCTTCCCCAATCCTCGCTTGAGTGCGAGGTCGGGCACGCCGAACGCGCGGTACTGATACGTCATGTGGCGGTCGCGCACGTTGTACGCCGATTCCGATATCCCCCACGGCACGGAACGCTCGGCGGCGTACTCGATCTGACGGCGCACGGCGCCGCGATACGTCTGATCGAGCAGCGTGTGCGGGAACGACCGCATGACGAGTAGCGGCATCAGGTACTCGAACATGCTGCCGCTCCACGACACCAGTGCCGTCGCATGTGACGACGCAGTGAGGGAGCGGCCCAGCCGGAACCAGTGCTCGACGGGCACGTCATCCTTCGCGATCGCGACGTAGCTGGCGAGCCGCGCCTCGGACGCGAGCAGGTCGTAGTACGAGTTGTCCAGCGTGGCCGAGTCGGCGCTGTAGCCGATCGCGAACAGCTTGCGGCGTGCGTCGTACAGGAACGTGAAGTCCATCTCCGCCACGTAGCGATGCGCGGTGAGCGCGATCGCTTCGAGCCGCTCGATCCGTTCGCGCGCGAGCGCGCTGGTTGCGGCGCCCTCGCGCAACGAGTGCGTCGCCGCGGCGCCGAGCGCCGTTCGCTCCGCCACGTGCCGCTCGGCCAGGTGAGCCGACCAGGCCAGCCACTCTCTCGCCCGCGGCGCTTCCTTCGGCCCGAGACCGGCAGCGCTCAGTGTCTGGTCCGCGTCGGACAGCGCGCGCGCCACGTGCGCGAGCCCGGCACCGTCGGTGGTTGTGGTCAGCTCGCTGCGCGCCGTCTTGAGCAGTCCGGCGGCCTTGGAGACCGCCTGCCATTTTGCGGGATCTCCGACCCGTCCAGAGCTTGCGGCGTCCGCGAACGCTTCTCGCGTGATCGCGAGCGCGGACGTCAACGCGCGGAGCGGGGCGCGCACATCGGGAGGCTGCTCGATGATCTCGCGGCATGCCTGCTTCAGCGCGAGGAAGTGACCCGCGAGGTTACCGCTGTCGACTGTGGAGATGTACGCCGGCTGAAGCACGGTCAGCCCTTCGAGCTCGTACCAGTTGAAGAAGTGGCCGCGATGCCGGCGCATCCGCTCGAGGGTCTTGAACACGTGCTCGAGTCGCTCGACCATCTCGCCGAGTGTCAGCAGCCCGAGATCGTAGGCACTCGTGATCCCCAGCAGTTGCAGCCCGATGTTGGTGGGCGATGTGCGCAGCGCGACGACGGGGTCAGGCTGCTCCTGGAAGTTGTCCGGTGCCAGCCACTGGGTCGCCTCCCCGACGAATCGCTCGAAGAACCGCCAATGGTAGACGGCATAACGCATCGCGCGGTCGCGATCGTCGGGCGCAAGGCGTAGCTCACGTCGGAGCGCCGGCGCGCTGAGCGCATGCGCGATGGCGGGGCTGATCAGCCAGAGCAGAATGAATGGGAGAACGACCACGAGCGTTGGACCGTGCGCGCGTCCGATGGCGAGCTCGGTCGGCCCGAACGGCCACACGGACACCATCACGAGCGCGGCGATCGCGATCGTGACCACCTCCGCCGGCAGCATGCGGCGCCACACCTCACGGAGCGAGTTCTTCGTCGTTCGCTCAGTCTGCGAGGCGGTCTGCCACTCGAGGAGATGCCGCTTCGAGATGAGGAGCCGCGATAGCGTCCGAGCGATCGCGTCGGCCGACACCCACGCCTGATGGGGGAGCACGGTGACGGCCAGCGCGAACTGATTCAGCGACGTGACGGCGTCGCGGGCGATGGCCGAGTAGTACGCCCGAAGCGACTTGTCGGTCGGCGGTCGCAGCGCGACAAGCGTTAGGCTCAGCAGCCACGGGAACGCGATGGCGACGAGGACCCCCGCCGTCCAGGCAACGCGCGACGTCGGGAGCACGGTCCAGCCAGCGACGAGGAGCAGCAGTTGGAAAATCTCGACCGTGCTGCGCCGCAGGTTGTCGAAGATCTTCCAGCGCGAGATCGCGGAGAGCCGGTTCGGCTCGGGACGACCGTCGGCGCGCGGGACGGCCGGCCCGCTCCAGCGGAGTATCTGCCAGTCGCCGCGGATCCACCGGTGCTTCCGACGCATGTACGTCAGGTAGCGCGTCGGGTAGTCGTCGTACAGCTCGATGTCCGTGACGAGCCCCGCCCGCGCGAACGCTCCCTCGATCAGGTCGTGGCTGAGCAGCACGTTCTCGGCGAATCGGCCGTGCGTCGCGCGCTCGAAGGCATCGACATCATAGATGCCTTTGCCGGTATACGACCCTTCCGCGAACAGATCCTGGTACACGTCCGAGACGGCCGTCGTGTACGGGTCGACGCCGGGGTGTCCGGAGTGAATCGACGCGAACCGCGATCGATAGGCGCTCGTGAGCGAGACGCCGACGCGCGGCTGGAGAATGCCGTACCCTTTCGTGATGAGCCCGCGCTCTTCGTCGAACACCGGCCGGTTGAGCGGATGGGCCATCGCGCCGACGAGCAACTGGGCTGCGTCAGGCGGCAGCACCGTATCCGAGTCGAGCGTGATGACGAGCTTGATGTCCCCAAGCGACGTCGTGTCGCCGACAATGCGCGAGAAGGCGTCTCGCGCGCCGCCGCGCAGATATTGATTGAAATTGGCGAGCTTGCCGCGCTTTCGTTCCCAGCCCATCCACACGCCCTCGCCCTCGTTCCAGCGACGCGGCCGGTGAAAGAGATAAAAGGGCGGAGCTTTGCCTCGTGCGTATTCGTCGTTCAGCGCGGCAATGCCCTCGGCCGCCGCATCCAGAATCGCGGCGTCGTCAGGCATCGTCTCACTCGGCGCATCGAGGAAGTCGGTGAGCAGGGCGAACTGCAGGTGCGGGTCACGGTTCGCGAGAAACTGAACTTCGAGGTGTTCCACGGCCTCGCGCGCCGCGTCGACGCTCCCGATCAGCGTCGGCACGACGACCGCCGTGCGCCACTCGGGCGGAGCGCCGCGCTCTCGAAAATCCATCTTCGGGACGAGCCGCGGCTGCGTCAGCAGGGTGACGAGCTGATTCACCGCACTGACGCCGATCTCGCTCGCGGGGACGATGCCTAACAGGAAGACGATGAGCGCACCACCTCCCCCGATCGGGCCGGCCAGCGCGAAGCCGGCGGCGAGCGCCGCCAGCGTCACGAGCAGGATCGCGGGGAAGTAAACCGCGTTCGGGTGCCGGGTGACGGCGCGGCGCAGGCGCTCGAGTATGCGAGGCTTGTAGGCGACCGCGGCCTCGAGCTCCACCAGCCCGTCATCTACCAGCCAGTATCCAACGTGCCGTCGACGTCGCGCCGGCCCTTCAGCCGGCTGACGAGTCGCCAGATCAATGGCGATTTCCGCCACCTTCGCCTCGTCGCGCTCCGTCCGCTTCGCGAGTCGCTCGATCTCGTGACGATACCGGTCGCGCGCCGAAAAGGTCATCGACGCGTAGTCGCCCGATGGGTCGCTGCGGAGCACCCGCTCGATCGCGCTCTGCGACTCGACAAAGCTGTTCCAGTCGAGGCGCGCAATGGTGCGAAGGCTCGTGATGCTGTTCGCGATCGTGACACGCGTGAGCGCGGCGCGCTGGTTTGTTCGCGCGACCGCCTCCTCGGCGCTCATCAGGTCTTCGCCGATCCACTGCTCGAGCCACACGAGCGGCGTGAACGTCGCCTGGTAATTCCGGACCTGAGATAGAAACCGCGCGATGAAGACGGCGGACAGCTTCGGCGTGTGATCCACGAAGTCGTGGAGCGCCGCCGCGAGCGCCTTGGGACCCGCTTCGCTCGCCCGGCGCAGACTCTCGGCAGCCGTGTCCGCGGCGCGCACCTCGTCCAGTCGCGAGATGGTGCGCCGCGTCATGCGGCGGATGTTCTCGATGAGGCCGAGCCGCAGCATGGCGGGAATCGCCCACAGCTCGCCGATCCGGAGTCGCGTGACGCGTTGATACTCGCGAACGAACAGCTCCGTGTTCGCGAGATCGAGGTGTCCCTCGGTATTCGCGATCAGCTCGATCGCAATCTCGTAGACTCGAGGGAATCGAGC
>JAJKIV010000032.1 GCA_021154285.1 Gemmatimonas sp. | reverse complement strand
AGGCGCCCGACCTGACAACATCCGGATGCAAGTCGATTGCAGTCGAGGCACAGCATGGTCGACGAAGCAAATTTCGCCGAGTGGGCGCGCGATCTGCGAAATCGCCGTCCGGCCTACCGTATTGACACGCGTGACGCCGCGGATCGTCAGTTCACCTCGTTCGCGTTGAGCGAGGGGTTGGCGATCGTGACTACCCCGAGTGGTGACGTTCCGTCGGCGGACGCGCCGTATCTGTTCGGCGTTCGTCTGACGCAGACCGGTGAGAAGCTCGTCCGGGAATTAGCCGACTGAAGTTTGACTGGCTGGCGGTTTGTCTCACGGCGTGTGGCGTGCCTAACGAGCTATTTGCCTGTCGGCGCGGCGCTCTCCGATGCGAGGCATTCGCGAAAGTCTTCCCAATCGGCGCGCGCACGTTTCGCGTAGTCCCGCGCAAAGGCGAGCAGACGACTGCGCGTGCCCCTCGTTCGCGCGAACGAGATCAGCGCGTCCACGCTGTCCGCGCCGCCCTGTGATGCCCCACGCAGCTGCGCCCACGCCGTGAGCTCGCCCATCGCCGTCACCGCGCGCCGGAGCCTGCCGACGCGGCCGTCCCACGCAGCGAGATCCAGGCGGTCTGCGACCGGTTGGAGCTCGCGAACAACAAACGGTTTCGATCCGATGGTCATGCCCGATAGCAGGTCGGGAGGAATCGCTTGCATGCGACGCTGGACTTGGATGACACGCTCGGCGTGGTTTCTGGTCGCAGGCTGGCGGGCAGCGAGCGATGAGGCCAGCTGAGTGGTCAGCGCTGATGGTCTCGCCGCTTTGACGTCGAGGATTCGTGCGTCGCGAGCGCCGTCGCCGCGGATGAGGACTGCATAACGCGATACTCCGAGACTGCCGGTGCCGGCGATGCGTCCCACGATATCGAGGATGCGATAGAATCCGGGATCCGGCTGACGTGCTCCGAACCTCGCGATGCTCTGCGCGACGCGGCGTCGCTCAGTGACGGGCAGCTTGAACGTCCGCTTCTCGTCGATCCGAAGCACGCGGCGGCCGTCGCGCAGAACGGTTCGCTCGTCGAGGAGTTGTTGCTGCGTGCGTGCCTCCACCGAACGGAGCAGTTCTCGAATCCACCCGGTCGCGATCGAGCGCTCGACCCAGCGTGCCTTGCCCGTTGCGAGCGCAGCGGTGTAGCCGTCGAGAAAGCCGGCCTCGAGCTGGCGCACCTCCCGCGTGGACAGACCTAACGATTCGGCGGCCAGGCAGGCGCTGGTGAGAAAGCGCGCGATGTCGCGCGTGGCTGGCGCGAGCGCGGCCTCGTCGAAGTCGTTGAGGTCGAAGTAGGCCAGGCCGTTGTCGCCCCGGTAACTCCCGAAGTTCTCGAGGTGGAGATCGCCGCAGCACCACGCGAGCGGGGCGTCGTCGAGCGCGGTCCCGCCCACGGACGCCCAGTCCTCCCAGAAGAGATGTGCAGTCCCGCGAAAGAACACGAACGGGTCCCGGCTCATCGCGCGATACTTCCGCGCGACCAGCTCGGAGCGACGCCCCCGGTTGAAGGCCTCGATCCGCTTCCACACCGGCCGATCGCATTTCGTTCGCGACACGCGACGTGACGCTCTGGACATTGCTAGGTTGCAGTCGGGATGCTGGGGCAGAAACGCAACGCTATCCATCCTAGCTCTGGCTACCCTACGTGCCAGTAACACGTCCGTCCGATATGGCCCCCGCCGTGAGGGCATCCGCGTGAGTCAATCTCCACAGTCGTCATCTCCGGCGCTGCGCGCCGGGGTCATTGGCTACGGGCTGGGTGGCTCGGCGTTCCACGCGCCGTTCATTGCCAGCACGCCAGGACTGGAGTTATCGGCAATCGTGACACGTGACGCCGATCGTCAGCGCGCGGCGGCGAGTACTTACCCAGGCGTTCGCATCGTCGACGACGTGTCCGAGCTCTGGGACCGGAGCCTCGGCCTCGATCTCGTTGCGATCTCGACGCCAAACCGTACTCACGTTCCGCTGGCGTTGGCTGCGATCGCGGCCGGGCTGCACGTCGTGGTAGACAAGCCGCTCGCGCCCTCGGCGAGCGAGGCGCGCACGCTCGCTGATGCGGGGCGTGGTCGTGGCCTGCTCATCATTCCATTTCAGAATCGACGATGGGATGGTGATTTCCTTACGCTTCGGCGACTCCTTTTGGAGGGCGTGATCGGCGATCCGATCCGGTTCGAATCGCGCTTCGAACGTTGGCGACCGGTCCCTACGCGCGGCTGGCGCGAGCGCGGCGCGCCTGACGAAGCCGGCGGTCTTCTCTTCGACCTCGGTAGCCATCTCATCGACCAGGCGCTCGTTCTCTTCGGGCCCGTGCGCGACGTCTACGCCCACTTCGATCGCCGTCGACCAGGCGTCGACGCCGACGATGATACGTTTGTCGCGCTGACCCATTTGTCCGGAGTGCGATCCCATCTATATGTGAGCGCCGTTGCCGCTCAAGCCGCGCCTCGCTTCCGGCTTCTGGGACGATCGGGCGCGTTCACGAAATGGGGTCTCGACGTGCAGGAGGACGCATTACGCGCCGGCGCCCGTCCGGGAGGGTCGAACTGGGGGGTCGAGCCCGAGGAACGTTGGGGAACGTTAGGCATCGATGGGCAGACGCGCCGAGTGCCGACCGAGCCTGGTGACTACGGCGCCTTTTACGTCGGCGTCGAGCGGGCAATCCGCGGCGAACGGCAGATTCCCGTGGATATCGGGGACGTCATCGCGATGCTCGAGGTCATCGAGGCGGCGCGATCGAGTGATGGACGGTCGTCCATTCGGATGAGCGAACCCGGCCTTTGAGTGCGTGTAAGTCTAAGCAAATTAGTGACGTGGATCACGTTCGCGCCTAACAACTGTGGTGTGCGCACGCGGCAACTGTGGCGCGAGTGCACGCATTCGGTCTGTTAGACGGAGGTTAGACGCCTCTCCGGCGGTGATGAGTCTGTACGGTGACAAAATCCCGGTATGACTGCCTAACCGGACCGTACATCAGTCACCTTGTCGCTTCGGCGCGCCGATTGCTTCGGGCACGGGCGGCTGTTTTGCTCCCTCATCATCGCCATAGGCGCGTCATGAACGCAGCGGAGTACTTCGAGCTGGTCGATGCCGTCACGAAGATCGATGGCAGGACCAAGCTCCTAGTCGTTGCCGAACGCATCGCAACGACCACCATGCATCCTCTCGAGCGGCGCGTTCTCGAACGGGCGCTTCGGGCCAGGACCGAGGCGCTCGACCTCCAGAGTCACGTAGCGGTATCGGCGCTCGTCCCGACGGCCGACGCAGAAAGCGGGTCGCTCGTAGCGAGGGGATGACAGCGCCGGGGTGGCCGGCAACGTTCGCCGACGCGCTGGACTTGCTGGACGACCTGATTCCGACCGCCACAAAACAATACCTGCGAAGTCTCGCCGAGAGCGACCTCGACCGCGAGCAATGGGGCCTTGGGCTGGCTATCCGAAGCGAGCTGGGGCTGTGGCGAGATGACGCGCCGCTCACGCGGTGGTTCGTCGCGCGCGGCTTCGACAAGGGCGAGGAAATGTCGGTCGAGCTCGTTCGCGCCTATTGGCGGCGGCTACACGGGCTGAAGCCTGCGCCGGAGCCATACCGGGAATCGGGAATGACTGGGAACTGGGAACGGGGAACTGGGAACTGAACCCCTCTACCGGGACGACTGCGATTCCTCGACTCGCTGCCGCTCGCTCGGAATGACACGCGCCTTTTGCCGCCTGCCGCCTGCCGCCTGCCGTTAGGCACACTGCCTTCTCAAGGCCGCGGGTGTCGCCCCTAGAAACCGCTTGACCACCCGGGTCATGTGGCTCTGATCGAAGAACCCCGCGCGCACCGCCACGTCCGGAAGCGAGAGCGACGTCGCCGTCAGGAGCTCGCAGGCGCGCTGGACGCGAAGGCGACGAACATAGTCGCCGACCGTGCTGCCAAGGTGGTCGCGGAAGGCGCGCGCCACGTGCACACGATGAACTCCCGCGACCCTCGCGAGCGTCTCCAGATCCGCCACCACCGCAAGATCGGCCCGCAGGTATTCCTGAACCTGCGTGAGCCACGCCGGCGGGCACCGATCGGCTCGGCGGCGCTCGCGGCGCGCACTCTGTGCGAGCACCTCGAGCGCGATGCTTTCGATCACGAGCCCGGAGACCGACCCCGGACCGCCCGCGCGCATCTCGGCGTAGACGCGTGCGGCGAGATGGACGATCCGGTCATCACGAACGATCGTCGGCTCATGAGGTGTCGGCACCTCATCGAGGTCGCCGAGTGTCGCCAACGGCTCGATCACGAGGCAGCGGCCGCCAGCGTTTCCGTAACAGCATGCGTGGCCGTCCCCCGGTGGCGAAACACGAACGCTCGGTGCCACACGGGTCACCGTCTGCATTCCGCGCCGCTCCTCGATGCTGCCGTGGGCGAGGAAGCAGATGTGCGCCGTGTGCCGGTGCTCGCCCACCGTGCGGACGTCTGCCGGCCACGTGTGTTCGACGAGACGAGTACGCCCGCGGGTGAGATCCGCGGTCCGTCGCAGCGCCGCTTCCTCCGGTGTCGCCGCACGCATCGATAGTCCGCCGTTCGCTCGGGTGCCCTTTGGTACCCTCGAAGAAACGGCCGAGCGCACCCCGAGCCAACAACAGCGGGATAACCGGCGATTAGACGGTACCGGACGAGGCCCGATATCGGTTCGTCCCACGCCGCGGCACGACCCGCGGTCGACCTCCCCGTTCGCGACGGCGCTGCCTAACGCGGACGACTACGCCCTCCGTTCCGCGGCCGAGGAGATCCGGGCGATCACGGCGCGCCGACGGTCTCGGGCCACGACCGTCGTCGACCCTTCACTCATCGTCAGCTGGAGCCGACCACCGGCCAGCGACCGGACGGAGCGGATCCGCTCCATGTTCACGAGTCGGCCACGGTGAATCCTGAGGAAGCGTTCGGTTCCGAGGTGTTGCGCCAAGCGATCGATCGGAACTCGCGTCTTGAGCACCACGCCGTTTTCCTGATGGATCCGGACGTAGTTGCGCGCGGCTTCGACGTACACGATCTCGGGCACGCGCATGGCGATCTGCCTGAACCCCGATTTGATGAGGATGACCTCGGCCGGCGAACCGGCGACCGGCGTCGGAATCGTGATGGATGGCGGCGCAAGCTCGCGCGTGAAACGCGCGGGCTGCGACATGGGCGCGATTCTGCCGAGAAGCTCTGGGCGAGGATCGCTAGGGGCCGGCTGGCGAATGACCGGCGTATCGATGGAGTCGCGGCGATAGCTCATGGGACGAACGATGCTCACGCGCACGCGGCACGTCTTGCACCGGTGTAGCACGCCCGCGCCCAACGTCGATTCCGCGGCATCGATTGTGACGAGCCGATGGCGACGCGATCAGATCTCGCTGCCCAAGCGATCACGGAACGCATCGCGGTAGCCTCGGCTCAGCGTGAGCTTCGTACCGGTCGAGAGGATGATCACGTACTCTCCGCCGAACATCGGCTGCAGCTCGCGCACACGCGCGAGGTTCACGATCGCCGAGCGATGAACGCGCGCGAAGTGGCGCGGGTTGAGTTTCCGCTCGAGCGACTTGATCGGCTCGCGCACGAGGTAGCGGCCGCGTGCCGTATGAACCCGCGCGTAGTTGTCTGCCGCCTCGATCCAGTCGACGTCCTCCACCTGCACCACCGTCACGCGTCCTTCACTCTTCACGAGCAGACGGTCAGCGTACTCCTCGCGCGCTCGAAGCGCCGACAGTACCGCCTCGAGTCGTTCATCGATCGTGTCGGCGCGTCGCTCGGCGAGTCGCGATCGAGCGCGGCCGAGCGCGGTGCGAAACCGGTCCTCATCGAATGGCTTGAGGAGGTAGTCGACCGCGTGGACGTCGAACGCACGAATCGCGTACTCGTCATACGCGGTGACGAACACGATGACCGGCATCGGCTCGCCCGCCAGCGCCTCGAGGACGCCGAAACCGTCGAGCTCCGGCATCTGCACGTCGAGAAACAGGAGGTCGGGGCGCTGCGCGCGGATGACGTCGACGGCCTCGGGTCCGTTGCGCGCCTCGCCGACGAGCGACAGCCCTGGTGACGCGCCGATGAACGTGCGCAATCCGCGCCTGACGAGTGGCTCATCGTCGGCGATGACGACGCGGACGTCAGTCACCGGCGGCCGCCAGCGGAGCGTCGGATGTCACGGGCAGTGGTGATCGCACGACGGGTTCTCCGCGGTCCTCCGTCGCGAGCTGGAACGGGATGCGGATGCGCGCGACGCACCCGCCTTCCGGCAGGTTCGCGAGCGTCAATTCGTGCTGGTCGCCATAGAGGCGCTCGAGTCGCGCCCGCGTCGTCGTGAGGCCGATGCCGTCGGGACGCACCTGTCCACGCGCGAGCCCAGCGCCGTTGTCGCGGATCTCGACGTTGAGCCAGTCGCCGTCGCGTCGCGATCGGACCTCGATGCGACCGGTTCCCGCGTTAGGGCTCACGCCGTGGCGGATGGCGTTCTCCACGAGCGGCTGCAGGATGAGATCCGGAACGAGGGCGCCGAGCGTTGCGGGTTGCACGTCGTAGGCGATCTCGAGCCGGTCGTGGAAGCGCGTGCGCTCGATCTCGAGATAGAGCGTGAGAAGCTCGAGCTCTCGGCGGAAGCTCACCTGCGGCGTCGTTGCGCGCGACAGCGTGAGGCGAAGCAGATCGCCAAGGCGCGTGACGACGCGAGTCGCCGCCGCCGGGTCTTCGCGAATCAGCACCGTGACCGCGTGCAGCGTATTGAACAGAAAGTGCGGGTGCACCTGCATCTTGAGCGCCTGCACCTGGGCCAGCGCGAGCTGCGCCTCGAGGTTCGCGGCCCGAAGCTCTCGCTCCCGCAGACGGCGGTGGTAGCCTAACGTGGTCGCGACACCGAGCACGGCGGCATAGATGAACGCGTCGCCAAGCAGTCGGCTCAACACCGCGGCCGAATACACCTCCGCGCGGTTGTCCTGCATGCGGGCCAACGCCGCCGGTTCGAGGTAGCCCTGGATGACGAAGCTGATCTGCAGCCACAGGACCTCGATCACGAAGGCGATGACGAGGGCGATTCCCAGATGCGTCCACGCCGATTTCGCGAGCCGATCGCGCCGGAACGGGAACCGGTCGGCCGCCCAGAACACGATCGGTGTGATGGGCACCCACGTGAGCCAGCGCGGGATCTGCAGCAGCGCCCACGGCCATTCGTTTCCGAGTGTGCCGCGCAGCAGATTGGCAGCGACCATCTGAAGCAGCCCGACGGTCGCCGGGATGAGCCACACCAGCAGGATGAGCGACCATGTGGGTCTCCTGCCCACGAACGCGCGCTCGTCGTCCCACCACGTCGAGCCTTCGGGCTCGGCGACGACGGGACCATCGGTGAGCGGCGTGCCGGGTGTCATCGCGTGGAATCTATGGTGTCGCAACCTCCAAGTGTCATTCCTCGACTGCGGCGCCTGCCGGCGCCTCCGCTCGGAATGACCCATGCCTAACGTGATGCAGTCCGCGCCGGGATCGGCTGCACGAGCGACCGGATCGACCCGATGCGGTCTACCCCCCACCCGCGTTCCCGAATGCGAGCGACGACCATGTCGAAGTAGAGCGGTGTTGCGGCCGGTCCGCTATACGCCCAGCGCAGCGACGGCACGTACGCAACGAGGGCCCCAGGGTAGTCCGGCAGGTCGATCGGCTCGACCCACACGGAATCACCGCCGATACGCAGCCACTGCGGTTTCGACACGACCCTCGCCTCGGAACGCCCCCGCTTCCAGTTCCCGAGGGTCGTGCTCATCGCCGACGCGGCACCGGCCGTCACGTAGACCGGGAGACTCTTCTGGACGAACCACGCGGCACCGCCGCGCCCTGTGTTCGGGGCCGTCACGAGAAGCCCGGCAACGGCCGACCCCGGGTCCGCCGAGGCGAGCCATTGGGCATCGGTCTCGCTGCGCTGCGGTACGCTCGCACCCTCGAGGAAGAGCCACGACTTGCCAAGCTTCACCGCAGCCTGCGTCGCGCCGGGTTGGCCGAGGCGTGCGAGACGCGGCTCGAGAAGCTTGGCCGAGTCCATCGGAAGCTCCCACATTGGCTTGCTGGATGGGCCGCTCGCGAACGCGGTCCTCAGAGAGTCGGAGATGGCGAACGAATCCGCAGGCGCTTCCGCGTCGAAGTTGGCCGACAGCACCACGAGGCGCTTGTACATGTGGCCCACTCGGCGCACGTCCCACTGCGTGGGATAGGCGATGCTGGAGCTTCCCGCGACCGGGAACTTCGTCCAGCGCGAGTACCACATCTCCGTCTCCATGTCCCCCCACGGCGCGAGCCCGAAGTCGTTAGGCTGGCCGGCGTGATAGCGAGCCATGGCGAGGAAGCCGTCGTTGCGCCGGAGAAAGATCGTCGTGGGGAACCCATCGATCGTCGCGCTAAGGCGCGCGTGGGGCTGGCCGGCGATCGTCGTGTCGGAGAGCGCGCGCAGATCGCTCGCGGTGTGGGCGGCGAGTAGCAGCCGCTCGGGGGCGAACGCGAAGACCTCCTTGCGCTCGTCGATGTAGGCGACGTTGATGGGCGCCCATGCCGACGCCGTGCCGTTGGCGTTGGGTGGGAAACGCCGGATCCCCACGTCCTTCTGGACGATGTCGGTCATCTCCTGCATCTGGGGGCCGCTGACGAACCGACGCGTGTTCCGCCAGGCGACGAGGGCGTAGTTCCGAAGGTCGCTGTGCAGCTCGTACGTGCTGATGAGGTCCGACGGGCGCGTCTCGAACGTCATACGCTGCCAGAGAGTCATCATCTCGAAGCGCACGCGCTCGATGCGGGCGAGGTTTTCCTGGCCGCCCATGCGGACGATGGCGGTGTCGAGCGCGGCCGCGGCGGCTGGCTCGCGGTGTGCGACCGTAACGGGTGGCGCGATAAAGGCAGCAGCCGTCGCGATGGCGAGCGTTCCGGCGCTCAGCCGGGCGGGGCGCAGCTTTCGGACTATCGACATGACAACTCCATTTCACGGTGGTTGGTGGAGTCGCCAAGCTGTAACCGCCCCGCCCGGGCGAAAAACGACGCTGTGGCGAGTGGCGGAAATCGGGGGTGGGCAACGCATGGCGCCGTATGGGGTCAGAGTCCTTATTCATCGTTTCAACGCCCCCAAGGGCGTTGAAACGATGAATAAGGACTCTGACCCCCAAGTGATCCTAAATTGGAACTATGACAGCGATTCACTTCTCATCGATGCGCGCGGCGTGTTTGGTAGCGTCAGCAATCCTTCCGGCCGTGGTCGTCGCGCAGCCGCCGGCGACGGCGTCCCGCCTGACCGTCGAGCGGATCTTCGGCTCACGCGAATTCGCCGCCCGCGGCGCGGGGCAGCTCCGCTGGCTCGACGACTCGACCTACGCCGCGCTGCAGGCGAGCCCACAACAGAACGGAGAGGAGCTCGCACGCTTCAACGCGCGAACGGGGGCGCGCGACGTCCTCGTTCAATCAACGTGGCTGACGCCTAACGGCGCGTCCGCGCCGCTCGAGGTCGAGGACTACTTCTGGTCGCCCGACCATAAGCGTCTGCTCGTCTTCACCGCGTCGGAGCGCGTCTGGCGCGAGAACACGCGCGGCGACTACTGGGTACTCGACCTGACCTCGCATCAGCTGCGGAAGCTCGGCGGCGATGCACCAAGGTCCACACTCATGTTCGCCAAGTTTTCCCCGGACAGCAGACGCGTGGCGTACGTCAGGCAGAACGACCTCTACGTCGAGGACGTCGCGAACGGCGCGATCACGCGCCTCACGAGCGATGGCTCCCGCACGATCATCAACGGGACATTCGACTGGGTCTACGAGGAAGAGTTGAGCCTCCGCGACGGGTTCCGCTGGAGCCCGGACGGCAAGTCGATCGCGTACTGGCAGCTCGATGCGAGCGGCGTCAAGGACTTCGACCTCATCGACGACACGGACTCCCTCTACTCGTTCGTCAATCCGGTCCAGTACCCGAAGGCGGGGACCACGAACTCCGCGGGCCGGATTGGCGTTGTCGCCGCGACCGGCGGCGCGACGACGTGGCTCGCGATCGATGGCGACCCGCGCAACCAGTACCTCGCGCGCATGGACTGGGCTGGGCTCGCGAACTCCAGCGAGCTCCTGATCCAGCGCATGAATCGACCGCAGAACGAGATCGACGTGCTCCTCGCCGACGCGCGCACCGGCAGCGTGAAGACCATCCTCGTCGAGCGCGACTCGGCTTGGGTGGATGTGGTGAACGACGTGCGGTGGCTCGACAAGGACCGCGAGTTCACCTGGATGAGCGAACGCACCGGATGGCGGCGCATGTATGAGGTGTCGCGCGACGGTGCGACGGTCAAGGCGCTCAGCGCGGACTCGATGGACGTGACGCATCCGGCCTTCGCGTTCGGAGCGCAGGCCGTGTTGGGGACGGACGCGACGGGCGAATACGTCTATCACTACGCGTCGCCACAGAATCCGACACAGCTCTACCTATATCGCACGTCGCTGAAACGGCCGGGTGTGACCACGCGCGTGACGCCCGCGGACCAGCCGGGCACGCATTCCTACGAGATCTCGCCTAACGGGCGCTACGCCGTGCACACGTGGTCCTCGTTCGGCACGCCGCCCACGGTGGAGCTGATCACACTGCCGGATCACAAACGGGTCCGGGTGCTCCAGGACAACGCCGAGCTGCGTGCGCACATGGCAGCGCTCGAGCTGGGACCGCGCGAGTTCTTCCGCGTCGACATTGGCGAGGGCGTGAAGCTGGACGGCTGGATGATCAAGCCGCCCGGATTCGATCAGACGAAGAAGTATCCCGTCGTGTTCGAGGTCTACGGAGAGCCGGCGGCGCAGACGGTGACCGACTCGTGGGGCGGCGGCGGTTACCTGTGGCACCTCATGCTGTCGCAGATGGGATACATCGTGATGAGTGTCGATAACCGCGGCACCCCGGCGCCGCGGGGACGCGCGTGGCGCAAGGTGATCTACAAGCAGATGGGCGTGTTGAATGGCGCCGATCAGGCAGCCGCTGCCCGCGCGATCGGGAAGTGGCCGTTCGTCGATCCGCGCCGACTCGGCGTGTGGGGCTGGAGCGGTGGTGGCTCGACGACACTCAACGTGATGTTCCGAACACCGGACGTGTATCGCATGGGAATGGCAGTCGCTCCGGTCGCGGACCTGCACTACTACGACACGATCTACCAGGAGCGCTACGTGGGTCTGCCGCAGGACAACCCGGAGGTATACCGTGTCGGCTCACCGGTGACGTTCGCGAGCCAGCTCAAAGGTGATCTGCTCGTGGTGCACGGAAGTGGGGATGACAACGTGCATTACCAGAACACCGAGGCGTTGGTAAATGCGCTGGTGAAGGCGAACAAGCCGTTCCAGCTGATGGTGTATCCGAATCGGACGCACTGTATCTGTGAGGGGGAGGGGACGTCGATTCACCTCTATTCGTTGTTGACGAGGTATTTGTCGGAGCATCTCCCCACGAACGAGGCTCCTCGGCCGGCGCAGTAGGCGAGTCGTTAGGGTTCGGGGCAACTGTAGACCGGAGACGGCCGTCTCCTGTCTCGTATGCGCGTGCACTATCGGCGCGGCCGTGGCGCCGGACTAGCCGAGCGTGGGACGAAACGACATCATGTGGGCCGCACCGAGCCCAACCCGGACTCGGCCCGACAACGCCCCGGAGCGAACGTCCATGGCTCTATCTGCTGTCGTCCGTCGCCTTGCTCTCTCAGTCATTCTCGCAACCGCCTCGGCCCCGATCGTCACCCGAGCTTTCGCGCAGGGCGGAGGCGGTGGCCCACCGCAACAGCAGCCGTACGAGAACCTCAAGTACTTCTCGAAGGACCTGCCTCGCGACTCGCTCTTCACGATCATGCGCGGCTTCACGTACGCACTGGGCGTGAAGTGCGCATTCTGCCACGTCGAAGAGGAGCCCGCACAGGCGGGCGGGAGACCGCGCCTCAAGCCGGCCCTCGATGACAAGGTCGAAAAGCGGACCGCGCGTTTCATGCTCGCCATGGTGGATACGCTGAATGGCGTGACCCTGGCGAAGGTGCCGCAGCGTCACGAGGCGGTGAGGATCACGTGCGTCACGTGCCACCGCGGTTCGCCGCTCCCCGGCACCATCGAGACCGTGATCACCGATGCGGTCGACCAGTTCGGCGCCGATTCGGCAATCGCGCGCTATCGGAAGCTGCGCGAGAACATGGGGAATGGTCGCTATGACTTCAGCGAGTACCCGCTGAGCGTTGCCGCGCGTACGCTCGCCGGCCGCGGCAAGGCTGATGCGGCAGTCGCGATCCTCACCATGAGCCAGGAGTACAACCCGAACTCCGCCGACGTGGACATGCAGCTCGGCGACATCGCCGAGAAGCAGGGCGACAAGGACAAGGCCGTCGCGCGCTATCAGGCGGCGTGGACGAAGCGGCCTAACGATCCGCGGATCCGCGCCGCACTGACGAGGCTCGGGAAGCCGCCGGCGTAACAACTCCGATACGAATCTCTGGCTTGACTGGTCGGCGCTGGCCTTCTAGTCTTCCGAGAGACAACTGAATCCCGTGGTGATTTGCCGCCTATTGCCGCCACGTAAAACAACGAGCTAAAACGCGACGCGCCCGGCGGCCTCTTGAGTCGGGCGCTTTCGTTTTCCGGTACGTCGGACGTAACACGACCGCATGCGGTCAACCGGATCTCGACCGCGGCACCGATCGCGTTGCGCCCGGCGGCGTCAGTGGAGGCACGCATGGGTGATATGAGCGCGACGACATTCAACGCGGTGGGCATCTCCGGAAGCCCGGGAGCGCGATCGAAGTCGCGGGCGCTGCTGGAGCGCGCGTTGGTCGCGCTGTCGGACCGCGGTGCGACCGCGACGCTCATCGACCTCGCCGCCCTGCCTGCGGACGCGCTACTCGGGCGCCGGCGTGCAGACGCGGTCGATAGCGCGCTTGGCAGCGTGAGTCGGGCGACGATCATCGTCGCCAGCACGCCTGTCTATCGCGCCACCTACAGCGGACTCCTGAAGGTCTTCTTCGATCTGTTGCCGCTCAACGGCCTCGTCGGCAAGACGGCGATCGCGATCGCGACTGGCGGCTCGTCAGCCCACCAGCTCGTCATTGACCACGGCCTGCGCCCGTTGTTCGCGAGCGTCGGGGCCGTCACGACACCCACGGGAGTGTACGGCACCGACTCGGCGTTCGAGAACGGTGTTCCCCACGAATCTCTCGTCGCGCGGCTGGACGCTGCCGTCGCCGAAGCCATCACGCTCAGCGAACGAATTCACGCTCCGACCGATTCATCGTCGACCACCTTCGTAGAGAGTTGATCCATGCCGAACGCAGCACGTCCCATCGCCGTTTTTCACGAGCATCCCGATTGGTTCCGCCCGCTCTTCAGCGAGCTCGAGCGGCGCGGGATTCCATACGTTAGGCTCGACGCCGCCGCGCACCGGTTCGATCCGTCGGAGCGTGAGGCGCCGTATTCGCTCGTCGTGAATCGCGCGAGCCCGTCGGCTTACCTCCGGGCGCATGGACAGACGACGTTCTACACGCTGCACTGGCTCAAGCACCTCGAGCGCCTTGGGGTCCCGGTCGTGAACGGGTCCGCCGTGTACGGCCTCGAGATCTCCAAGGCAACGCAACTCGATCTTCTCACGGAACTCGGCCTGCCGTTCCCGCGCGCCGTCGTGATCAACGACGCCTCGCAGGCGCCCGCCGCGGCGAAGGGTCTGCGGTTCCCGGTGCTCGTGAAGGCGAATGTCGGCGGCAGCGGCGCGGGCATTACGCGCTATGACACGCCCGAGACGCTGGCGGCCGAGGTCGCAGCGGGCCGGGTGACGTTAGGCATTGACGGGACGGCGCTGGTCCAGGAGTCGGCGCTGCTTCGCGACGGTCACATTACGCGCGTCGAGACGTTAGGCGGCAAGTTCCTGTACGCGATCAATGTCTATCCGGCCGTGGGGTCGTTCGACCTCTGCCCCGCCGACGCTTGCCAGACGACGACCGGCGTGGAGCTCGTGGGTGGCGCCTGTGCGGTGGACGCGCCAAAGACGGGCCTCAAGGTGGAGGCCGCGAATCCACCGGCGGAGATCATCGCCGAGGTGGAACGGATCGCCCAGGCCGCGCACCTCGATATCGGCGGCATCGAATACCTCGTCGATGACCGCGACGGCAAGCACTACTTCTACGACGTCAACGCGCTCTCGAACTTCGTGGCCGATCCGGTGAACGTGATCGGGTTCGATCCGTGGCGGACATTCGTGGACTATATCGAAGGCAGAGTGGGAACCGGGAACGGGGAACCGGGAACAGAAGCCCCGTGGAACCCCGGTTCCCAGTTCCCGGTTCCCAGTTCCCACGTTCCGGCGGAGGTCTAACCATGCGATATGGCTATTGGCTTCCCGTCTTCGGCGGTTGGCTCCGCAACGTGCCCGACGAGCAGATGGAAACGTCGTGGGCGTACGTCAGCCGCCTTGCTCAGCGCAGCGAGGAGATCGGGTTCGACCTCACGCTCATCGCCGAGCTGTTCCTGAACGACATCAAGGGGATCGACGCGCCGGCGCTCGACGCGTGGTCGACGGCCGCGGCGCTCGCGGCGGTCACGAAGCGCCTCGAGCTCATGGTCGCCGTTCGACCGACGTTCCATCAGCCCGCGATCCTCGCCAAGCACGCCGCGAACATCGACCAGATCAGCAACGGCCGCTTGGCGCTCAATGTGGTCAGTTCGTGGTGGTCCGACGAGGCGCGCCGCTACGGCGTGCAGTTCGATCAGCACGACGACCGGTATGCGCGCACGGCCGAGTGGCTCGACGTGATCGACGGGGCGTGGAAGCAGCCCAAGTTCGACTACAAGGGCAAGTATTATCAGGTGAGCGACCTGATCCTCGAGCCGAAGCCCGTTAGGCGCCCGCGGCCGACGATCTACGCGGGTGGCGAGTCCGAGGCCGCGAAGTCGCTCATCTCACGCGCGTGTGACGCCTACGTAATGCACGGCGATCCGCCGGAGCGCGTTGCTCCGAAGATCGCCGACATGGCCGAGCGTCGAGAGAAGCTCGGGCTGGAGCCAATGAGCTATGGCGTCGCCGGCTACGTGATCGTGCGCGATTCCGAGGCGGAGGCGCAACGAGAGCTGGAGCGGATCACGAACGTGAGTCCGGGCTCGCCCGGCTACGCGAACTATCAGGATTGGATCTCGAACACGAAGCTCGAGCAGCAGGTGAGCCTGCAGGACTACTCGGTCTCGAACCGCGGTCTGCGTGCGGGCCT
>JAJKIV010000031.1 GCA_021154285.1 Gemmatimonas sp. | reverse complement strand
CGTCAGTCGACAGTCGCTAGTCGTTTGCCGCCAGTTCCGATTCCCGATTCCCCATTCCCGATTCCCGATCCGTCTCGCGGTACCAGTACGCCACGGCCAACAGAAACAAGCCCGCGAGCAGGTAGCTTCCGACCCTGAGCCCGATTGCCAGCGACGATGCTTGGGCGATTGCCTTGAGCGCGGCGAAGATCGCCAGCCCCAGGCCAACCTGGCGGAGAATGCGGATCGCTCGCGCACGGCCGACGAAGATCGCCCCGACGCCGACTGCCGCGTAGTACAGAATCAGAAGAAAGGTCGCAATGTCGGCCGAGTAGGCGTGAGATAATTCCGTGTTTCCCCAGAGAAAGGTCACGGCGGAGCCCGCGAGCCTGACGGCGGTGCGAGTCTCGGCCGCGCCCGGGCCGAAGTCCGCCAACTCGGCGCGGTAACCGTTCCAGGACACCAGCAGCCACGCCGACGACATGGCCAGCCCCGCGAGGGATGGTGTCGTCAAGAACGGGGTGTATTGGTAGGGCAGGCGATGGACAAGCAGCTGGAACGCCCAGGGCGTAAGGATGGCGAGGCCTAACGCGATCGGGACCCCGAGCAGACGTGTTCGGAAGGGGCGCAACAGCAGCGACAGCACGGCGGCATGCGCGGACAGTGCGGCACAGGACGCGACCGCCCTGTCCTCGAGCGCGAACAGGAGTGTGGCGCCACTCGCGATTCCCCCGACCATTATGTGCGTGGGTCGCGCTGCCGGCTGGAGGAAGGCCGCCGCAACAGCGGCCACCGTCCATGCGAGCGCTACGAGGGTTCTCGCCAGCACGGTGTCCGGTGCAGACACGATGGCGACGCCGCCTAACGCCAACGGGATGAGCGCGCCGGTGAACAGCGGCTGTTTCGCGAGCCGTTCGCCCCTCGCGTCGCCGAGGGAGGCAACCGTCACGTACGCGGTGATGGTGCCGAACGCGGCGAGCACGAGCAGGTCCGTTGCGGGCGTTCGGTCGTTCGCCTGCGCCACGAGCGCCCCGAATAACGCGACGAGCGCGGACCTCGCAACGCGCGCGCCCCAGATGCCGCCCGTCGCCACGATCGTGGTCCAGGCGATGGCAATGGCGAACACCGCCGGATAGTCGCGGACGTTCAACTCATCGATGCTCAGCGACGCGGATGTCACGCTCACATAGAGCCAGCATCCAGCGATCACGACCATCACCGCCGTGCGCCACGCGCGGTGCCGAAGCGCCGCAAGCCCAGAAGCGAGGACGACATACCCGTAGATGAGCAGCGCCACAATGTTGCCGGAGTCGCTCGACGTCACGAAGGGCGCGACAAGCGCGCCGCCAACGCCGACGCTGAAGAGCGCTTCCTCGTCGTTCACCCAGGCGAGCAAGGCCAACGCGATGGACGCGGCCGCAGCGATACTGAGCGCGACTGGCGACGTGACGAGCTTCAGGTAGGGACCGGCCCCCCACGCGTCGACATGGACGAGGGCGAGGGCCAGCGCCAGCAGCGTGCTGCCGTATCGAACCGAGCCGCGGGCACGAAGTCGCCAGCCGACAACCGCCACGGCAGCGGCACCTAACGCGCCAAGGGACACCCGGAGGCCCGGGCCAATCTTCCCGTGCGCAATCGCCCAGCTCAGAAACGCACCGGCACCGAGCAGAATCGTCAGGGAGGCGAGCGCGAGGGTCCCGTACCGGCCGATCAGTGACTCGAGGTCCAAGGGACGCCGGTCGTTACCGCGCAGTCGCTCCATGCCGATTGGCCGGTCGGTGGGGACTGGCGGCTGCTCAACATCGGCCAGTTGCTCAGGACGCGAGTGCTCTATTTCCGGGACGACGGGCCCGGGAACACTATCAGTGTGAACGGGGGGCGCTGTTGCGCCGTCGCGCTGCCGGTCGAGACGTTCGACAACGGTCCGAAGCGCGCGCAGGTCACGCGCGAGATTGGCGACCGTTTTCTCGAGGGAGTCGAGGCGGTCCTGAAACGAGTCGGGGATCGAGGTCGGCACGGATTGGGGTACGGGTCGGCCTGACGCGTCCGCATCAACCTACGCCGCGTCCGCGGTCGCGGTAGGCGCTCGAACGATTTCGTCAGTTCGCCTGTCCCACCCGTACGCTCGATATCGCCAACCTCGAGGTATGCATGGACACGCTGCTCCGCGACCTGCGGTATCTCGTTCGCTCGCTGCGCTCCAACCCGGGATTTACGTCGGTCGTGATCCTCACGATTGCCGTGGCGGTCGCCGCTAGCACCGCGTTGTTCAGCGTGGTCAACCCGCTACTGGTCCGCGCCGAGCCGTACGCCGACCCTCACCGTCTGGTTGCGCTGTGGGAGTCCCCGCCTCGAGCGGATGGCGGCGTCGCGCCGGGCAAGAACGAGGTTTCGCCCGGTACGTACGGCGATTGGATCGCGGAGCGAGCGGTATTCGATGGCGTCGCGGCCGTGGCGCCGTGGCGACCGAACCTCACCGGCGGGGACGAACCGGTGCGCGTCAGCGGGATGGCTGTGTCGCGCGACTTCTTTCAGACGCTGGGCACCCGCCCGCTCCTCGGGCGCGTGTTCGTGCCGGAGGAAGCGACGACCGGCAAGAACACGGTCGTCGTGCTCTCGTACGCGTTCTGGCGTGAGCGGTTCGGCTCGGACTCATCGATCATCGGGCGCGAGCTCTCGCTCAACGGGCGGAAGTACACTGTCGTCGGCGTGATGCCGGAGCGGTTCCAGTTGCGGTATCCGTTACCGGAGGCGTCCGATCTCTGGCGGCCAATGATTCTCGCTGGCGAGACGCTGGCGAACCGGCGATCACACTACCTGTATGTGTTCGGCCGCCTGCGACGTGATGTCTCGGTCAATCGGGCACAGTCGGCGCTTACATCGCTCGCCGCGCGACAGGGCGCCGACTTCCCTGCCACCAATCGCGGCTGGGGCGCGCGGGTGATCCCGCTGCGCGAGGACATCGCGAGCGACGTCCGTCCGCTGCTCGTGATCGGGTCGGCAGCGGTCGCGCTGGTGCTGCTCATCGCGTGCGCGAACGTCGCCAACCTGCTGCTGGCACGCGGGGCCGCACGCGCGCGCGAAGTCGCGCTTCGCACTGCGCTCGGCGCGACACGCGAGCGGATTGTTCGACAGCTCGCCACCGAGAGTATGGCGCTCGCGGTCATCGGCGCCGTGATCGGGTTGCCACTCGCCCGTGGACTCGTCGCTATCCTCGTTCGGTTCGGACCGCCCGCATTCCAGTCGAACAGCGACATTGCGCTCGACTGGCGCGCGGTGACGTTTGCGGCCGTGCTCGCGGTGCTCACGGGCGTCGTGTTCGGGCTGGCGCCTGCATTGTACGCGGCGCGCACACCAGCCGGAGATGCTCTGCGTGAAGCCGGCCGGCGCGTGTCCAGTAGCCGGTCGCGCGCGCGCACACGTGACGCGCTCGTGGCGACGGAGGTCGCGCTCGCCGCAATGCTGCTCATCGGATCGGGCCTAACGATTCTGAGCTTTTCGCGACTGCTCGCAGTGGATCCGGGATTCGACGCGCGCAACGCCCTGACGTTCGAGCTCGGATTGCCCGCTTCGAGCTACCGCACCAATGACGAGATCACGCAGGCGCATCATCGCCTCGTGGCAATGCTTCGTGCCCTTCCCGGCGTGACGGAGGCGGGTGCGTCCACGCACGTACCGCTCGCCGGCGGCAACATGACAACCGAGCTCGAGATCGAAGGACGCCCGGTCGTGCCGCCGGACCGACCTGCCGAGGTGGCGTACCGCCTAACGACTGACGGGTTCACCGCCGCCGCGGGCATGTCCATGCGTCGCGGCCGAGCGATCGCCGCGAGCGACGCAGCTGATGGGTGGCGCGTGGTGACGATCAGCGAGACCGCGGCGAACACGCTCTTCCCCGCCGCCGACCCCATTGGGCGGCGCGTGCGGATTACCGGCGACTCGGCGTGGCTCACCATCATCGGCGTGGTGCGTGACGTCAGGCACACGTCACTCGAGAGTCCACCAGGCGTGGACATCTACGTGCCGCAGGAACGCGAGCCATCGGGCTACATGCGCTACGTCGTCCGGACGAGCGGGTCTACCTCGGCACTGGCGCCGGCGGTCCGGCGTGTCGTCCGAACGTTCGACCCGACACTGCCGATCGTAGGGCTCGAGAGCTTGGAGAGCGTCGTGTCGCGGGCGAGCGTGCCGCGTCGGTTCGCAATGCTGCTGCTCGGATCGTTCGCGGTCATCGCCCTCGTCCTTGCGGTGGGAGGCGTGTATGCGATGGTGGCCTATGCCGTGAACCAGCGCACCCACGAGCTGGCGGTACGCGTGGCGCTCGGTGCTCGCCCCGTGGAGGTCGTACGCACGGTGATGGCCAACGGGCTCGGGGCGGTCGGCATCGGGCTCATGGCGGGCGTGCTGCTCGCGTTAGGTCTCGGCCGTGTCATCTCGACGTTGCTCTATGGCGTCAGCGCGCACGACCCGGCGATCTACGTCGCGGCGCCGGCGATCCTCGGTGTGGTCGCAGGGCTGTCCGCACTCTTCCCCGCGCTGAGGGCATCGCGAGTCGACCCGATCACGGCCTTACGGGACTCCTGACGCCGACGGCCGGGACTCAGTCGGCCGGGCTCAGCTCGTGACGCCCAGTCGACGTTCCAGCTCCTCGCGGCGCGAGCGGCTGACGCGCAGGCGCGCGCCGCCCTTGAGCTGCACCTCGTAATCGCCTCCGGCACCGCGATGAAAGGTGTCGATGAGATCGACCCGCACGATGATCGAGCGATGGATGCGGAGGAATCGATTGGGGTCGAGCTTCTCCTCGAGCGTGTGAATCGCCTCGCGAATGAGGTACGCGCGCTCGCTGGTGTGCAGCTCGACGTAGGGACCGCTCGCGGTGATGTACTCGATCTGCGCAACAGGAACAACGCGGACCTTGCCACGCATCTCGACGGCGATCCGCTCGAGATACGGCGATCCACCTGACGCTGGCGCTGGCGGTGCAGTTGGCGCGCCGCTGCGCGAACCACCATCCAGCACAGCGAGCAGTCGCTCGCGAAGCTCGCCGATCTCCTCGAGCTCCACGTATCGACGGGCGCGCTGGAATGCCTGCTCGAAGCGCTCGTCGTCGAACGGCTTCACGAGATAGTCGACCGCCGCTAGGTCGAACGCCTGTAGTGCGTAGCGGTCGTAGGCCGTCACGAAGATCGTGAGCGGCATCGCGTCGGGTCCGATCTCACGTACGACGTCGATGCCGGTCTTTCCGGGCATCTGCACATCGAGAAACGCGATGTCGGGATGGAGTGACCGAACGGCATCGACGGCGGCTTCGCCGTTGTCGACACTGGCGACGATCTCCACGCCGCTCTCGGCGCCCAGCAGGTCCTCGAGACGCTGGCGTGCCAACGGCTCATCGTCCACGATCAGCACGCGGATGGTCGGGCGTTCCGGCATGGATCGACGTTAGGCGGTCGCGGGTGCCGCTTCGGCGTGAAGGTCCGCCGCCGTGTGGTATGGCAACACGATCTCGGCCACGGTGCCGACGTGCCCCGCCCGGCGGAGCGACAGGCGCTGGTCCGGACCATAGAGCTGCTCGAGCCGCGCTCGCGTGTTGCTGAGTCCCACGCCGCCGGTGCCGCCCATCTCGCCACGTGAACGCGTCAGGCTCCCGTTGTTGTCGGTGGAGATCGCGGCGTCGATTCCCGGGCCGTTGTCGTGAACCGTGATCACGAGATCGTCGCCGGCGCGACGCGCCCGCAGCTCGATCCGGCCACTGCCCGCCACCTTCGCCACGCCGTGCATCACGGCGTTCTCGACCAGTGGCTGCAAAACGAAGTTCGGGACGAGCGCATCCATGACGGTGTCGTCCACCTGGACATCCACATCCAGCCGCCCCTGAAAGCGGACCTGCATGATATCAAGGTAGAGGCGAAGCAGCTCGAGCTCGCGAGACAGCGAAATCTCCTGCTCACTCGTGCCCTCGAGGGTCACGCGCAGGAGCTCACTCAAGCGTGCGATCATGCGACGGACGCCACGCGGGTCGCGTTCGACGAGTGACGACACCGCGTGGAGTGTATTAAAAAGGAAGTGCGGGTTGAGCTGCGCGCTCAGGACAGCAAGTCGCGCCTCCGCGAGCTGCGCCTGCAGCTGTGCCGCCTGCGCTGTCAGCCGGACCGTCTCGTCATGCCGGGCGCGATAGCGCGTGAAGATGTCGCGCGCGATGCCCGCCGCGAGCACGGCGAAATAGACGGTGAGGTCATCGAGGAACCACAGCCGCTCAATGCCTGTGAGCCAGGTGATCGGCGGGCCGCCACGACGCGGTCGCGGCGGAATGTCGAGCAGCGAGACGCGCATGAAGTGGATGGCGATGTCCACAAACATCGCCGTGACGACTCCCACACCCAGGAACAGCAGGACTCTTCCGAGCCTGTTGCCTCGTGGTTCGAGACTGACGCGGCTCGAGAGCCAGAAGATCGGGACGGTGAGGACTGCCCACAGGTAGTACTCGGCGAATGCGAGTGTGATGGGCGTCGACGCCGGAAACGGCTGCTGAAACGCAGGCCCACGCGGGTCGAGCAACCGACTCGCGGCGTTGAGCACGGCGAGCACGGTCCAGAACGCGAAGATGAGCAGCAGCTCCGTGCGCTGCAGCGGAAAACCGATGCTTCGGCGTCCGCTCGGGGCGAGAGAATCGGTCAGTGGAAGAGACGCGGTGGCCACGATCAAAGGATACGGCGGCCGCCAGCCAGCCGTCAGGGCGCCAAAAACGAACGGCACCGCGACGTACACGAGATGCACGAGCAGAAAGCGCGCGCCGATAAATGCAGCCGGACCAGGCCAGCGGCAGACTCCGCCACCGTTTGGCAGTCCGTTGGAGCCTCCGTGCAATTCGTTACGCCCCAGTGCACTTGGCGAATTTGGCATGCACGGAACAGCCCTTGATTCGTATTCCTCACGATAGGAGACGGGTGAACCCCGTTAGGCTCGGAGTCGTAAATCGAGCCGATCACTTGTGAGGAACACATGACCAAGAGAACGCGTTTCGCAGTAGGGGCCATCGTCGTCGCCGCGGGCGCTCTGGGGCTATGGATCTACCGGAACGCCGAGGCGCACGAAGCGCCGTCATATCGGTTCGCGACCGTAACTCGCGGGAACCTCGAGTCTACGGTGTCTGCCACGGGCCAGCTCAGTGCCGTGACCACCGTTCAGGTTGGCACCCAGGTATCCGGTCAGGTCTCGGCGATCCTGGTCGACTTCAACGACCGGGTGAAGAAGGGCCAGCTGTTGGCACGGATCGACCCCACGCTGGCTCAGCAGGCCGTGCTGGATGCTCAGGCCGGTGTCGTGCGAGCGCAGGCTGACCTCGATCGCTCGAAGGCCGAGTACGATCGCAACAAGACCTTGTATGACCAGAAGGTGCTGACGGCGACCGAGTTCACGACTGCGCAATACAACTACACAGTCGCGCAGGCGAGTGTTAAGTCGGCGCAGGTCGCTCTGGATCGCGCGAAGCAGAATCTCGCCTACACGCAGATCTACGCGCCCATCGATGGCGTGGTCGTTCAGCGTAACGTCGACGTGGGCCAGACCGTCGCGGCGAGCCTCTCGGCGCCGCAGCTCTTCCTGATCGCGAATAACCTGTCACAGATGCAGATCCTCGCGAACGTGGACGAGAGCGACATCGGGTTGATCCACGAGAACCAGGATGTGCACTTCACGGTTCAGGCGTACCCGAACCAGAACTTCGACGGGAAGGTGCGCCAGGTGCGACTGCAGTCGACGACGACCGAGAACGTGGTCAACTATACGGTCGTGGTGACCGTCGCCAACCCGAAGGGCACGCTGCTACCGGGTATGACGGCGACGGTCGCGTTCCTGACCGGCTCGGCCGATAACGCCCTGATGGTGCCTAACGCTGCTCTGCGCTTCCGAGCGACGCCCGAGATGATGGCGGCCGCCGGCGTCACCAACGCGACGGGCGCGCCACGTACGGCGGCCGAGTCGCTGGCGTTTGCCGCACGGCGTGACAGCATCCGGAAAGCGCGAGCGGCCGCTGGCGGGAGCGCGGGCGCCGGCCAAGTTGGCGGCGGACCGGGCGGCGCATCGGGCACCGGCGGGGCGACGCGTTCGCGATCGACCTCCGGCGGCCGTGGCAGCTTCGCTCAGCTGTGGTACGTAGGCGCCAACGGCAAGCCGGCCATGATGCGCGTCCGCACCGGCCTCTCAGACGGTCAGAACACGCAGGTCATCGGGCCGGACGTGAAGGAAGGCATGCAGGTGATCATCGGCACGAATGGGTCGACGACCGCCGCGGCCGCGACGTCGCCCACCACCAATAGCCCGTTCCAGCAGCAGCGCCGACCCGGGCCTGGAGGGTTCTAGCCATGCCTAACGTCATCACGAGCGACGCGTCGCCGACGCCGGTCATCCGGATCGAAGGCGTTCGCAAGGACTACACGATGGGCGACAACATCGTCCACGCGCTGCGTGGGGTGGACTTGACCGCCGAGCGTGGCGAGATGCTGGCAATCATGGGAGCGTCGGGGTCGGGAAAGTCCACGCTCATGAACATGCTCGGCTGTCTCGACACGCCGACGTCGGGGTCGTACTGGCTGGACGGGATCCGCGTCGACGGCTTGAATCGCAATCAGCTGGCGGACCTCCGGAACGAGAAGCTCGGCTTCGTGTTTCAGGGCTTCAACCTGCTGGCACGCACCTCGGCGCTGGACAATGTAGAGCTGCCCTTACTCTACGACCGCGCCGGCCGCTGGAAGAACACGAAGGAGCTCGCCGCGGAGGCCCTTCGACGCGTCGGTCTTGACGATCGTCTGGATCACCAGCCGAGTGAGCTGTCGGGAGGCCAGCAGCAGCGCGTCGCGATTGCGCGTGCGCTCGTTACGGCGCCGACGCTGCTCCTCGCCGACGAGCCGACGGGCAATCTCGACAGCCACATGACTGTCGAGATCATGTCGCTCTTTCAGGAATTGAACGATCAGGGGATCACCATCGTGATGGTGACCCACGAACCCGACGTCGCGCAGTACTGCAAGCGCGTGGTCGAAGTGCGAGACGGGCGCATCAAACGCGACCATCCAGTAGAGGATCGGCACAACGCCGCGGCCGACCTGCGGCAGCTGCTGGCAACGGAGCCCGAGGAAGAGGAAGACCCGGGCATCATGGTCGAGGAGACTGTATGAAGAGCTCAGTGTTGATCCGGGTTGCCGGAGAGAGCATCAAGAAGAACAAGATGCGGACGCTACTAACAATGTTAGGCATTGTTATCGGCGTCGGTGCTGTGATCATCATGGTGGCGGTCGGTCAGGGTGCCCAGCGCGGCATTGCCAACCAGATCAACGCGTTAGGCACGAACCTGCTCGTCATCACGGCCGGGGCGAGCAACACGTCCGGCGTCAGTCAGGGCGCGCAGGCGTTCAACCGCCTGACGATCGACGACGCCGAGAAGCTCAAGCGCGAGGGCACGCTGTTCGCCGGCGTGACGCCGGTGGTCATGACGCGCGTCCAGGTACTTGCCGGCGGGACGAACTGGCGCACGACCATCAACGGCGTGAGCACGGACTGGCAGACGGTGCGCGACTGGCAGACGAGCTCGGGCGACTTCTTCACGGACAATGACCTGCGTGGGATGCGCAAGGTCGCGCTGATCGGGCAGACGGTCGCCGACAACCTGTTCCCCGGGGTTGACCCCGTGGGGTCTCAGATCCAGATCCGCAACGAGCCGTTCGACATCGTCGGTGTGCTCGCGAAGAAGGGACAGAACGCGGTCGGCCAGGATCAGGACGACATCGTGGTCATGCCCTATACGACCGCGCAGACGCGGCTCTCCGGCAACACGCGGATCTGGCAGATCCTCGTGAGCGCGACGTCGCAGCAGGACATCACGGCGGCGCAGCAGGAGGCCGCGGCGATCATGCGCGAGTCGCACAAGATCGGTGACGGTGACGATGACTTCACGGTGCGCAACCAGACGGAGATCGCGAACGCGGCGCAAGGCACCACGAAGATCATGACGTGGCTGCTCGCCTCGATCGCGTCGGTGTCGCTGATCGTCGGCGGCATCGGGATCATGAACATCATGCTCGTATCCGTGACGGAGCGGACGCGTGAGATCGGGATTCGCATGGCGATCGGTGCGCGGGGGTCCGACGTGCTCACGCAGTTCCTCGTCGAGAGCATCGTGATGAGCGTGCTCGGGGGCGCGGTTGGGCTGGTTGTGGGCGTTGGCGGCGCATCGCTCGTGGCACGCTTCACCGGCTGGAGTACGGAAGTGCCGATCGCGGCCGTCGCGTTGGCCATCGGCTTCTCCGCCGCCGTGGGGGTGTTCTTCGGCTTTTACCCGGCGAGGAAGGCAGCCGCGCTCGATCCGATTCAGGCCCTGCGGTATGAGTAACGACAGGGGCATCGGGACTAGGGACTGCTCTGAAGGTTCACAGCTCTGAAGGTATAGATCAATGACCACTCGATATCTTGCCACACTCATGGCGATTGTGGCGGCGCCGCTCTGGGCGCAGAATACGCCACCGCAGACACCCCCGCGTGCTGTGCTGCAGCCCGTGGGGCCGGTGCAGACCATCACCTTCGACGAGGCAATCACCATCGCGCTGCGGCAAAACACGACGCTCAAGCAGGCGAGCAACGTCTCTGCGGTCAACTCGGCGACGGTCAGGCAGGAGCGGCTGTCGTTCCTGCCGGACTTCCGGTTCAACACGACGACGGGGCAGAACTACGGGCGCACGTTCAGCCAGGATGAAGGTCGGATCATCGATCAAACGACGCAGTCGGTGAACACTGGCGTCTCGTCGAGTGTCACGCTGTTCAACGGGATGAGCAACGTCGCGAGTCTGCGCAGCGCAAAACTCTCCGAGGACGCGGGCGAGCGTAACGTGCAGCGTGCCGAGCAGACTGTCGCGTTCACGGTCGCATCGAACTTCCTGGCGCTCGTGCAGCAGCAGGAACAGGTCGGCGTCCAGCAGGAGAACCTCACAGCGCAGCAGGCGCAGGAAAAGCAAATCCAGGCGTATGTAAATGCTGGGTCGCGCGCGATCTCGGACCTGTATCAGCAGCAGGCGACCGTCGCAGCCGCGCTCTCTCAGCTCGTGAACGCCAAGCGCGCCCTCGAGTTGGCGAAGGTCGACATCATCCAGGCGCTCAACCTGGATCCGCGCGGCAATTATGCGTTCACGCCGCCAGCGCTGGACACGACGACGGCCAACATCAACTCGGTCGCCTTCAACCTCGACAGCCTGCTGACGCGCGCGTACGCGCAGCGTTCGGACCTGTTTGCGCAGCAGGCGAATGTGAGCGCCGCGCAGCAGGACGTGAAGGCCGCGAAGGGTGGTCGCTGGCCCGCACTTGCTCTCACGGCCGGCTACAACTCGGCGTACAACAGCGCGACGTCGATTGGTTTCTATGACCAGCTCGACCAACGGCGTGGGGGCTCGATCGCGCTTGGCTTCTCGCTTCCGCTGTTCGATCGCGGTGCCGTCGATCTCGCAACGCAGAAAGCGGAGATCGCCGAGGACAATGCGCGACTCGACCTCAAGGATCGGCAACAGCAGATCGGGCTCGAGGTGCGTCGGGCGTACCTAGACTACGTGGCTGATAAACAGCAGCTGGATGCGGCGGGAGCGCAGCTTCGAGCGGCGCAGTTGGCGCTCGAAACGTCGCAGCAGCGGTACAACGTGGGCGCCGCGACGCTGCTCGAGGTAACGCAGGCGCGAGCGACTCAGCTGCAAGCACAGAGCGCGCTCGTCACGGCACGCTATGCACTGCTGTTCCAACGGACGTTGATCGGATACTACACCGGCGACCTGAACCCGCGAGCGGTATCGATCCAATAACTGCCGGCGACGGGGACGGGCGGTATCATTAGTTCAATGGCTGACGAACCGATCATATCACGCGGATTCCGCGGTCGGCGCGCGGCGGCCGGACGGCAGAGCCGCATCCCGCCGGGGCAGTATGAGGAACGTGACTTCCCGGTGCTCTCGGCCGGTCCAACGCCGCACACCCCGCTCTCGAAATGGGATTTCACGCTGCGCGCGGTGGATGGCGCGACGATGAAATGGACATGGGACGAGCTTCAGGCGCTGCCTCACGAGAACATTACGCGGGACATCCACTGTGTCACGAAGTGGACGAAGCTCGACACGGTGTGGGAGGGCATCTCGGTCGACACGCTGGTCGGCGCCGCCGCCGCGCGCGGTGTGCAGACGGCACCGTTCATCGTTGCGTATTCCGACGGTGGCTACACGACGAACCTGCCGTTCGACGACCTCGCCGGCGGGAAGGCGTGGATCGCATTCGGCTATGACGGGAAGCCGCTGCATCCCGAGCATGGCGGCCCTGCGCGGCTCCTCGTGCCGCATCTCTATTTCTGGAAGAGCGCCAAGTGGGTGCGCGGAATTCAATTCACGGCGCATAACGAGCCGGGGTTCTGGGAAGTGAACGGGTACCACGATCGCGGTGACCCGTGGAGAGAACAGCGCTACACCGGAGATCCGTGACCGACGGCTCCGATGTCGCGCCGTCGGTCGTACGACCGCGGCGCATCGAGTGGCGGGCCGCGACAATCACGGACGTCATACGGGAGACCGCACACGCCAAGACTCTTGTGATGGATGTCCCGAACTGGCCCGGTCACACGGCGGGTCAGCACGTGGACGTCAGGCTCACGGCCGAGGATGGGTATCAGGCGCAGCGGAGCTACTCGATCGCGTCGGCCCCGTCGCGTTCGACCCTCGCGATCACCATCGAGCGGTTGGACGACGGTGAGGTGTCTCCGTATCTGACGGACGCGTTAGGCGTCGGCGATCGGGTCGAGCTGCGTGGGCCGATCGGCGGGTATTTCGTGTGGGAGCCATCGATGGGCGGACCGCTGTTCCTCGTGGGGGGCGGATCAGGGATCGTTCCGCTCATGGCAATGCTGCGGACGCGCGCCGCGTTACCAGCGCCCATTCGCGGCTCCGCACCAGCCACACTGCTCTATTCTTCCCGCGCCTGGGACGATGTGATCTATCGCGATGAGGTCATCACGCTTGCCGAGGACCCGGGCGTGAACGTCGTCCAGACCCTAACGAGGTCACAGCCGTCCGGCTGGACTGGCTTCACGCGACGGATCGACGCGGACATGCTCGCCGAGGTCGCGCCTGCCCCATCGCTTCGGCCGCACATCTACATCTGCGGCCCGACCGCGCTCGTCGAAACCGCGGCGCAGATGCTCGTGGAGCTTGGCCACGAGCCGGCGCGCGTAAAGACGGAGCGCTTCGGGCCAACCGGATAGACGACGGAAGCGCTGGCGCTGTCGCTTGCCGACGGGCGGTGCCCTGGCGAGCTTTCACCCCGGCGAATGGATCGCCTCCGGTCCGCGGAAAGGGCTGCGCCCATCCACGCGTGAGTGTCACGACATACGCCCTCTTCGGGCCGATCGTGCGGACGCCGGCCGTAACGAAGGAGGCGCACGTGTCATCGCCATACCGCCGTTCGCTCCCGGCCCGGCCGAACTTCGAGCAGCAGAAACGCCAGGCGAAGGAGCTGCTGGAGTCGTTCACTGCCGGTGACGCGGAGTCCCAGGCACGCGTACGCTCGGAGCTCCCGGACAAGCAGCCCATCGCGCTCGCCGACGCGCAGTTCGTGCTCGCGCGGGAATACGGCTTCGCCAACTGGGCGGCGCTCAAGGAGCACATCGAAGAATCTCAGACAGAAGATCGCGGCAGTGTCATAGAGCGCGTGCACGACGCATTTCGCCGACGCGATGCTCGTGCGGTTCGACGTCTGTTCCAGCAGTACCCTGAGCTGCCGGCACGGATCAACGATCCGGTCTTCAGCTTCAATTCGCCCGCGATCGTCGCGCATGCCAACGATCTGCCGATCGTGGAGGTGCTGCTCGAGTTCGGCGCCGACCCGAACCGGCGGAGCTCATGGTGGGCAGGCGGGTTCCACGCCCTGCACAGCGCGACCGGCGCGGCGGCGGAACGCCTGATCGCTGCTGGAGCCGTTCCCGACGCGTGCGCGGCCGCGAATCTCGACCGCCCGGACATTCTCGTTAGGCTGCTCGCCGAGGATCCGGCCCGCGTGCACGAGCGCGGCGGCGATGGTCAGACTCCGCTGCACTTCGCCAGGTCGCGCGCCGTCGCTGACCTTCTGCTCGGCGCCGGGGCAGACATCGACGCGCGCGATGTCGATCATCGCGCCACCCCCGCGCAGTGGATGCTGGACCGTACGCGTGGCGCGGGGCGGTTCGAGCTCTCGCGGCATCTCGTAGACCGCGGTGCGTCCGTCGACATCTTTCTCGCCGCAGCGTTAGGCCTGACCGACTCGGCTCGGGCGATGCTCGAGACCAATCGCGGCCTGCTCGATCTCCGGATCGGGCAAGGCGACTACGGCGAGCAGCCACCGAGCAGCTATCACATCTACTTCTGGACGATCGGCGCCAACCGCTCACCGCTCGACGTCGCTGCCCAGTTCGACCAACGGGAGACGCTGGACGTGATGCTGGCGTTCGCCTCGCCACTCCATCGCCTGCTGCTCGCTGCGCGACGCGGCGATGCCGAACGCGCGAGACAGGTCATGCGGGATCATCCGGCGATCGTCGCGTCGATGCGGGCAGAGGATCATCGCGCGATCTCCGATGCGGCGTGGGCTGGTGACGCTCGCGCCGTGGCGCTGATGCTCGAGCTGGGATTCGACCCACGCACGCCGGGCCACGACTCGGGGACTGCCCTGCACTGCGCCGCGTGGGACGGTTCGCGGGCAGCGGTCGCGGCGCTCCTGCGGCACCCGGACGCGCACGCGCTCGTTTCGATCAAGGACGCGCACTACGGCGCAACGCCGCTTGGCTGGTGCTGTCACGGGTCGTTGCATGGCAACCCCGATCACGATCACGCCGGCGTCGCGCGATTGCTGCTCGACGCGGGCGCGAAACCTGGGCCGGACACTGCAAGCGCGTCGCCGGCGGTGCAGTTCGTGATGGCGGCCGGGTAGAAGGGAAGCGCTGACTCTGTGTGATCCCTTCACACAATTGTGCTGGATGCTAGCGAAGGAAACGAAGCCCGAGGGCTTGACAGAATCGGTGTTCTGTTGAATTTTCAGCACAGTTGAAAAATCAGCACGCAATATCATCAGCCAGGCCACATGTCGAAGACCTTACCGATAGACGATCTCTCCAGGCGGGAACGCCAGGTCATGGAGATCCTTCACCGCCGCGGCGAGTCGACCGTGGCGGAGATCATGGCAGAGCTCCCCGACCCGCCGACGTACTCGGCAGTCCGCTCGATCCTGCGGATCCTGAGCGAAAAGAAGTTGATCGAGTACAAGGAAGACGGACCGCGGTACGTGTACTATCCCGCCGCACCGACCGAGACGACACGCGACGATGCGCTCGAGCACGTCGTCCGGACCTATTTCGGTGGGTCGACCGAGCAGGCTGTCACGGCGCTTCTCCGCATGTCGGACGCCGATATGAGCGACGGTGAAGTCAACCAACTCCGCGAGCGGATCCGCCGCGCGCGTCTCAGCGGGAGGTAAGAGGACAATGCCCGCCATATTCTCCGCATTCTCCGGCGAGACCACCACTTCCGGTCTCTCCGTGCTACTGATTCTCGCCAAAGCAACCATCGTGTTGCTCGCGGCACTTGGCGTTACTCGCGCCATGGAGCGTGGCTCGGCCGTCTCGCGCCACCTCGTTTGGTTCGTATCGCTGGGCGCGCTGCTGCTCATTCCGTTGCTGGCGTCTTGGAGCCCGATTCGTCTGGCGATTCTTCCGTCGGACGCGGCCGCTCCCTCCGTCGGCGCTCCGACGTCTGCCGGTCCTGCCACCGTTGGTGCGCCGGTGATGGCGCCGACGGTCGCGCCGACCGTCAGCGGTCCGACGTCGCCGATTTCGTCGCCTCGGGTCGAGACAGCGGCAAACACGGTGCGAAACATCGTCTCCCCGAACACGCCATGGTTCGGAATTCTGAGTGACCCGAAGCTTCTGTTCGGAATCTGGGCTACTGTCGCTTTGCTGTTCGCCGCGTGGCTTGGGTTTGGCGCAATGTCCGTCAGTCGGATCATTCGTCGCTCGCGGCCGCTCGAGTCCCAGGACTGGATGAATCCTCTCTGGGAAGTAGCCGATCGGCTCGAGCTCGACAGCGCGCCGCGCCTTGTTCGCAGTGAGGATGCAAAGATGCCGTTCGCATGCGGCCTGCTCCGCCCGACGATTGTATTGCCGGCCGAGTCG
>JAJKIV010000030.1 GCA_021154285.1 Gemmatimonas sp. | reverse complement strand
TAGTACGGCGCGGATCGCCGGGAGCCGTTAAGGCTCGCTGGTACGCTCGCTGTAATGGCTGACCGACGACCACCGCGCCGTTCGGTCTGAGAAGGCCACCATCGCGTTAGGGCGTGATGGTGGCCTTCTTCGTTCCTGGCCCCTAGCCCCTCGAGACATGTCCGACTCCTCTCCCGCGCTTCGCGCGCAGCTCCGTCGTATTCTCTCCTGGCAGGATGCACACGTCGGTTTCGAGAAGGCCGTGGAGGGCCTCGCGCCGAAGCTGCGCGGCGTGCGGGTCGACGGATTTCCGCATTCCGCCTGGGAGCTCCTCGAGCACCTGCGGATCACGCAGCACGATATTCTCGACTTCTGCCGCAACGCGAAGTACGAGGAGATGAACTGGCCCGCGGACTACTGGCCGAAATCGCCCGCGCCGCCGTCCGACACCGCGTGGGATGACTCGATCAGCGCGTTTCGTGAGGATCGTGCAGCAATGGAAGCGCTGGCGGTGGACGAGTCGATCGACCTGTTCGCGAAGATCCCGCACGGCGACGGCCAGACGTACCTTCGCGAGATCCTGCTCGTGGCCGACCATAACGCGTATCATCTGGGGCAACTGGTGGCCGTGCGACAGCAACTGGGCGCGTGGGGCGCCGCCTAACGGCGGGCGGCAGGCGGCAAAAGGCGCGTGTCATTCCGAGCGAGCGCCAGCGAGTCGAGGGATGACACGCAGCTCGCTCGTGACCAATCGGTGCGTTCGAGAGTTTGGCAGGCACTATGAGACGTCCTGTTTCCCATATCCCGCTCGCCGTTTTAGTCGCCGCGTGCGCTTCCACGGGCGCGAGCTACAAGAGCGGCGTCGCGCCCAAGTCCTTCGACAAGCCGCCCTTCTACACCGGCGCCGACGTGCCTAACGTCGGCCGCGTCGGCCACTTGCCCATCCGCTACCAGCGCGGGGCAGAGCAGGGCGCGCAGTTCGAACCCAAGGCCGCGACCGGATCCCCGGCCGCCGCCCTCGTGGCCGACATGAACGCGTTCCTCGACTCGATCGCCGCGTCGGCCAGGCTCTCGCCCGCGTCCGCCGAAGTCGGCAGCGCCCCCGACGTCCACTTCGGATGCGAACCCGCCATGATCGGCGGCGATTGCCTCGGCGATGGAGACGAGAACGCCAACCATCACCTCGAGCTCTCCGTCGGTCGTCCGTCACAGGACTGGATCGGCTGGCTCGGCACCACGCTCGACAGCACCTCCCACGATCACGCGCTCCTCATCACGATGGAGCTCGGCCAGTACTGGCCGAGACAGAAAGGGCTCAGCCTCGGAAAGGAGGTACGCCTCGGCAGCGACTATACCGTCGGCGTCCCGTGGCTCACGTCACTCGAGCACCCCATTGCCGTCGTGCAGCTCACCGGGGTGCTCGTGGGACGCGACGGACGCGCGATCCGCATCGGAGCCGAAGGTATGCTGGCCAAGCGGAGTCACATTCTCGTGAGCGCGCTCGGCGCACAGTCGCTCGTCTCGGATGAAGACATCGAGCGGCTGCGGACCCTTCGGCGTGACGACCTGCCGGGCCAGCCGCTCGTGTGGCAGGTCGCGCTCAGAAACCTGGTGTCGCAGCTGACCGGTCAAGTCGGCCAGAGCTGACGCGGCTCGTCCCAAGGTTCTTGCGGCGCGGTTCGCGCCTCGTACCATGAAGGGGAGGCATCCTGGTCATCCGGAGCCGTAAGGCGAGGGATCGCCGTCGTCCCGAAAGAGGGCTCGGCCCCGCAAGCCCCTCTACCGGGAGGACGGCGATCCCTCGACTCGCTGCCGCTCGCTCGGAATGACACGCGCCTTTTGTCGCCTGCCGCCTGCCGCCTATCGCCCGTGACCCCGCTCGACGCTCGATCATCGATCTCGCGACGTTCGTTCCTTCAGGTCGTCGGCGTGAGCACGGTTGGCGCGTTCGCCGCCGCGTGCGATGTTGGAGGAGTGAAGGACGCCCTGGCACGGACGCCCGGTGGTCGTCTCACCGCACGCCCCGGCGCGCCGACGACGTCGGTCACGCCCGGCGAACAGTCGCTGTCGCTCGGCGAGGGCGGCCGGGACGGCATCCTGTATGTGCCGTCGGGATACGTCGCGACAAACCCGGCGCCACTCGTGCTCATGCTGCATGGCGCGACCGGATCGGCACGCGGCGCGCTGCGGCCGTTCCGCGAGCTCGCCGATGACGCAGGGCTCGTGCTCCTCGCGCCCGATTCACGGGGCGTCACGTGGGACGCGATCCGCGGCGACTACGGACCCGACATCGCGTTCATCGACCGTGCGCTCGCGTGGGTGTTCCAGCGCGTGGCCGTGGACCCGGCACGCCTAACGATCGAAGGGTTTTCCGACGGCGCCACGTACGCCATCGGCGTCGGCCTCACCAACGGCGACCTGTTCCAGCGCGTCATCGCGTTCTCGCCAGGGTTCATTCTTCCCGTCGACGCGCACGCCCGCCCGCACCTGTTCATCTCCCACGGGACGCGCGATCAGATTCTTCCGATCGACCAGTGCAGCCGCCGGATCGTGCCGCTGCTCGAGCGGGAGCGGTACGACGTGGAGTACCGCGAGTTCGACGGCCCCCACGCGGTCCCTCCCGACATTGCGAAGGATGCGCTAGCGTGGATGGGGACGATGTCGGCCCGAAGGTAGGTCGCCTCATACCCTGACGGGTAAGGCACTGAAGTTCATCCCGCGTCAATACGGTCAGGTACTAGCCCGGCCCTTGCACCGAGTAGATCCATGGCTCACACGCGAATAGGCCCCGCTGCCCTCGCGGTCCTTGGCCTCGCCTTCATCGCCTTCGGCGCCGCGGTCAAAACCGGCGTCATTGAGATTCATCGAGGCGGCGGGGGTACACGAGCAGCCGACACGGTTGCCGTGCGGACAGGCGCGGGCGATGTCGAAATGCCTGCCGGCCAAGCGAACGGCAAATCGGTGGCACCGACGACGGCTCCTCCGACGCCAAAAGAACTGGTTTCGGACACGCTCGTCGCGGAAGCCGCGGCGAACGACAGCAACGCCGTGAGGCCAACGCCCGACGAGCTCGCGCAGCTCGCGTCGGACCTCATCATCCCCGTCGTTGGCGTGGAGCCGAAGGACCTGCTCGACACCTTCGACGAGGCGCGCGGGAATCGACGCCACAACGCGCTCGACATTCCAGCGCCTCGCGGCACGCCGGTCATCTCGGCTACTGCGGGCAAGGTGCTTCGCGTTTTCTCGAGTCAGGCGGGCGGTCTCATGGTCTACGCATCCGACCCCACCGATCGATTCGTGCTCATGTACGCCCACCTCGACCGGTATGCGAACGGGCTTGCCGACGGGATGCCGCTGCAGCGCGGCGACACGATCGGGTTCGTCGGGACCACTGGTAATGCGCCGCCGAACGTACCTCATCTACATTTCGGTATCGCCCGGACGTCCAACGTCGGGCGATGGTGGACCGGCATGCCGGTCGACCCGCGCCCCCTGCTGCGGCGCTAAACCGGCGTCAGAGAAACCCCGTGTTCATCTCCGATTTTGCCATCAAGCGGCCGATCGTCACCGTCGTGACGATGCTCGCGCTCGTCGCGTTCGGCCTGGCCGCGCTCTACAAGCTGCAGGTCGACGAATTCCCTGACATCCAGGCGCCGATCGTCTTCGTTGGCGTCGGCTACCCTGGTGCGGCACCCGATGTCGTGGAGCGCGAGGTCGTGGACCGCATCGAGGATCGGCTGTCGAGCATCAGCGGGATCGACAAGATCAACTCGACGACGACCGACGGGTTCGCACAGATCATCGTCGTGTTCGTGTTCGAGAAGCCCGTCGACCAGGCGACGCAGGACGTGCGCGACGCCATCTCGGCCGTCAGGGGCCAGCTGCCGCAGGAGATCCTCGAGCCGATCATCCAGCGGTTCGACCCTAACGACTTGCCGATCGTCTCGCTCGCGCTCACGTCCACGAGCCTGACGGTCCCGCAACTGACGCAGCTCGCGGACAACCAGATCGGCGGTGACCTGCGCGCGGTCACGGGCGTGGCGCAGGTGAACGTCGTCGGCGGCGACAGCGCGACGCTCAACGTCAACATCAAGCCACAGGCGCTCGCGAGCGCGCGCGTCGGTGTCGATCAGGTCGTCGGCGCGCTTCGCGCACAAAACCTCGCGGCGCCGGTCGGCCAGGTGACGACGCCAACGACCGAACAGACGATTCGTCTCGAGGGCCGACTCGAGAATCCGCAGGATTTCTACGGGCTCGTCGTCACTCAGCGCGGCGGACGCGCGATCACACTCGGACAGCTGGCTGATGTCGAAGCCGGGAACGCCGAGCCGCGGTCGGCCGCGCTGTACAACGGGCGCGAGGCCATCGGCATCGACATCGTGAAGTCGAAGGGATACAGCACCGCGTTCGTAGCCAACGGCGTGAAGAAGCAGTTGGCGGCGTTGCGCCCGACACTGCCTGCCGGAACGCGGGTTGAAATCGTCCGCGACGCCGGCGTGCGCGTCGAGAACTCGGTACGCAACGTCGAAGAGACGCTGTTCGAGGGCGCGATCCTCACCGTCCTCGTCGTGTTCCTGTTCCTCATCTCGTGGCGGTCGACGGTCATCACGGGCCTCGCGTTGCCCGTCTCGGTGCTCGCGGCATTCATCCCGCTCTGGCTGCTCGGCTTCACGCTGAACACCATGAGCTTGTTAGGCCTTTCGCTCGCCATTGGGATCCTGATCGACGACGCCATCGTCGTCCGCGAGAACATCGTCAGGCACATCGAGGCGGGCGAGGACCACTACGAGGCGTCGCGCAAGGGAACCGACGAGATCGGCCTCGCCGTCGCGGCGACGACCTTTTCGATCGTCGCCGTATTCGTACCGGTCGGCTTCATGTCGGGCTTCGCCGGTCAGTGGTTCAAGCCGTTCGCGCTCACGATCGCGGCCGCGGTACTCGTCTCGCTCTTCGTGTCGTTCTCGCTCGACCCCATGCTCTCGGCCTACTGGGCCGACCCGCAGCTCGAGGCGCACGAGCTCCGCAATCCGATCGCGCGCGCGCTCGAGCGCTTCAACCGGTGGTTCGACGCGCAGGCCGAGCGGTACAAGCATGGGATCGCGTGGGGACTCGAGCATCGCGCGATCATGATCTCGATCGCCGTCGCGTCGTTCGTCGGGGCGATCATGTTGCAGGGCGCTGTCGGACGGTTCGATTTCGTTCCGGTGAGCGATTACAGCGAGATCAACGTCGCGATCGAGCTGCCGCCGGGCGCGAGCCTGCAGTACACCACGCAGCAGGCGGAGCGAGTGGCCGCGCTCGCGCGGGCACACAAGGAGGTCGTGTATACATACACGACTATCGGCAGTGCGTCGGGCGCGAGTGGCGTCGACAACGGGAACATCTACGTCAAGCTGAAGCCGAAGAAGGAACGCACGATCTCCCAGCAGGTGCTGGCGCAGCAGCTTCGCCGGGAGTTTGCCGCGGTCGGGGGTGTGACGGCGTACACGTACGCGTCGGGGTTCGGCGGCAACCAGAAGCAGATCCAGCTGCAGCTCACCGGCCCGGACAACACGGTCCTCAATCAGCTCGCCGAGCAGATTGCGGATCGCGCGAGGCGTGTGCGCGGGGCGGCGGATGTCGGGCTCTCGTCGCGCGGCCAGAAGCCGGAGCTCCGCGTTCAGATCGACCGCGGCGTCGCCGGCCAGCTCGGCGTGAGCATCGCGTCGATCGCGCAGGCGCTCCGCCCGGCGTTCGCCGGCGTCGACGCGGGCACGTGGGTGGATCCGTCTGGCCAATCCCGTTACGTGCGGGTGCGGCTCGCGCCGGAGTCGCGCGAGAACGTCGCCGACGTCGAGCGGATTCCGCTGGTGCTGGCGACGGCCGGCACGGACGGGCCGGCAATCGTGCCGTTAGGCCAGGTGGCGCGGTTCTCGAGGGGAACCGGGCCCGCCCAGATCACGCACCTGGATCGTCATCGGGTCATCACCATCGGTGCGAACATTCAGGGCGCATCGCTGGGCGAGGTGACGCAGGGTATCGCCAAGGCCACCGCGGACATTCGCATGCCACCCGGCTATCGGATCATTCCGGGCGGTCAGGTGGAGAGTCAGCAGCAAGTGTTCGGGAACATCTTCATTGCGTTAGGCATCGCCGTGATGCTGATGTACCTGATCCTGGTCGTGCAGTTCGGATCGTTCCTCGACCCGCTGGCCATTCTCGTGTCGCTGCCGCTGTCGCTCATCGGGGTGGTGCTTGCGCTCATCATGACCGGTGATTCGCTCAACATCATGAGCCTGATCGGCGTGATCCTGCTCATGGGCATCGTGGCGAAGAACGCGATCCTGCTCATCGACTTCGCGAAGTGGGGCACGGAGCGCGGCATGGGTCGCCACGAGGCGCTGGTGGAGGCGGGGCGAATCCGGTTGCGGCCGATCCTCATGACGACGCTGGCGCTGATCGCCGGCATGGTCCCGGTGGCGTTAGGCCACGGCGAAGGTGGGGATTTCCGTGCGCCACTGGGGCGGGCGGTAATCGGCGGCACCATAACGTCGACGCTGCTGACGCTGTTCGTGATCCCGACCGTGTACGACATCCTGGCGGGCTGGAGGGAAGCGCTCGGGCGGCGGCTTGGGTTCAAGCCGGTGACGCATCACGGCGAGCCCGTGCCGGCTCCCGGTGACTGATGTATGGTTTCGTGGTGGGGCCAGCTTTTTTTTCAACTGCGATTGGGCGGACCAGGGCGGAAACTGCCGGATCCGGCTTTGCATCAGTAGTGGCCTTTCCCAACGAGCCGAATTGCTTTTGGGAACTACCCCGGGGCGCATGATATGAACGTCCCGAGGGTGTTCACCAAGATTCCTGGCTCGTTGTGCGACCGAGTCGGCGCGTAAGGCAGTCGTCCGGTCGATTCTGCCTGATCTGCTTCATCGCTGTTCCCGAAAGAGGCTTGCTGCCGGGAAAGAGCCTTGGCTTGCTGCCAGGGAAAGCGCCTTGTCAGTGATCCGCGAAATCCCTTGTCGGGATTCGAACCCGGGCCCAGAATGAAATCATGACTACTCGACGCCATTTCGTCGCGATGCTCCCCGTAACGCTGTTCGCCGGGATTCACCACGCGCGACGCTGCGCGCCGAGCATGATGCGCGTGTCCGATCACCCCACGCCTCGGGCCGGCATTACGTCGGCCAAGGTGCTGACTAAGGACCAGCTGGGCGAGCACAAGGATGCCGCGCCGGTGTTCGACATGGTGCGCGAGATTCCCGAGGTCGTCGACGGCATCCGCTGCCAGTGCGGCTGCTCGGCCCTGGAGGGGAAGTATTCCCTGCTCTCCTGCTATGAAGCGGACGGCATGGCCGCGCACTGTCAGATCTGCCAAGGCGAAGGACGCCTCGCCTACCGGCTGCACAAGCAGGGGAAGACGCTCGACGACATCCGCGCGGCGATCGACGCGAAGTTCGGATGATACGTCGCCCGTCGGGGGTATCGCCGTTTCCCCGATTCCCTATTCCCATCTGCCCAGCTTCGCTGGGCGCCCGCCGATTCCCTCGCCCGCTGGGTTTAGTAGTCCTCCTTGCAGCCCCCAAGCTGGCGGGCGCGCAAGTGATGGCCTCGGAGAAAGGCACGGTCACCCAGACCGTCGACGGCACGACGATCACGGTCGAGTACTACCGCCCGGTCGCCCGAAACCGGATCCCGTTTCCCGACGTCGTCCACTGGGGCCGAATGTGGACGCCGGGCGCCAACTGGGCGACGACCCTCGAGGTCGACCAGCCGATTCGTCTGAATGGCAACCCGGTCCCGAAGGGTAAGTATTCGGTCTGGATGATTCCCCAGCAGGACGAGTGGACCGTCATCCTGAACCGCGACGCGCGGCGTTTTCACACGCAGCCGCCGGCGTCGAGCGACGAGGAGCTGCGCCTAACGGTGAAGCCCGCGGCCGGCGCACAGATGGAAGCGCTGACGTTTTACTTCCCGGTCGTCACGCGCGACGGAGCGACACTCGATATGCACTGGGGGACGACGGTCGTCCCCCTGCGGATCACCGTATCCCCATCGCGCCCACCGGACGTGTCGGCCAAGGAGCGCGCGACGTATCTCGGCCGATATCACCTGACGCCTAACGGGACCGACGAGAGCGTACCCGAGACCACGCTCGAGGTGACGGACGCGGACGGCCAGCTTCACGGTCACGCGACCCCCGCGCTGTGGGGCTACGACGCGACGTTCGACCTCGTCCCGATCGGGCCCGCCGGTGAGTTCAGGCTGGGCTTCTAGCGCAGTGGAAAGCTGTTCGGCATGGAGACGGAGGGTCAGCTGGAGTTCAGCGACGACTCGTCCGGCCATGCGACGACGATCCAGCTGTGGCAGTTCAATCGGCTGCTCGCTAAAGGCTCGCGCGAAAACTGATTCTCGTCGCGGATTCGGCATCCAGACTTACGGGAAACGGATTCAACGGAAACGCCGGATCAGAACGGACCGCTCCCGACGCCGATTCCCGATTCCCGATTCCCGAATCTGGACGGTCGAGCCCGGACGTTGCATGGTCATGGCGACCAAACCGGAAATCGAGGCCGTATGAGTCCCAGCCGCGTGACCGTCGCAAGCTGCCTGCTCGTGTGTATCGCCTCAGTCGCCCATGCCCAGCAGCCCAGCGCGGCGACGACACGCTCGCCCGACGAGCGTGCGGTCCTCGATCTCGAGGAGGCGTGGGCCAAGGGCGTCGTCAAACGTGACGCTGCCACGTTCAAGCGACTGCTCGCGCCGGGCTTCGTCTACACCGAAGACGACCGCGTGCAGACCGGCGACCAGCTCACCAGCGACATTATCTCCGGCACGGACACCGTTACCGAGGCGCGCAACGAACAGATGCAGACGCGCGCCTTCGACAACGCGATGATCGTAACCGGCTGGCTCATCATGCAGGGACGGGGCGGAGGAAAGCCGTTCAACCGACGATATCGATTCACCGACACGTGGCTCAAGCGGCATGGCCAATGGCAAATCATCGCCGCGCAGGACTACCTCGTGCCCGCGGGTCGCAAATGACGCGACGCCTAACGTTTGTACCTTGCATCGTCGTCGCGGCCGTCGCCGCCGCGTGCGGCGGAAGCAACCAGACCACCGCACGCACCGACAGCACCGGCACGGCCAAAGCGACCGGCGCCGCGAGCTCGGTTGCCGGAACGCGTATCGGGGCGCCGAGGACGACGGCGGCCGGCGAGTGGCAGATGCCCGCGGGCGATTACTCGAGCTCGAGATTCAGCGACCTGTCGCAGATCACGCCCGCGAACGCGCCAAACCTGCGCGCATCCTGGACGTTCTCCACCGGCGTGCTGCGCGGCCACGAGGGCCAGCCGCTCGTCGTGAACAACACGATGTACCTCGTGACGCCGTACCCTAACGTGTCGTACGCGCTCGACCTCACGCAGGCGGGGCAGCCGCTCAAGTGGAAGTTCCGCCCGGAGAACGCGCAGGCAGCAGCCGGGCAGGCCTGCTGCGACGTCGTGAACCGCGGCGCCGCGTACGCGGATGGCAAGATCTTTTACAACCTGCTGGACGGGCACACCGTCGCCATCGACGCCACCACCGGAAAACAGCTGTGGCGCACGAAGATGGCGGACCTCACGCGCGGCGAGACGATGACGATGGCGCCCATCGTCGTGAAGGGCAAAGTGCTCGTCGGCTCGAGCGGCGGCGAGATGGGCGTTCGCGGCTGGCTCGCGGCCATCGACGCGAATACGGGCAAGGAGCTGTGGCGCGGCTACAACACCGGCAGCGATCGCGATGTGAAGGTCGGCCCCCGCTTCAAGTCCTTCTACCCCTCGGGCACCGGCACCGACCTCGGCCTAACGAGCTGGCCGGGCGACACATGGAAGCAGGGCGGCGCAGCGGTGTGGGGCTGGCTGTCCTACGATCCGGAGCTCAACCTCGTGTACTATGGCACGAGCAATCCCGGACCCTGGAACGAGGGCGTCCGCAAGGGCGACAACAAGTGGTCGTGCGCGATCATGGCCCGCGATGCCGACACCGGCGAGCTGCGCTGGGCATTCCAGGTCACGCCGCACGACATGTGGGACTACGACACGGTCAACGAGAATATTCTCGTTGACCTCCCGTTAGGCGGAACGACCCGCAAGACGCTCGTACACTTCGACCGCAACGGCTTCGGTTACACGATCGACCGCGCGACCGGGGAGGTGCTGCTTGCCGAGCCGTTCGTTCCGATGAACTGGTCGAGCGGAATCGATCTGGCGACGGGCCGGCCCAAAGTC
>JAJKIV010000029.1 GCA_021154285.1 Gemmatimonas sp. | reverse complement strand
GCTCGCGGGCGTACGGTAACTCTCGCCTCACTCGCCGTCGTGGCGTGCGTCCTCGTGCTCCCGCCGGTATTTCGACGCCGGCGCACAACGCCTGCGATGTCATCTTGAATTCCGATCGCCGGTCGGATCAGTTAATGAGTGTCGCGGGATTCAAGTGAAGGAATCGTGGCGCTTACGTTACTCATGCACGGACCTGCCGTCGGAGCCGTGGCTCCGCACGGAGCAAATCTGCGAACATCGGCGTCAGCGATGTTCGAAATCCGCGTTAGGCCTTGCTGTGACTCATCTTTCCTGACTACGGCGCCAGACTCGCGACGCAGTCCCGACGGACGATGCGTCGGTGAGTTACGGGGTCGGCAAGCGTTAACCAAAGTCGGCGACGCTCGTTCACTCGTCTCTTCCGTTGTCTGCCCCTTTCCGGAGCCCAGATGCTGAATCGTCTCTGGTTGCGCCGCGCTGTGTGGGTGCTGGCACTCAGCGTTAGGCCCCTCACGAGTCAGACACCAACGCGGACCGCTGACACGTCCGTCGTGGTTGCGATCAAAGCAGGCCGCCTCATTGATGGCCGAGGCGGTACGCCGATGCCGAACGCGGTGATCCTCGTGCGTGGGGAAAGGATCCAGGCTGTCGGAGCGAACCTCGCCATCCCCGCGGGAGCTCGCGTAATCGATCTCTCGAGCGCCACGGTGCTTCCCGGGCTCATCGACTGCCACACGCACATCACGATGATGCCCGGTGAGAGTGGCGATCAATTCCGCCGCAGCTTCGTCGACGCGGCGATCATGGCGCCGACGTACGCGAAAGCGACCCTCGACGCGGGCTTTACCACCATTCGCGACCTCGGGGCATCCGGCTTCGTCGACGTCGCGCTGCGCAACGCGATCAACCGTGGCGACATTCCCGGACCACGCATCCAGGCGGCGACGATGCCGATCAGCGCCACGGGCGGACACGGCGACGTGAGCGGGCTGTCGCCGTACATCCACCTCGACGACATGTCGGGCGTCGCCGATGGCGCCGACGCCATTCGCCGGAAGATCCGCTGGGAGGTGAAGTACGGCGCCGACGTCATCAATGTCATGGCGACCGCGGGCGCGATGGCCGAAGAAGAGTCCGTCGACGCCGCGCTCTACACGCAGGACGAGCTGAACGCGGTCGTCGACGAGGCGCGCATGTGGGGACGGAAAGTCGCGGCCCATGCGCACGGCACCGAAGGCATCAAGCGCGCCGTGCGTGCCGGTGTGGCGTCGGTCGACCACGGCACGTTCCTCGACGAAGAGGGCGCTCGCATGATGGCGGAGCGTGGCACGTACCTCGTGAAGGACTCGTACGAGGATCGCTGGTTCCTGGAGCGAGCGCCGGGGTGGGGTTACCCCAAGATCATCATCGACAAGCTCGCGAAGATCGTGCAGGGACACGAAGCGGCATTCAAGCTGGCGAGAAAGTCCGGTGTGAAGATCGCCTTCGGCACCGACGTCGGCATGCTGCCGCACGGCGAGAATGCGAAGCAGTTCCGTGATTACATCGCCTGGGGCATGCCGCCGATGGAGGCAATACTCACTGCAACACGCAACGCCGCCGACCTCCTCGGCTGGGGCGACCGCATCGGCGCGGTGGCGCCCGGGTACTACGCCGACATCATCGCGGTACCGGGCGATCCGCTCGCCGACCCGATGCTGCTCGAGAAGGTGAGCTTCGTCATGAAAGGCGGGGTCGTTTTCAAGCGATAGCTGTGGCTTCAGACTGCTTAGAAAAGCATCGATGACCTGCGCGGCTTCGTCTGGCTGCTCCATGAAGAAATAGTGACTGGCGCTAGGGAATTCGACCACGCGGTTCTGAGGGAACCGGCCGAACGCGTCACGGTTCTTCCTCGTCCAGGGAGCGAAGAGCGCATAGTAGTCCCTGGCCGAGCCTGATGCAGGGAATCGAGCGAAGACCAACACCGCAAATACGTCTCGTACGGTGCCGGCGTCGCGTAGACGCCTAACGACTGACACGTCACACGTTCCCATCGCGGCGTGGGCGTGGAAATATTCCAAGTGTCGGCGGGACTCGGCTTTTGTCCGACGAGTCGGCCATCGTTGCTCCACAACCTCGACGCGCGCAGCGCAGCGACCGGTGGCCGGAATCGTTGCGTACGAGCGTACCAGTCACGGACGCAGCGGAAGAGCTCCGGCCTGGGCTGCCTAACGCGGATTCGCCACGTCGAGGCGGGCGCGCGCTCCGTATCCGCGCTCGCCCGTCACCTGCAGTCGGTCCACCCACATCTCCTCGAGCACGCGCAGGTCTTCCGTCGGATCGTAGTCGGGCTGCCCCTCGGGCGCCTTCAACGTGTCGAGCACCTCGAACACGAACGCGTCGGGCCCGTGCGTCGCCCAATCGCGCTGCAACGCGGCGTTCGGATGGCCGCCGAACCGCAGCGCCACGCGCTCGCGGTTGAGAATCGCCGGCAGGTCGACCGATCGGCCGATGAGCGAGCGATCGTCGCGCGTGTTGTGGATCCGATACACGCCCATGGGGCGAGGCGTTTCCTTGTACGCTCGTATGAGTGACTTCCGGTCCATGGGCGCAGCCTGAGCTCGAGAATAGCTGATTATATCCGGGTGAAATACTGAGGTCAATACTACCCGGCTATAAAACCGATCAAGGGCTCTGACCCCTTGATCCGCGCGGATCAAGGGGTCAGAGCCCTTGATCGCTTTCACCACTCTGTGCAAGGCCGATGAGAGGTGACGTCTCCCAGGTGACGATACCAGGAGCCCAAATGTTCGCCCTCTCCGTGCGCTCGAGCGTCGCCCTGCTGCTCAGCGTCACTGCTGCACCACTACTGTCGCAGACTATCGTATCCGGCGTCGTTCGCGCTGACCGTGGCAAACCGATCGCCGGGGCGGTCGTGCAGATCAAAGGCACGCACGGCGGTGTAACGACCGACAAATCGGGTTTGTATCGACTCGTCATTCCTAACGATGGATTCGCGACCGTCGACTCTTTGACGGTCACGGCCCGGGCGATCGGGTTCCAGCCGAGCAGTCGGCGGATTCCAGCGCGCCCCGGCTCGGTCACGCTCGATTTCGCGCTCGAGGCGTCGGCGGTCAAGCTCGAAAGCGTCGTCGTGACGCGCACCGGTACATCGACAGACGCCATGTCGTCGCGAGGTGGAAAGGACAGCACGGCACCGACGGTCGCGCGCCTCGAGGCGAGCGTTGCGGATTCCCGCGAGGCACGGCCGGCGATGAAAGCGCCGGCGTTGGCGAAGGCTCGCGCTGACGGGAGCCGTGTTGGCGGTCCCGCGTCAGCGGCGAGCCGAGAGCCTCAGGACCCGAGTCCGGGCATTCTGACGGCGGCGGTGTGGAACGACGCCGAGCATTGGCAGCAGTACTCGCGCTTTCTCGACCGCGCTCGCGAGAACGCCTGGAACCCGTGGGGCCTCGAGTTAGGTAAGCCGCGATTGCAGCCTATTCGCGCCGATGCACGACCACGCTCGCCACGCCGCGCTCTCGACCTCGGGTTCCTGGTCGACGCGACCGGCTCGATGGGCGACGAGATGTCGTTTCTCCAGAGTGAGCTCAAGGACATTGTGCGACGGGTTCGCAGCGTCGAGCCCGATCTCGACATTCGGCTATCGGTCGTGTTCTATCGCGATCGCGGTGATGCGTTCATCACGAAGTCGCTGCCGTTCACGCGCAGCGCGGATGACGCGGTGTCGTTCATCTCGAGCACCACGGCGGATGGCGGCGGTGACTATCCGGAAGACATGAACTCCGGACTCGAGGCGATGATGCGGCAGCACTGGTCGCGTGACGCGGTGCCGCAGATGCTCTTCCTCCTCGCCGACGCCCCGCCGCAGCAATACGCGGGACAGGACTACACGTATCACGAGGCGATTCAGGACGCGGCCGCGAACGGAATTGCCATCTACCCGGTTGCCGCGAGTGGTGTCGACAAGCCCACGGAGTTTCTCTTCCGTGCGATGGCGGTGATGACGGGAGGGAAGTACGTGTTCCTGACCGATGACTCCGGCGTTGGAAACTCGCACGAAGAGCCGGACATCACCGGATACAAGGTCGAGAAGCTCAACGACCTCATGGTGCGGGAGATCCGCTCGTACGTTGCCGCACACACCGTAACGCGGAGCGTCGCCGAGGATCGTTAGGGCCGGTCTGGTCCTTCGGTGCGTGCCACACCTCGCGCGCGGGACGGTGCCCAGTCATCTTGGGTAGCCCATTTTCGAGGTGGCTATGGCCCGCAGTGTCGTTCTCGAATCCCTGGTGCTCGCGGCCGCGCTCGGCGCGGCCGTGCCGGTCGCGGCCCAGGATTCTGTTCGCACCGTTGCCGCAGGCCAGCAAGGTCGGAATCGCGACCTCCCGCTGGATGCCGCGCGGAACATCACGATAGACACCGACGAGGGCTCTTGGCTCTCGCTCGACGTCTCACCGGACGGGAAGACGATCGTCTTCGACCTGCTCGGCGACCTGTACACGATTCCGGCTGCAGGTGGCGAAGCGACGCCACTCACGAGCGGCATGCAGTTCGATGCCCAGCCCCGATGGAGCCCCGACGGCAAGTCCGTCGTTTTCACGTCCGATAAGGACGGCGGCGATAACGTCTGGACCATCGACGTCGCGACGAAGGGCCTGAAGCAGATCACCAAGGGCAAAGGCAATCGCTATCGCTCGCCCGAGTGGACGCCCGACGGCGACTACATCGTCGTGTCGAAGTCGACGACGCCCATCGGCCCGTCGAAGCTCTGGATGATTCACAAGAACGCGGGTGGCGGAACGCAGCTCATTCGCGATCCGCAGCCGATGCTCGCCGGCGCCAATCCCGTGAGCACCGTCGGCGCGGCATTCGGGAAGGACGACCGCTACATCTGGTTCGCGCAGCGGTTCGGCGCGTGGGAGTACAACGCCGGGTTGCCGCAGTACCAGATCATGACGTTCGATCGGCAAACGGGCCGCCGAGAAGCGCGCGCGACCCTATACGGGTCGGCGTTCCGTCCCGCGGTCTCGCCCGACGGGAAGTACCTCGTGTATGGGTCTCGCTACGAGACGCAAACCGGGCTTCGCGTTCGCGACCTCGAGACGAGCGAGGAGCGATGGCTGGCGTACCCGGTCCAGCACGACGAACAGGAGTCGGTTGCGCCGCTCGACGTACTGCCCGGCTATTCCTTCACGCCGGACTCGAAGGCGATTGTCGTCTCGTACGGCGGCAAGATCTGGCGCGTTCCGGTCACGTGCCCGTCCGCACAGGCTCCGAGTGCCGCCGCGCAAGGCGGACGACCCGATCCGTCCTGCGGCGCGACGAACATCCCGTTCCATGTGAAGACGGAGATCGGCATCGGGCCGAAGCTCGCGTTCAACTACAAGGTCGACGACGCATCCGAGTTCACCGTTAGGCAGATCCGTGATGCGGTCGCGTCGCCGGACGAGAAGAAGCTGGCGTTCGTCTCGATGGACAAGCTTTACGTGATGGACTACCCGAGCGGCACGCCACGAAAGATCAGCGACCTGCCGGGTAACGACGCGCAGCCGGCGTGGTCGCCGGATGGCCAGTGGATCGCGTTCGTCGAGTGGTCGCGCGACGGTGGCAGCCTCTATAAGGTTGCGGCCGCGGGTGGAAAGCCGATCCAGCTGGCCACCGGCAACGCGCTCTACGTGCAGCCCGCGTGGTCGCCCGACGGCAAGCGCGTCGTCGCGATGCGCAGCCCCGCGCAGACGGTTCGCGAATCGGGTGGCTACTCGGGGCAGGCGGAGCTCGTGTGGGTCCCGGCCGCGGGCGGCAAAGCCACGTTCATCGCCGGCGCGTTAGGCAGGAGCGGGCCGCACTTCACGAAGGACACGACCCGCATCTTCATGTACAGCCAGGGTGAGGGGCTCGTTTCCATCCGGTGGGACGGCAGTGACCCACGCACACATCTCAAGGTGACTGGCGCGCGGTTCCCGGAGCCGGCGCCGGGAGGACCGGCCGGAGCCCCGGCGGCAGTCGTGAAGATGGCGCCCGTTGGCGACCAGGCGCTCGCGCAGATCTCGAACGACCTGTACGTCGTCCCGGTGCCGTTGAGCGGCGAGGCGCCGAGCATCTCGCTCGCCGAACCCACCGCATCGGAATTTCCGGCTCGCAAGCTGACCGACGTCGGTGCGCAGTTCCCGTCGTGGAGCGCAGACGGCAAACGCATCCACTACTCGATCGGCAACGCACATTTCGTGTACGATCTCGATCGCGCGCAGCAGGTCGACGATTCGGTCGCCAATGCTCGCCGTGCTCGCGGCGACGCGGATACGACACAGCGTCCGGCCGGTCCGGCGGCCAACCCGCGCGGCTATCAGCCGACCGAGACCCGCATCACGCTCAAGGCGAAGCGCGACACGCCGGAGGGCGTCGCCGTTTTCCGGAACGCACGCATCGTCACGATGAAGGGCGATGAGGTGATCGAACGCGGCGACATCGTGACGCGCAACAATCGCATCATCGCCGTCGGCCCGGCCGGCTCCGTGCAAGTGCCCGCCGGCGCCCGCGAGTTCGACGCGACCGGAAAGACGATCGTGCCGGGCTTCGTGGACACACACGCGCATCTGCGATTGAACCAGGGCGTGCACCAGCAGCCGTGGTCGTATCTCGCCAACCTCGCGTACGGCGTGACGACGACGCGCGACCCGCAGACCGGCACGACGGACGTCCTCACCTACGAGGATGCCGTGACCGCCGGATCGGCCGTTGGTCCGCGCATCTACTCCACAGGCCCCGGGCTCTTCGGAACCGGCTACATCCCGCAGCTGGGCGAGGACATCAAGGACCTCGACCACGCTCGACGCATCATGCGCCGCTACAGCCAGTACTACGACACGAAGACCCTCAAGATGTACATGGCCGGCAACCGCCAGCAGCGGCAGTGGATCATCATGGCGGCGAAGGAGCAGAACATCATGCCGACATCGGAGGGCGCGCTCGACTACCGGTACGACCTAACGATGCTCATGGACGGTTACCCCGGTCAGGAGCACGCGCTGCCGATCTACCCGCTGTACAAGGATGCCGTGAAGCTCTTCGCCGAGAGCGGCATTACGTACACGCCGACGCTCATCGTCGCGTACGGTGGTCCCTGGGGCGAGAACTATTTCTACACGACGGAGAACGTCTACAACGATGCGAAGCTGCGCCGCTTCACGCCGTACGAAGTGCTCGCGGCGTCGACGCGGCGTCGGGTGCGCTCGAGCTTCCCGGGCGGCGGGAACGCCGGCGGCTGGTTCATGAAGGAGGAATATCCCTTCATGGACGAAGCGAAGATCGCGAACGAGATCGTGAAGGCCGGTGGCCGCATCGGGGTCGGAAGCCACGGGCAGCTACAGGGACTCGGCTATCACTGGGAGCTGTGGATGGTGCAGAGCGGTGGCATGTCGAACCACGACGCGCTGCGGTGCGCCACGATCTTCGGCGCCCAGGCGATCGGCCTCGGCACGGATCTCGGCTCGCTCGAGGTAGGAAAGCTTGCCGACATGGTCGTGCTCGATGCGAACCCGCTCGAGAATATCCGGAACTCGAACACGATTCGCTACGTGATGAAGAACGGCCGCCTCTACGACGGCAATACGTTGGATGAGGTGTGGCCGCGCCAGAAGAAGATGGACGCGGTGCCGGGTATTCCGGACAGTCCGCAGGCGCCCGCCGGGATTTTCCATGGTGGTGATCCGGCAGGTGGGACGAAGGGGAGAAACTGAGAACAGCCGGCGACGGGCGGCGGGCGGCAGGCGGCAGGCGGCAGGCGGCCGAAAGAAAGCCTGTTATTCCGAGCGGAGGCGCCGGCAGGCGTCGCAGCCGAGGAATCGCCGTCCTCCCGATAGAGCGGCCGGTTTGGATGTGACGTTCGAAGTGGTCTTGCTGGTCTAACAAACGCCGGGGTAGGCTCCGACAGCTTACCCCGGCTTCCTCTTTCCGCGGAGAATGTGTGAAGTCTTTCTTGTCGGTGTTCGCGTGTTCAGTCTTGATGCTCGGTGCGTGCTCGTCGGCGTCGCGGTCCACGGAAGCGGCCGTGACGCCAAGGGATGCTGCCGCTCCCGCGATACCTAACGAGCTCCCGCTCAAGTATGTCGGTCCGCCGACGCGGCCGGCCATCGCGGCGGCCGACATGATGACCCGCCTGTACATCCTCGCCGACGACTCGATGATGGGCCGCAGCGCGGAGACCGAGTACAACGCAAAGGGCGCGCTCTACATCGAGCGCGAGGTCAAGCGCATGGGCCTCGAGCCCGCCGGCGAAAACGGGACGTACTTCCAGTTCCCACTCGAGCAGCGCGAGCTGGATCCGGCACCGAGCCTCATCGTAAAGGACCGACCGCTCACGATCTGGAAGGACTTCGCACCGCGTGATCAGGGCGCCGGCGCCCGCGCGTTCGATGGCGCATCGGTCGTGTACGCCGGATCGTTAGGCGACCCGCAGCGGCTGCTGCCACCGGCGGCCGTCGCCGGAAAGGTCGCGCTCATCACGGTTGCGAAGGATGCCCAGGGACGGGGAAACTTCAACGTGAATCGGCCGCAGCTCTCGGCGCACTTTTCCCAAGCCGCTGCCATCGCGGTCGTGAGCATGGACTACTTCCCGCCGGCCTATGCGGAACAGCTCAGGGGTGCGGCGCAGGTCGCACCCAAGGGATCGTCCGATTCGCGCCCGCGGCCGAGCTACTTCTATGTCTCCACCGCGGTCGCGCGCGCGATGCTCGGCCAGGACGCGGAGTCGGCGCAGCCGGGCGCGACGGGCGGCGTGCTGCGCGGCCAGATCCGCTACGTGGCGAAAGAAGCAGCGGCGCGGAACGTCGTCGCGATCATCCGGGGGTCGGATCCGGCGCTTCGTGGTGAGTACGTGGCCATCGGCGCGCATAACGACCACGTTGGCTTCAACAATGAGCCAGCTGACCACGATTCAGTGAAGGCTTTTCAGATGGTCGCGCGTCCGCAGGGTGCGGACAACGAAGAGACGCCCGTGACCAACGCCGACTGGGCGCGCATCCGCCACATTGCCGACAGTCTTCGCGCGCGGCACGCGGCGCGCCGCGACTCGATCTATAACGGCGCTGACGATGACGGTTCTGGTACGACGACCGTGCTGGAGATCGCGGAGGCGTTCGCGAGCGCCAAGGTGAAGCCGAAGCGATCGCTGCTCTTCGTCTGGCACACGGGAGAAGAGCTCGGGCTGCTCGGCTCCTCGTACTTCACCGATCATCCAACGGTCCCGCGCGACTCGATCGTCGCCCAGCTCAACATCGACATGGTTGGCCGCGGGGGCGCGAACGACATCACCGGCGTGACGAAAGCCGGTGCCCTCATTCACGGCGGTCCTGGCTACGTGCAGCTGATCGGATCGCGGCGGTTGTCGACGGAGCTCGGCGACCTGGCTGACAAGGTGAACACGGAGCAGCGAATCGGCCTCGCGTTCGATTACTCGCTCGACGCGAATGGACATCCGCAGAACATCTATTGCCGCAGCGATCACTACATGTACGCGCGGTACGGGATCCCGATCATTTTCTTCACGACCGGCGGTCACGCCGACTATCACCAGGTGACTGACGAGCCGCAGTACATCGACTACAACCGCATGGAGCAGGTGGGGAGGCTGGTGTACGGCATAGCGGAGCGGGTCGGCGACCTGGACCACCGCGTCGTGGTCGACAAGCCGAAGCCGAATCCACGTGGCGAGTGTCAGCAATAACTGGCGACGGGCGACGGGCGACGGGCGACGGGCGACGGGCGACGGGCGACGGGCGAAAGAGCGTGTCATTCCGAGCGAGCGGCAGCGAGTCGAGGAATCGCCGTCCTCCCGGTAGAGGGCCTCAGTTCCCAGTTCCCAGCAGTCGCCCGTCGCCCGTCCCCCGTCCCCGGCAGTCGTTAGGCCGCCACCGCCAGCGATCCTGTATCGTAGACGTAGCGCTCGTGGACGATCTTGCCGTCCCGCCACGTCTGGACCGCGATCTCGTCCATCCGGTACGACGTGCCGTCAGCGGTCGTGTAGGCGAACACCCAGTTGATAACGGCGCGATCGCCTTCGACCACGACCGACACGAGGTTGAACTTGAGCGCCCGGAGCGAACCGTAGAACGCTTCCTCGCGGGCGTAGTTTTCGGCGAAGCCGACGGTGGGTGTCGAGACGTTCTCCTGCATCGCGACGTTCTCGGCGTAATAACGATTCATAGCCTCGAGCATCTGGCCCTTCTCGACGAGGCTGATGAGGCCGAGTACCT
>JAJKIV010000028.1 GCA_021154285.1 Gemmatimonas sp. | reverse complement strand
GCGAGCCCATGCTGACGTGGCCCTCCTCGAACTCGACCGAGTCACCGAACACGAGGCTGTAGGTCTCGGTCGACTTGGTAGCCTGGTCCTCGACGACGACGCGAGATCCAAGACCAACCTTGTCGGTGGGGATCTGGGTGAGGTCGATCTGTGCCAGCTTGCTCAGGCGTTGCCGAAGCTGTCCGAGCCGGGCCTGAACGAACTGCTGGCGCTCGAGGGCCGCCTTGTACTCGCTGTTCTCGCGCAGGTCGCCGAGCTCCACCGCCTTCCGGATTTCCGCTGGAAGGACGACGTTCAGCTCGTGTTGTAGACGTTGGACCTCGTCGCCCAGCTTCTGTTTCAGCTCTTCGATCATCGCACGCCCCGCAAGAGACAACCACACCGACAGAAAAGTGGAGCGCCCGGCCTTTCGAGCCGGGCGCTACTCCCACCGGTAAACTAAGCCGCGCGCCCGGGCGAAGCAATTACGGGCGGCCCCGGCAGTCCACCCCGACCACATGCTACAAGTCGAGCAGCACGGGGACGTTACGCGTTTCGAGATGACGAGCGTTGGGAGCCGGGTCCTGGGCTATTCGGCGAGCGCCTACTCGATCGGCGGTGTCCTCGTGGATTGCGGTTTCCACTGGGCGCGGCGGGAGTTGGGCGCGATCCTCGACCGCGAGCGGCCGCGTGGTGTGCTCATCACGCACCACCACGAGGATCACGCGGGAAACGTCGAACGCATCGCACACCGCGGGATAGCGATCGCGGCGTCCACGGAAACGCTGGCGAGAATGCGATCCCCGGGGCCTATACGGGCCTATCGCCGCTTCACGTGGGGCTCGGCGGCACCGCTTTGCTCACCAGTGACGCCGTTCGAGAGCGACCGCTTGATCCTCATCGCGGCGCCCGGGCACTGCTCGGACCATCACGTCGTGTGGGACGAGGCCGACGGCACGTTGTTCGGCGGGGACCTGTATCTCGGGGTCAAGGTTCGTATCGCGCATCCCGGCGAGGACCCGCGACTGCTCGCACGAACGCTTCGCGAGGTCGCCGCGTTAGGCCCGACTCGTCTGTTCGACGCCCATCGCGGGTTTGTGGCGAATCCGGTCCCGCTGCTTCGGGCGAAGGCCGACTGGACGGAGGAGACGATCGCACTGATCGAGCGGCGCATCGCCGCGGGCGCGCCGGATGCGACGATCGTGCGCGAGCTGTTTGGAGGAGAGTCGCTGCCGGGATACCTCTCCGGAGGCGACTACTCTCGCACAAACTTCGTCCGGGCTGTAAGGCGGGGCATGGAAGCGTAGCTGCCAGCGGCACGCGGCTGCTTGCTGGCTGCTGGCTGGTAGCCGACGGCCGACGGCTGCGCGCTACTGCCGCTTGCTCCAAGCTGCTGCTACTACCCCAACGCGCCCGACCCGAGAGCCAGTCGCCAGTCGCCAGTCGCCAGTCGCCTACCGATGCATCGGCAGCTTCGCGTCCGCGTCCTCGGCCACCTTCGGCTCACCGCCGGCGCGATCGTACTCGTCGCGCAGCAGGTCCATCAGCTCGCGTCGACGATCGTACAGCCGGCGCAGCGGGCGCTTCGGACGAGTCGCCAGGGCGTACGACGTGAGCAGTGGCAGCGCGACCGTGGAATCGAGGTAGCACACCACGGCGTCGGGAAGACGATCGGGGTCGATCTTCCCCCAGCTCACCGCTTCAGCCGGCGTCGCGCCCGACAGGCCACCGGTGTCCGGGCGCGCGTCAGTGATCTGCAGGAAGAAGTCGTGGCCCTTCTCGTCGATGCCTAACACTTCCTGGATCTGCGGCTCCGTCTGCAGCATGAAGTTCTTCGGGCTTCCGCCGCCCACGATCAACACACCACTGCGGCCGCCGCCGCGTTTCGCGCCGAGGACGATCGACGCCGTTTCGTTCACGTCGGCATTCGGGTCGATGACGCATCGGTTGCCGTCCAGCGCGAGCGCGGCGACGTTCATGCCGATCGACGAGTCACCCGGCGACAAGGTGTAGATCGGCACAGCGGACGCGTAAGCTGCGGACAAGAGCGATTTCTGGCCGATGCCTAACGCCTTCTCGCGCTCCCGCACGTACTTGCCACACAGGTGGTGGAACTCCGCGCTCGACATCGGCCGCTGAAACTCCGGGCCCTGGATGATCTTGCGGAAGAACGCATCGGTCGAGAGCAGCACATCGTAGTCGAAGAAGATGTCGTAGATCCGCACGACGCCCTCTTCGCGCAGCACCACGTCGGACTCCTGCGCGTTGCCGCGATGCATCGCCAACCCGAGGCCGAAGTGCGTGTCGTGGTAGAGATTCGCACCCGTCGAGATGATCCAGTCGACGAACCCGGCCTCGATGAGTGGAATGAGCGCTGCCATTCCGAGCCCCGCGGGCGTCAGCGCACCCGTGAGCGTCATGCCGATCGTCACGTCGGGCTCGAGCATCTTCTGCGTGAACAGCTGACACGCCTCGCGAAGGCGCGCAGCGTTGTACGCGAGGAATGTCCCATCGATCAGATCCGTGACGCGTTCCGTTCCGTCGATACGACGAGGATCGATCCGCTGACCGCGCAGGAATCGGCTCGTGTCATGCGACGTGTGCTGCACGCCCGTCTGCTCGCGCTCCTCGGCCGCTCGCTTTTGGTCGGCCTTGGGCCCGGCGGCGGATGAGCGCCTGATGGTCTTCCCCGGCCGCGAGCTCTTCATACCGCGCGGACGAGACTCCACCTTCTTACCGTTCCCCGTTCCCAGTTCCCGGTTCCTGCTTCCCTTCTTCCCCTTCCCGGATTTCTTCATTCTCCCTCCAGCCGAGCGCGCGAAGTTCCGAGCTGGGCCTCGTAGGCCGAGACGACGGCCGCTGCGGCCTCCGCGGGGTCGTCGGTGAGCAACATGAGATCCATATCGCCGGGCGAGATCTTCCCTTCGCCGAGCACTCGCGTCTGCAGCCAGCGCACGAGACCGGCCCAGTAGTGGCGACCAAACAGAACAACCGGGAACTGGTAGATCTTTCCGGTCTGAATGAGCGTCAACGCCTCGAACAGCTCATCCAGCGTGCCGAAGCCTCCGGGAAAGATGATGAACGCGACGGAATATTTGATGAACATTGTCTTCCGCACGAAGAAGTAGCGGAAGTTCACCAGCGTGTCGACGTACGGGTTGGCGCCATGATCGAACGGAAGCTCGATGTTGCAGCCGATCGACTTTCCATGCCCCAGGCGCGCGCCCTTGTTCGCGGCTTCCATGATTCCGGGGCCGGCACCGGTGATGATCGCAAAGCCTGCCTCCGCGAGCAGGCGCGCGACCTCGGTCGCGTTGTGGTACTGCGGATCGTCCGGGCCGGTCCGCGCCGAGCCGAACACGGTCACACCCTTCTGAACCGAAGCGAGGGTATCGAAGCCCTCGATGAACTCACTCGTTATGCGGAGGACCCGCCACGGGTCGGTCCGCGTGAAGTCATCGAAGCGGCCGGGCTGCTGCAGCAGCTTCTCGTCCTCGGTTACCACCGCATACGGGCTGCGAATGGAGTCGTCGACTTCACGTGACGCCCCGGCGCTTCGCGACGATGAGACCTGCGACGGCGGGGTTCGACCCGCTTTCAGATGACCTTGTTCCGTCCGCTCCCGCAGCCCCTCGAGGGCATTCTGCGCAGCGTCCGCTAATAGCGTGGGGTCGGCCTTCTTCCCCGAGGCGGTTCGCGGTCCCTTACGCTGCCGGCTCCGCGCTCTCGCGGTCGAAGCCTGTTGAGGCCGACTGGTTCCATCGTTTTGCGCCGACGTATGTTGTGAGGCGTTGGATCTTTGCTTGCGTTTGGCCATTTCACTTGAATCCACGGAAAACCGCTGGCACGGCACTCGCCGAGCAGAAGAGTTTATCTAGGTCGAGACCGACCGCGCCACTCACGGGTCACGATCTGGCGAAGAGGCATATGGCAGAGTTCCCTCGAAGCTCGTACCGAACCGCGCAATCAACCCTTGTCCGTCATCATTCTTCTCGCCGATGGAGCACGTCCTGATGTGCTCGAACGTGCGATAGACAACGGCGCTCTTCCAGCGCTCGCGCAGCTCCGCGACGAAGGCTCGTTCACCACCGTTAGCACGGCGTTCCCCTCGGTCACAGGGCCGGCCTACACGCCCTTCCTCCTCGGACGCTATCCCGGACCTCTCGGATTGCCGGGACTTCGATGGTTCGACCGCACGCGAGCAACCGCGCGAGGATTCGGCAATTGCCGGAGCTACGTCGGGTCGGAGATGCGCTTCATTGACACTGACCTCGACCCATCGGCGCCAACCCTGTTCGAGCTCGCCGGCCCAGCACTCGGCGCGCTGAGCGTCATAGGCCGTGGACTTCGTCGCGCTGATCGAATCGGGCGTGGTGTCGCGTTTGCCGCGCGCGCCGCGCGAACGCATTTCACCGGAGACGTCGCCGGCTGGCTCGAGATCGATCGACAGGTCGGTGCCAAGGTCGCTCGCCACATCCGCGAACAGCATCCGCGTCTCACCTTTGCCGCATTCCCCGGGATCGACAAGGCTTCGCATTCCACCGGGCATGATTCTCCGGCGGTGCACGAGGCAATGCGAATCCTCGACCACACGGTAGCCGAGATACGCCGGGACGCGGAGCGCAGCGGACGGTGGGACTCGACGCACCTGTGGATCGTGAGCGACCACGGACACTCGCCGGTGACTGCGCACGACGATCTTGCCTCGCTCCTGCGATCGTTGGGGCATGACATCGTCACGCATCCGTGGACGTTCGCTGGTGGGCGCGACGCCGCCGTGATGGTGAGCGGGAACGCGATGGCGCACATCTATCTCGAGCTGGATCGCGGCGAGCGCCCGTGGTGGCCATCCCTGGAGCCGCGATGGTCCAACCTCGTCACGGCGCTGCTGGACCGTCCGTCGGTCGACCTCCTCGTCGTTCCGCTGGCCGCTGATCAGTACGAGGTCCGCAGCGGGACCCGCGGCACGGCAACGATCTGTGCGCGAAACGATACCTACAGCTACAGACTCGTCACCGGCGACCCACTCGGCATCGGCCCCCACGAGGGCCTGAGCGATGCGGACGCCTACGACGTCACGGCCTCATCCGACTATCCCGACGCCATCGTCCAAATCGCGCGCCTCGCGAGTGCGTCGCGATCAGGTGAGATCATCCTGTCAGCAGTGAGAGGCTGGGATTTTCGATCACGGCACGAACCAATTCCGCACGTGTCCTCGCACGGCGCGCTGCACCGCGAACACATGCTCGTCCCGCTGCTCACGAACAAGCCGGTCGCGTCTACTCCGCGGCGAACGGTGGACGTGATGCCAAGCGCGCTGGCTGCCCTGGACCTCGAGCTCCCGGCGGGGCTCGACGGCACGTCATTCATTCGCCGCATCCCGGCGGGAAGCCAGCCACTTCGCGAGAACCACCTTGCGAACGGGCGGCCCCATGGCGAGCGTGATGCCGAGTCTGCTGTCGCGTAATTAGAAAACCCATGGTCTACACCCGCCGGGAGGTCGACAATGCGAGCTCGCGTGTTGATGGCTGCAGCGGTGGTAGCAATCGGTTCGGGATGCTCGAGCAGTGGTGGCGGAATGGCGGCAGGAACCTCGCACGGCCCCTCGCGGCAGCAGGACCTGATCACCGCGCAGGAAATCGCCGAGCGGGCCGCCGACGCGTCGAATGCGCTCCAGATCGTTCAGAAGCTGCGGCCGTCGATGCTTGCCACCCGCGGCCGATTCTCGCCGGCGGATAGTAGCGAAGCAGGCGCGCGCCCGAAGGTCGTGGTAGATGGCGTCGCGTTCGGGGCAATCGAGAATCTTGCGAACGTGAACGCCGTCTCGGTCGGGGAAATCCGGTACATCGGGGCCACGGACGCCACCACCAGGTTTGGAACCGGCTACGTGGGTGGGGTAATCCTCGTGACGACGAAGAAATAGTCACGAGGCCGGTCACGACCGAGGAATCGAAGCGCGATGCCCCTGCCCCAGGAAATTCAGGAAGAGCTGGAGCGCAAGCGGCGCGAGGAGCACCTGCAAGCCGAGCGTGATTCCTTCCGGGCCCACGTACGGACGGCGCTCATGTGCGTCGCGTGGTCGATTCTTGGACTAGCATTCATGGGGTGGGGGCTGCACACGGATGACCCTGATCTCGGGCAGATTGCGTGGAAGGGAGGAATGGTCGTCGGATACGCGGGGATTCTGGTCACGCTGATACGCGCGCACTCGAAGGCGAAGGATCGCGGCGACGCCTGATGTGGACGCGTCTCACGCTGCGCCTCGCTGGTCGCGCAGCCGTCAATCCATCGCTGGCGGCCGACCTCCTCCGGGTCGCGTGGCGATTCAGGGCGAACGGCTGGTACCGGCGCTTCCCGTTCCTCCCGCTTCCCTCGCAGAAGTACGTGCGCTGGCGAATGCACACGGCCTACGGTGACCACGACGTCGTGCCGCCGGCGGAAGACGTGGTGCGCTACGCCCGATGGGTGGGCCGCGGAAAATGACCGCGGCGGGCGCTGGCGCGACGCCCGGCTCCACAGCGACTGTGCGGCCTGGCGTCACGCTCGAAGCACGTATCAAGGCACAGGCGTACGGGCTCGGGTTCGATCTGGTGGGCCTAACGCGGACCGGTCCGGCGCATACGGCTGACACGTTCGACGGATGGCTGCAGGCCGGCCACGCGGGCGAAATGCAGTACCTGGCGCGTGGCGCGGACAAACGACGCGACTCGCGGCTACCGGTCGACGGTGCGCGGAGCGCTATCGTGGTCGCGATGAACTACGGAGGCCGCGAGCCGACCGGTCCCGTCGCGCGTTATGCGCGCGGTGACGACTACCACGATGTGATGATCGAGCGGCTGCGCGCGCTGCACGCCTGTGTGGACGCGTGGGTCGGCGAGCCAGTGCACGGCAAGGCCTACGTCGATACCGGGCCGATTCTCGAGCGGGACCTCGCGCGGCGCGCTGGACTCGGGTGGTTCGGCAAGAACACGATGCTGATCAACCGCGGCATCGGGTCGTTCTTCTTTCTGGGCGTGCTGCTTCTCGATCTCGACCTCGAGCCGGATCCGCCGTTCGAGACGGAGCATTGCGGGACGTGCACGCGCTGTCTCGACGCGTGTCCCACGGATGCGCTCTCGGAGGCGGGCGTGCTCGACGCGCGGCGATGCGTCTCGTACCTGACGATCGAGCTCAAGGGCGCCATTCCGCCCGACCTGCGCGAGCCGATCGGCGGTCTGCTCTACGGCTGCGACATCTGCCAGGACGTGTGTCCGTGGAACGTACGGTTCGGGCGCGCGCTGCCTAACGACTCGCGGTACGCGCCGCGTGAGTTGCTCGCGGGCAAGGACGCGCGTCGCCTCGCGCGCGAGCTGTTAGGCATGAGGCAGGAAGAGTTCAGTCGCGCGTTCAAGGGCTCGCCGATGAAGCGCGCGAAGCTGCGGGGACTCAAGCGCAACGCCGCCGTGATTCTCGGCAACGTCGGCACGGCTGATGACATCGACGTCCTCACGCGCGTCCTTGAGGACGAAGAGCCGCTTGTGCGCGAGCACGTTGCGTCGGCGCTCTCCCGCCTCGTAGCGCGCGCGGCGTCCGCCTTGCCTAGGGTCGCATTGTAACGGTCATGCGCCCGTCGCCAGTGGATCGAGATCGCGGACCAGCCGTGGTGCCCCGCGGCCGTGCGCGACGTCGGCGACCCCGCACGTCACGGCGTGAGGCCCATCCGTCGAAGCAGCCCTCCCCATCGCGGGTCGACGTGGAGCGAATCGAATGCGGGAGTGATCTTCACGCCGTCCATGAATGCCGCGCGCTCATCGTAGCCCCGCTCGAGCCAGGCGAAGGCCGGGTCTGTTTCGCCGAGTCCGGCGTACGCCATGGCGATATGGAACGGCGCCACATTCGGGTTCGCCTGCAGGTCGACGAGATCCTGCACGATCCGGCGAGCGGCGGCTGCGTCGCCCGTGACGGCGTAGGCGTATGCGAGGTGAGCGGCGTCGCGCGCGCCACTCAGCGCGGCTGCCTGATGAAGCGCCGCAACCGCCTCGCCGTGCATACCCTTCTGTAGATACGCGTGCCCTAGCTGCTGGTAGGCGAGGTCCGAGTCCGGGCTCAGCTCGAGGGTATCCCGCAGATGGCGGATCGCGTCGTCGGGGCGCCGCGCATTCACGTAGACGCGCCCGAGGAGATTACCGACGTGTGGGGAGAGCGGGTCGAGCGCGCGCGCAGCGTGTGCCTCCGCGATGGCTTCCTCGAACCGCCCCTGATCCTGCAGGCAGACCGCGAGCAGGAAGTGAGCAGCGGTGTTGGACGCGTCCAACGCGCTGGCCGTCCGAAACGCCCGCTCTGCCGCCGCCCACGCGTAGTCGTGGAGGAACTGGACATGCGCAAGCGCGACGTGTGCTTCCGCCAACATCTCGTCGAGCGCGAGCGCGCGGAGTGCGGCCGCCTTTGCCGCCGCGAACTCCTCCAGCGCGCGCCCATGGCCGAAGATCGCGAGCAGCGCATGCACGTCCGAAATGCCCGCATGGGCGCGGGCGTACCCCGGCTCGAGCGCTACCGCACGCTCGAAATAACGCAGCGCTTGGCGCAAGCCGTCGCCGCCGCTCTTGCTGTTCCAGAGGTGCCGCCCTCGGAGGTAGAGCTCGTAAGCTTCGGCGCTCACTGACGGGCGCTCAACGAGACGTGTCTGCCGCGTCGAATCAGTCGCTGAAGCGCCCGGGAGCTTGGTGCTACTCAACTCGACCCGCAGCGCGGCGACGATCGACCGCGCGATCTCTTCCTGCAGGACGAATACGTCGGCCAGCTCGTCGCGGAACATCTCCGCCCAGAGAACCTGGTCGTCGCTCGCGCGCACGAGTTGCACGGTGACCTTCAACCGATCTCCAGTGCGACGAACGCTCCCTTCGAGCACGGTCGTGACGCCCAGCTTCTCGGCGATGGCACGGACGGCGAGCCTGCTCCCCTTGAAGGCGAAGGCCGAGGTGCGTCCGGTGACGGTGAGCCCAGTGGTCCGTCCAAGCAGGCCGATCAACTCATCCGTCAATCCGTCACTGAAAGGCTCGTCGTTCGGATCGCCACTCGTGTTGACGAACGGCAGCACGGCCACTGACGTGGCGCGCACAGTAGGGGCCGCAGCGCGTGATTCGTCGGGCGGCTGGTCCTTGGGGACCGAGCCTACGACCGCCATACTCGGCGAGACGGCTGCCACTGGCCCGAGGCGACGCAGGCTCGCGACGAGCTCCGCGATGTTCGGATCAACCACTCCGCCCACCTCTTCGCGCACGAGGATCTCGTAGACCTCAGCGTGCCGCAGGGCCGCGGCGCGCTCTCCCACTGCGTCGAGCGCGCGAACGAGGCCAGTCGCGGCGCGTGCGCTGAGCGGCTCGGCGTTCGCGAGCCGGCGCCACCACTCGACGGCCTCACGACCTTCGCCCCGAGCAGTTGCATGCTCGGCGAGCGCCGCGAGCGAGCGGGCGAAACAGAGCGCGGTCGACGCACGCTCGGATGCAGCCCAGCGCTCGAACCCGTCGGCCGCCCGCACGTTGAAGCCGTCGAGGAAGGGGCCCACGTGGAGGTCCACCACCGCCGCGTGGTCACCGCGGCGCTCGGCGTCGCGGAAGTCGGCGACGTCGCTCTGAACTAGGGCTGGGTTCAATCGAAGTTCGGCGGTCGCCATGAACAACTCCGGTATCCGCCATTGCTGCCGGAGGGAGTAGACGAGCTGCTTCAGCGACGTCCGCGCGCGGGTCTCGTCGCTCTCGGGCCAGAGGTACGCGAGCATCGTCTCGCGACTCACCCCGCGCTCGCCAGCGGCGGCAAGCACGGCGAGGAGTGCAAGCGCCTTCCGCTGGCCCGAGAGCGCATCGAGGCGCTCGCCGTCGCGCACGAGAAAGCAGCCGCCGAACGTGTGCAGTCGAAACATCGAAGGCAGCCTCGCCTCGAGATCACCCGAACATGACCGGGACTTCACCCGGTCGCCCTAGTTACTACCACCGCTCATGCTGGCGGGCAACCAGCCGGACAGGCCATCTCGCCACTCACAGACCTGCTCCATCCAGGAGATCGTATGCGCACACCCACAGCTCCCGTCGTCGTCCTCGCGTTCGTGTTCGCCGCCTGCGGCCCTGACGTCTCCAATGTCCCGTCTGCGCCATCAGCGCCGAGCCTTTCGGCCAGCGGTGGTGCGCCGGCCGGAGCGACGGCGACGGTCATCCATGGCAGGCTGGATGCGAACGAAACGTCCACGCCGCAACCCGCTCCTCCCGCGATTCCCACCCGGCTCGCGACGCAGCTGGAGGGAACGGGCACCGCGTCGCACCTGGGTCAATACACGCTGGTCGCCAACCTCACAGTGGACCTTGCGACGGCCTCCAGCAGCGGAGTGATGACGTTCACCGCAGCCAACGGCGACAGCTTCACCGCGACACAGACGGGACAGGCCGTGTTCATGGATGGCTTCGTTCAAATCACCGAGATCGCGACACTCACGGGCGGCACCAGGCGATTCACCGGGGCCATGGGGACACTCACCATCGTACGTCGAGAGAATCCCGCCACGGGCGTCTCGTCCGGTACCGTGGACGGCACGATCTATCTCGCGAAGTGAGCGTACTGCGGCTGCTCCGCTGCGGTTCTGCACGCCGTTCCTGGCGACTGGCTGTGTCACCCTCAGCGCCGGCGCGCACCTCGCCGGCGCTGAGGGTGTTCATCGCCCTCGGCGCGGCACGGCAACCCGGTTGAATGCGCAAGCGAGATTCCTCAGGCCCTTCTGGGGCCTAGTGTTCGCGCATGTGTGCGACGCGGGCGCGCGTCGCCTCGCGCGCGAGCTGTTAGGCATGACGCAGGAAGAGTTCAGTCGCGCGTTCAAGGGCTCGCCGATGAAGCGGGCGAAGCTCACGGGTCTCAAACGGAACGCGGCCGTCGTGTTAGGCAACGTGGGCACGACGGCCGATGCGGACGTGCTCACCCGCGCGCTCGACGACGACGATGAGCCGCTCGTCAAGGAGCACGCGGCATGGGCACTTCGCCGGCTCGCCGACCGTGCGTGACGTGACGCGCTGATTCACGCCAACCGTGGAACGTCGCGGTCGCGCTCCACGCCCCGAGGCCAATGCCCTGCGCGAGCTGCCCGAGCTCCACCATGTTGTGCGAAAGAAAGACGAGTACAGATCCGTCGTTCGGGTCGGCCTGCCACCATTCACCTCGCACGCTCGGCCGGGACGGTGCGGTCCAGCGGGCCTTCCGCCCGCGAGCAACGTCGTCGCGGAAGGTGCTCTCGAGACCCGAATCTGAAGTCGTCATGGTAGCTCGTGTGACGTGTGCGCCTCCTTGCTGTCAATACGTATCACCCGTCGCGCTCGGGACGGGAGAAGCAGCACAGGGGAGTCGCGGCACGTCGGCCGACGTTGCGTCAGGGCGCGCAGCCGAGTAAACTCAGAGTGCGACATGTGCGCATTGCGCACACACCGCCGACGGACAAGGGCCCTCGCTCTCACGGGGGCCTTTTTTTGCGTTCCGCCGGCCCGGCGGTCGGAGTGCCTACCCAGGAGACACGATGGACGATCGACATACCGAGTTCGCGTTCGCGGACGGCGACCGCACGTTCACCTGCTGCGTCGAGGCGTCGCCGCGAGCGCCCACGGAGTCGTGGTGGTGGTTCCAGGTCTCGACCGAGAACCACCAGCGACACGCGCCATTCCGGGCGGAGGACAGCGACACGCGCCGCGACGTGCAGGCACGCATGGTGGCGTACTACGACAACCTGCTGGCGCGCCGCGCCGAGCCGGCCCGGCCTCGCTGGGAACGCCGCCCGACGCCGAACGGTGCGCCCGCCCCCATCGTCGCGCCAGCGAATACCTAACGCGCGCACGGCCACGCCAGCCCAGTGACTGGCGTGGTCGTGCTGCAATGCAGCCCGGACGCCTCGTTAGGTTCGTCGCGCGCTGCGCACACCGTCATGACGAGAATGACGCGCTCCCTCACCCAGCGCGTTAGGCGATCGGCACTTCGATGCCCCGGCGTGTGCCAGCGCATGCTCGACGATGCGAGTCTCGAGTGAAGCCGATCACAATTCGGTAACGGCGTCCTCGAGTGTAGCGATCCAAAGCATTCGGACCACGCGGTCAGGGCCACTCGTCGACAAAGGACGAAGGTCCAATGTCTCGCGAATCCATACCCGCGAGATTCAACATGCGGTCGACGATGTCCGCAGCGCCCCCGTGTCGTCGGCCACCCTTCGGCCTCGCACCGGGCCCGCCTTCCCCACCGAGATCGTCTCCCCGAAACCGGCTCGTGCGTGCGCGAGCGAGACTCGGCATCGCATGAAGCGAGATGCCTCAGGAGTTGACTATGTCTGAAACGCCACCGACCCCGAGCGCTCCCAAGTCGGCCATCAAAGCCGATCAGTACGCCCCACCTCCACCAAGAAACACACAGCCGAGAGCGGAGAGAGCCGACCAGGCTGAGGCAGCGAAGCCTGCTCGGGCGACGGCGGTGAAGACGGACCAGCCCGTTCACCGACTCATGACCGTCACCATCACGCTCGACGCTGATTCGGCCGAGGTCGTCCGCATCGAAGGCGTCGATCCGACGGGCGCGCGTCACGATCTCTCCGATGATGAGAAGGTGAGCTTCATCAAAGAACGGCGCGACGAACGCCTCGCCGAAGTCGTGGAACAGGCGTTCGAGGCCGGCATCGCCTCCGTGCTGGGCGTCGAGGATGAGGAAGAGAACGCGAAGGAGTCACCGGAGGACACGGAGCTCCGGCGGCAACTGCTCGCCCCCCTGATCGAGCGGAGCGCGATCCGACGGTTGACAGAACGCGCCGCGTTGAACCGCGCGATTCTGGGAACGCTGATCGAGCACTCCATGAAGTGACGCGCTCCAGCATGGAGTGCGACGCCGTTGGTGGCGGCTGCCGAATCGTCGGGGCCGCCGGTACGCCCCCTAACGCTACGAACAACCAGAGGAGCATCACATGAGCCCCACGGAAACCGAGGATCTCGCAAAACTCGCGGTTGGCGGTCGCATGTTGAAGAACGGCAGGATCCGCCGCGCCCTCATCGCACGACTTCTCAGCGAGCGAGCGGAGGGGACGGAGGAGGAAGGCGAAGAAGACACGGCCGAGGAGAGCGAGGGCGGCGAGGGCGGCGATGATCGCCAGCTCGTGCGTGCGCTCGTTGGCAGCCGTCTCCTGCGCCGCAGGCGGCTCCGTCGGCTGCTTCTGGCAAAGCTGATCCGGGACCGACATGGCGATGATGCCGACGTGGACGAGGACGACGAGGACACCGATGAGGACGAGGGAGGCGACGACCGCCAGCTTGCCCGCCTGATCGTCGGCAGCCGCATGCTCCGACGGCGTCGAATCCGCCGCTTGCTCATCGCGCGCCTCATCAAGGCCCGCAGCGAAGCGGACGAGGGTTACGAGGACGATGATCTCGATGACGACGACGAGGACATCGGGGAGGAAGGCGGCGATCGCGACCAGAAGTTCATGCGACTGCTGGTCGCCAGCCGCGTCCTGCGCCGTCGCCGCGTGCGTCGCGCGCTCATCGCCAAGCTGCTGAAGAATCGCAGCGAGAGCGAGGACCAGTTCGACGATGTGGATGAGGACGATGGCGACGATGAGAGCCCGGACGTGGAGCGTCAGCTCACCCGCCTGCTGGTCGGCGGACGCGTCGTTCGACGACGTCGCGCGCGCCGTGCCGCGCTCGTCCGCTTCCTGCGCAATCGGGACTGAGCTGGCCTGAGCGCCATACGACCATCGGATGAACGCACGACGCAGCAGCCGGAGGCAATGCCTCCGGCTGTTTCGTTTGGGTGCCCATCAGGCCCACGAGTCGCATCCACGTTAGGCACCGCGACGGACACGCGCGCCGACATCCCATCGCATTGCGAATCCGTTAAGGCAATCTCGACGGACGCGATGCCTAACAAGCTGAACGGCGCGAACGGGCGAGCCAGCCCGTCGGTCGCACGACGCTTGCGTGCGCTGCGCATCGGTTCCACCCTGATGGCGTCCAGCGCCGGGTTCGACGACGACCCGACCGGCCTGCGACTTTCCACGTCGTCGGGCATTCCACGACGACCGCGCGGGCGGTGCGACGCTGAACTCCTTCACGAGGAGCCTATGACGTACCCGTAACCCCAACGCAGGAGAGTCGTGTATGCAGAAACGCGAGTCGGACGTTGCACCGCCGCGCTCCGTCGGTATCCCACTCATTCTCGCGCTGTGCCTAACGGCGGTGACCCAGGCGAGATCGCAGGAAGCAGGGCCGACCGGCAGCGTGGCCGGCAGGGTGACGAGCGCGCAGGGGGCGCCGCTCGCCGGCGTTCAGGTGACTGTCGCGGGAACCGCCCTTGGCGCAGTGACACACGACAGCGGGCAATACGTCATCACACGCGTCCCGGTCGGCACACAAACGATCCGCGCGCGGTTGATCGGGTTTCGACCGCAGACGCAGACGGTCTCCGTCACGAGCGGATCGCGCGCGACACAGGACTTCTCCATGGTCGAGGACCCGTTGAGCCTCTCGTCCGTGGTGGTAACGGGCACTGCGACGCCACGCGTGAATCAGGAAGCCAGCGTGGCCATCACCACGCTCACACCAGAACTGATTGCACAGGCAGCACCGCGCAGCACGACAGAGATGCTCCGCTACGTTCCCGGGTTTACACGCGTCGAGAGCTCCGGTGGCGAAGTCAACCAGAACATCACGATGCGCGGCATCCTTGGCGTCGAGTACGTGATGTTCATGGAGGACGGCCTGCCGGTATTCCCGACCATGCACACGTTCTTCATGAACGCCGACAACCTCTTTCGTCCGGATGAAAACATCGATCAGATGGAGGTTGTCCGCGGCGGGAGCTCGGCGCTCTACGGATCCAACACGCCTGGCGCCATCGCCAACTTCATCAACAAGACTGGCGGCCCCGAGCTTCACGGATCCTTCAAAGTGTCAGGAGCAACGGAGGGGCTGGCCCGCTACGACATGAACACCAACGGGCCGCTCGGCGATGACTGGCGCTTCAACGTCGGAGGGTTCTACCGCTACGATCACGGTGTTCGCGACCCGGGGTTCCCCGGAATCAGCGGTGGCCAGGTCAAGGCGAGCATCACGCGCCTGTTGTCGAACGGCTACTTCCGCCTGACGGGCAAGTACATCAACGATCGCAACCAGTTCATCCTGGACCTGCCCTTCCAGGATCCGGGCGATCCCAAGTATGTGGCGGGGTTCAGCGACTACGGGTCAATGAACACACTCGAGGGGAACCACATCCGGGTCCCGACGCCTAACGGGCAACTGGAGCTCCCGCTGGACAATGGGCTGCGCACGCTGGCCAGCTGGCTCACCGCGGACGTCGCGTTCGACCTCGCGAACGGATGGCGGGTTCAGAACGCTGCGCAGGCCATGCAGAACGCGCAGCAGTGGAACGCGATCGTGCCGAGCGACGTCATGCCGGCAGCCGATTTCGTGAATCGACCCGTCGACCAGGGCGGGCTCGGATTCCCGGTCGGCACAACGTTCAGCTACACCTACGCCAATCGCCCGGATGACACAGGAAAGCCGATGCCATTCAGCACCACGAACGGATTGGTGGCGCCGGGCGGTGAGTGGCATGTCGAGAAGCCGATCTCGGCGTTCCAGGACCAGTTCCAGGTCAGGAAGAGCCTTGGTCAGAACAATCTGTCATTCGGGTTGTACTTCGCGAACTACTCGCAGACCAATCGATGGTACTTCACCGACATCCTCACCGACGTCGCGGACAACCCGTCTTTCCTGGATCTCACGGTCAACAGCGGCGGCAGACAGATCGACATCACGAAGAACGGATTCCGGCACTTCGTCTCGAACTACGTCAACGGGTCAGGACAGGCCACGATTCTCTCCGGGTCACTCGGCGGGGAGTTCAAGCTCACCGACCGACTGCGTGCGGACGTGGGCGGGCGCTGGGAATCCAACAACTTCGTTCAGAGCTCCGAGAACACCTCGCTCCTGGACCTCGATGGGAATCCCGCAACCCAGTACGACAATGAATCGTGGGGCAACAACACCTTCCGGCACTTCGACAAGACCATGAACGACTGGGCCGCGTCGCTCGGCCTCAACTTCAGCCTGACCAAACAGCTCGCGGTCTATGCGTTAGGCAGCCGGTCGTACAAGATGCCGGCGCTGGACGAGTTCCTGAACGCGCAGTCACCAGCACAGGTCGACTTGTTCGGCTCGCGCCAGGTACAGGACGTCGAGGGCGGCTTCAAGTACGCCTCTCCGCGATTCGGCGCCACACTGAACGGATTCTGGATGCTGCTCAAGAACATCGTCGGGCAGGGAGCGGTGACGGACACGACGACGGGTCGCACGACGTGGATCGTCGTCACGAGTCCCCAGAACAAGTCGTATGGTGCGGAGCTGGAGCTGTCGGCCCTTCCCTTCAAACCGCTACGACTGGAAGGGAATGCGACGTGGCTCAAGGCCGAACTCGGCGCGGGAGCGGGCGCGGACATCGGCAGCTGGATCAACGGCGTGCCGCCGATCATCGCCAACGGGGCCGCGACATATTCGGTCTCCAGCTTCCACCTAACGGGCGACTGGCACTTCGTCGGCCGGCGATTCTCGGACGTGAAGGCCGGGAACGTGCTTCCACAATACAGTTACTTCAACTTCGGGGCAGGTTATACGGTGCCGCGCAGCCGCTTGGGAATCTCGGCGGACTTGCTCAATGCGTTCCAGTCGAAGGGACTCGAGGAGGGGAACCCGCGGCTGGCGCTCATCGCGGGCGGGCGTACGAGCGACCTGTTCCTCGCTCGACCGCTGCTTCCGCGTCGGTTCATGATCTCGCTGTGTCATGACTACTGATACCCGACGCAGCCTGTGTGATTGACGCCAATTCGGCCTAACGTGGAGTGGATCAAAGGGGTCAGCGTTTGAATTGAAGGAGCTCGGCCCTTGCCGAGATCTCGAATTCAAACGACTCTGACCCCTTTGATCCGCCGTCACGACGATTCCTTGGTGGTGCTGCTCCCCGCCTCGGCCGCCCGGCTCGGCGAGCGCGAGGTCGTCGCATCGCGGTCGGAATCGCCGCCGGGACGCACATCGCGAAGTCTGATGACACCGACCGCGAGCTCGGCCGCCAGGACCACGAAGACGCCGGCCCCGATCAGGATGTACACGATGGTGAACACCTTCCCGATCGACGTGCGCGGAGCGAAGTCGCCGTAGCCCACCGT
>JAJKIV010000027.1 GCA_021154285.1 Gemmatimonas sp. | reverse complement strand
TTCACGACCTCCGCGCCGGACCGCACACCCTGTGCGCTGTCGCGAATCGTGCGCAGCGCCTCGTCGATCGATCGAAGCTGCTGCACCTGGCCGTCGGCACCGTTGGTGATATCCGCCATCGACGTCGCCATCTGGGTCGCCGAGACGGAGATCTGTTGCGACACTTCGGACAGGTCGTGCGCCGACGTCGCGACATCCTCCGCGGTCATCGACGCGATCGAAACGACCCGCGAGAGCGACTCTGCCGTGGAGTTCATCGCCGCGGCGAGGTCGCGGAACTCACCTGGGAATCGATCGGTCGTCCGCACGGCGAGATTGCCGTTGCTCAATTCCCGGGCGTGGCTCACCAGATGAGTGAGCGGCCCGCTGATGGACCTGATGGTGTTCGCGACGATCACCACGGCGAGCACCACCGCCAACGCGATCGCGACGACGAGCAGCCGCGCGCGCCGATCGTTCTCGGCCCGCAGCTGCTCCGAAGCCGCAGCGACCTTCGCCGCCTCGAGCGTGCTGAGGTTCTCGACGTCCCCGAGCAGCGACGCCACGAGGCCGCGGGCTCGCTCGCCGAGCTCGCGGGCCGCAGCGTCTCGACCGAGATCTGCCAGGCGGTGCGCGGTCGCGTACTTGATCTCGATCTCGGACAGCTTCGCATCGATGCTCGCGATGAGCGTCACCTCCTGTGCGATCTGCCCCTGCCGCAGGTTCATCTCCCGCTGAACGCGATGCGTTTCCCAGCTCAGGCGCTGAAACTCGCCTCGCGCGGTCGTATCGCGACTGTCCAGGTAGCCGGATGCCGCCGAGAGCTCGCGCATGACGGCCGCGGAAAGCCGTGCTGTCAGCAGCCCTTCCTCCTGTACTCCGGCGAGTGTTCCGCCGATCACAGTCGACATGTTCGATAGGGCCGTATACCCCAGCACGCCGCCCGTCATGAGCAGAATGGTCAAGACGCCAAACCCGAGCCTCAGGCGTTGGCGTATGCTGTCGAGGCGCAGCGAAAGCCAGCGCTTCACCGCGTGCCTCCGCTCTGGAGCACGAGCGATCCGTGCCTCACGCGTGTCATCGCCACCGTCTTCGCCACGACATCGCCAGTGCGCTGAAACGCTATCTGTCCGGTCACGCCTTGATAGGCGTTCCTTTCGCCCATCGACTCGAGATAGTCGCGAATCTCGGAGCGATCGGGTCCCGCATGCTCGATTGCTTGCGCAACGACCATCGTCGCATCGTAGGCGAGCGCCGCGAAGCTGTTAGGCTCGCGCCCGAACTTCGCGCGGAACGCTCGGACGAAGTCACGCACCGCCGGCCGAGGGTCATCGGCGCTGAACGGCGCGCCAACGTAAACCCCTTCGGATGCCGCAGTGTCACTCGTTATGCCGGCCCACCCATCGCCGCCGAGGAAGTCACTCTTGATACCCTGACGCCGCGCTTCGCGGAGGATCTCGAGCCCGGAGCCATCACTGCCGGCGACGAAGATCAGTCCGGGCTCGTGGAGCTTGAGATACGCGAGGTAGGGCTCGACTTCCTTGCCATCGACGGCCACCGGTTCGAGCGACGCGATCTCGGCGCCGAATGCTCGGCGGAACGAGTCGGCGAGCCCACGCCCGTAGCTGTTGTTCTCGTACAGAATCGCGGCGCGCGTATGCCCCAGCGTCTTGGCGAACCGGGCGAGCTCGATACCGTTGGCGGAGTCGCTCGGGATGACACGGAACAGCCAGCGAGACAGGCCGGTGATCTCCGGCGAGCTGGCGCTCGGCGAGACCGACGCGAGTCGTCCGTCGTACACCCGCGCCGCGGCGACGGTCGCGCTCGAGTTCGCGTGTCCCACGACGGCGAGTACGCTATCGGCGTCGACGAGCTGCTGTGCGACGACTGCGGCAGTGGCGCCGGTTCCTTCATCGTCGACGGTCACGACGGCGAGCCGATGAGAGTGGATGCCGCCTCGCTTGTTCACGACGTCCACCGCGAGCTGAGTGCCCTGGCGAGCCATCAACCCGTACGCCTCGTTTGTCGGTGAAGCCGACGCGATCGTATAGGTGGAACCGCCGCCCCCACGCGCGCACGCCACGAGCACACAGGCGACAGCAAGCAAATGCGGACCTTTCACTTGATCTCCTTCCTGGGGGGCTCGTGGGTAGGCCTTCAAGGACGAGGGCGAAGAAGGGGCCGTCACGCGTCCATGGCCCGGCATCTGCCACGTCTGGCGAACGCCACAAACGGATCGGTGCAGTGAAAGTTCTGGTGACGGGGGGCACAGGCGTTGTGGGACGCGCGACCGTGGACGCCCTCCTCGCGCGCGGGCACGACGTGCGACTGTTCAGTCGCAAGGCTGCGGACGACGTGGCGGAATGGGCGCATCGCGTCGAAGCGTTTTCCGGCGATGTGTCCAACGGAGTCGAGGTGCGCGAGGCCGCCGACGGGTGCGAGGCGGTCCTCCACCTGACCGCGATCGTCGCCGAGGCGCCGCCGGAGTCAACGTTCGAAAAAATCAACGTCACGGGAACACGCAATCTCGTCCGCGAGGCCGAGCGGGCCGGCGTGCGCCGCTTCGTGTACGTCTCGTCGCTCGGGGCAGACCGCGGCGAGTCGCCGTATCACCGGTCGAAGCTGCAGGCTGAAGAAGTGGCGCGGACGTTCGATGGCAAATGGATCATCCTGCGTCTCGGGAACGTTTACGGGCGCGGCGACGAGCAGCTCTCACTGATTCTCAAGATGGTTCGGACCCTGCCTGCTGTTCCGGTGATCGCTGGAGGCGACAGGCCTTTCCAGCCCATCTGGGCGGGCGACGCGGGTGAGGTCCTCGCGGACGCGGCGGAGCGAGACGACCTCGCGGAACGCGTGCTCGAAGTCGCCGGCCCGGAGCAGACCACGTTCGACGATGTGGTCGAGCGGTTCGCGCGTCTCACCAAGCGCGATCCCATTCGGCTTCCGGTGCCCGTTCCGCTCGCGTCGATCGCGCTGCGTGCGGCGAATGCGCTCGGCGCGGACCTCCCGGTCGACAGCGGGCAGCTGACGATGCTTGGGGAGGGCAACGTCGTGACGAGTGCAGAAGGCAACGCCCTAACGACGGTGTTCGATCTCGCCGGGACGAAGCTGGACAAGGGACTCGCGATGCTTGCCGACTCGCAGCCCGAGCTGTTGCCCGAGGAGGGCATCGGGGCGCTTCGGCGGAAGCGATTCTGGGCGGACATCGAAGGGAGCCGACTGGGTCCGGAGCTATTGTTTCGGCACTTCGTGTCGCATTTCGCGGACTGCACGCCCTGGCACGTGAATCTCGAGGCGGAGCCGGGAACGCCCAAGGTCCCTGAACTCGGTGCCGTGCTCACGATTTCGCTGCCGCTGCGCGGCAACGTGCAGATTCGGATCGTCGAGCTCGAGGAGCGCCGCATGACGGTGTGTACCGTTGAAGGTCATCCGCTTGCGGGCGCCGTGCGGTTCCTGTCCGAGGACCGCGGGCCTAACGTTCGCTTCGAGGTGCAGGTGTACGATCGAGCGGCGAACGTGGCCGACTGGCTCGTGATGAACCCGATCGGTGCACGACTGCAGAACGCGACATGGCGTGAGACAGTGGAGCGCGTCCTGAAGGAGAGTGGTGGTCGGGCTCCGCGTGGGGTGGAGCACGACTTCTCGAAGCTCGATGATGACCAGGCGCGTGAGGTGAACGATTGGCTGGAAGGTCTCGTCGTGGCGCAGCATCAGGCGGACCACGAGGCGCGGCGAGATACCAAACCAGCCGACTCGGCACCTAACGATGACGGTAAGAGTCAGCAGTCATACATCGAACAGCGAGAACAGGCACGCGAAGCAGACGGTCGATAGCGGCTGCTAGCTGCATGCCGCTGCAAGCTGGTAGCCGACGGCTGCTCGCTACTGCCGCTTGCTGCGAGCTGCTGCTATTAGCCCAACGAACCGCCTGCCGCCTGCCGCCAGTCAGTCCCCGCTCTCCGAAAACTCCAGATCGAGCTCGCGAAACTGGCAATGCTCGCCGCAGCCGAGTCGATACCGATTGCGGGCGAACCAGCGGTAGAAGCGCTCGGCCAGCGGACGGACGAAAGGAATAGAAAACACCCACGTCACGAGCCGGCCCTTCGGGAGCTGGTCGGTGATCTGCTCGATCGCTGCGGCCCCCTGCCACGTGCGGCCGTCTCGGCGAATCAGCTGGACCGACTGCCCGTAGGCGCGGGCCGGAATCCACGGAAAGCGCGCGTGCACCCCAGGCGCTTGCGACGGGACGATCTCGAGCATGCCGCGTCGGTCCCACTTGCCGAGCCGCCTAACGAGGCCCTGGCAGATGCGGCACGCGCCGTCATAGACGACTGTGTAAGCGCGTGCCGGGGAACCGTAAGCGGGAGCCAGTGCCGGTGATGATGCGTCGTCGTCGGTCTTGGTTTGTCCCTTGACCGTGAAGCGCACGACCGGGAACGTGCGTGCCGTTGACCTGGCGCGTGACTCCGGTGCAGCAATCGCGCTCATGCTGCCGCCGCGGCCATGGCGGCGCGCTGGATCGTCATCTCGGGCGAATGCTTGAGCGTCTGGTGCAGCGGACACAGCTCGGCCACGCGCTGCGCGACCTTCGCCCGATCAGCTGGAAGCGACGGCCAATCGTACGAGAGGGCCATGGCGCTCACCCGGTGCGGATGCTCTTCAAAGGACCACGATACCGTGATCACGAGATCATCCGCGCTCAAACCGACGTTCGATCCCCACGACTGCAGCACGCCGAACGTGCAGACGGCGAGTCCGCTCGCGAACATTTGATAGGGCGAGTACTCCTGATTGGCGGACTCGGCTTCGATCGTGAGCTGTCCCGTCGCCGGCTCGAGCCGAATGGAATCGTCAGATAGCAGAATGATCTTCACGGGCGTCTCCTCCTCGGCGTTCCGAGAAGTGCAAGGCGTCGGCCACTATGCCGACTGGTCTGCCGTTCGATCAAAGAGCTCGAGCTGCTGCCAGCGCCGGCGCAGTCCCGGAAGCGCCACCACCGTGGATCCACGTTCGCGCGGGACGTGGTCCGCGGCGACGATGAAGGGCAGGGCGCGGGTGAGCGGCACTCGCATGGCCGCCAGATCGGCGAGCGTGATGCGCGAGCCGCGACGCGCGATCAGGATCGTCTCCACGGAACGAAGACCGAGTCCAGGCACACGCAGGAGGTCGCCCTTCGGCGCGTGGTTCACGTCGATCGGAAAGCGATCCGGGTTTCGCAGCGCCCACGCGAGCTTCGGGTCCATGGCAAGGTCGAGATTCTCGGCACCTGGAGGAGTGAGATCGCCGACGGAGAATCCGAAGTCGCGGATGAGCCAATCCGCCTGATACAACCGACGTTCTCTCGCGACCTGCGGGGGAGCCTCGGCCACCATGCCCGGCTCGACGGGGATATACGCCGAGTAGTAGACGCGACGAAGCTTCTGCCTCGTGTAGAGGGATGCTGCCGCAAACAGCACATCGGCGTCCGTCGCAGGCGTCGCGCCGATGATCATCTGCGTAGTCTGCCCGGCGGGCGCGAAGCGACGGTGAGGCCGGTAGCGACGACCAGCGTCCTGATCCGCATGATCAGGGCGCGCGTTAGGCAACGGGTCGCTCTGCGCCTCGTCGATCTCCTTCCGGATCACGTTCATCGCGCGCGTGATCTGGACGAGCGATTTCTCCGGGGCGAGTTGGTCGAGGTCCGCCTGACGCGGCATCTCGATGTTCACGCTGAGACGATCCGCCCACCTCCCGGCCTCCGCGACCAGCTCGTCCGCGCAGCTCGCGATGGTCTTGAGGTGGATGTACCCGAAGTAGTGGTGATTGCGGCGCAGTGACCGCGCCACGGTGATGAGCTGTTCCATCGTCGCGTCGGGACTGTCGAGCACTCCCGAGCTCAGGAACAGCCCGTCGATGAGCCCGCGCCGATGGTAGTCGAGCGTGAGCGCAACGACTTCCTCAGGCGAGAAACGCGCACGCTCGACATCGCTCGATCTGCGGTGAACGCAGTAGGAGCAATCGAACACGCATTCGTTGGTGAGGAGGATCTTGAGGAGAGCGAGTCGGCGGCCGTCGGGTCCGACGCTCTCGTAGATGCCGAGCTCGTTCTGTCGAGGGGATCGAGGATCAGCGACGCTGACCGCGCACGATGCGTCGTACCGCGCCGCATCGGCGAGAACTTCCAACCTTTGCTCCAGCGACTTCACAACAGCTACTCCGGTCCAGCGCACGCGCGAATCGCGTGCCCCCAAATATACACCGAAGCCCTGCGTGGGAAGGACCCTTACGTACCGGACGGTTGCTGCTGGCTCAGGCAGTGAAGGGTGCCGAGTCCCCAGACGAGGTCGACCGCGTGGATACCGACGACCTCACGGTCCGGCATGAGCGACGCGAGCGTGTTCAGCGCGACGCGATCGTTGCGGTCGTTGAACGTCGGGACCATCACGACGCCGTTGGCGATGTAGAAATTCGCGTAGCTCGCCGGGAGGCGCTCGCCATTCATGTACACCGGCCGCGGATAGGGCAGGGTGACGACGCGCAGCGCAGGGCCCGCGACGAGCTCCAGGCGGCGCAGGTTGTCCGACGATCGGCGATGATTCTCGTCCGCAGGATCTTCCTCGTGCGCGAGCACGACGACGTCGGGCGCCACGAAGCGAGCGATGTCGTCCACGTGGCCGTGTGTGTCGTCGCCCACGCAGCCCTCGCCGAGCCACACGGTCTGCCTAACGCCAAGGTAGTCGCGGAACACGCGCTCGTAGTCCTCGCGGGATAGCCCGGGGTTCCGCACCTGGACGTCGGACAGCAGCCACTCTTCCGTGACGAGCAGCAGCCCCTCGCCGTTGGCCTCGATGCCGCCGCCTTCGAGAATGACGGGCTGGCCGGTGTCGGGCCGCAGCGGCGTGATGCGCGGGAAACCCGTTAGGCCGGCGATCGCCTGGCCAACGCGCTCATCGCGCTGGTAGTTGTCGTACTTGGCCCACGCGTTGAACCGCCAGTTGACGAGCGCGACTCGGCCCCGTTCGTCCAGGACGAACGTCGGCGCGGAGTCTCGGAGCCAGACGCGGTCGTTCGGCACGATATGGAGTCGGTAGCCATCGGGCGCGACGCCGTGGGCGTCGAGCACGACACGGGCGTCATCCTGCACCTGCTCGTCATGACACAGGATCTCGACTCGCTCGTGGCGATGCAGCACGCGGACGATCTCACCATATACCCACGGGATTGGCGCGAGCTTGCCCGGCCAGTCGGGCTCGTGATGTGGCCAGGCGATCCACGTCGCGTCGTGCTTCTCCCATTCCGCCGGGAAACGGAACGCAGAGTGGGAACCGATCACCCGAGATAGCGATTGAGAATCGGTCCGTACGCATCGATCCGCCGATCCCTCAGGAACGGCCAGTTGCGCCGCGTGTCCTCGATCACGCGCGGGTCGCACGTCGCCACCAGCACGGCCGGATCGACACCTGCCTCCGCGATGATGCGCCCGAACGGATCACTGATGAACGAGTGGCCGAAGAACTCGAGGCCATTCGTTCCCGGCTCCGGCTCGAAGCCGACGCGGTTCGGGCTCGCGACGTACACGCCGTTCGCGATCGCGTGGCTCCGCTGAATCGTCCGCCACGCCGATACCTGATCGTCGCCGAACTCCGCTTTCTCCGACGGATGCCAGCCGATCGCCGTTGGATAGAAGAGAATGTCCGCGCCTAACAACGACGTGATGCGCGCCGCCTCCGGGTACCACTGGTCCCAGCAGATCAGCACGCCGATGCTCGCATAACGCGTCTTCCACACACGCCAGCCATTGGCCGCGCCCTTCATCGTGTATCGCTCGTCCTGCGTCGCGTCGCCCGGCGTGAAGTAGTACTTCTCGTTGAAGAGCGGGTCATCCGGGATGTGCATCTTTCGATACACGCCGAGCAGCGATCCATCCGCGTCGATCACCGCGGCGGAATTGCGGTACACGCCGGCGGCCTGCCGCTCGAAGATCGGGACGATCAGCACGACCGCGAGGTCCTTCGCCAGCGCCTGCATCGTCGTGATGGTGGGCCCCGGGATCGGCTCGGCCAGCTCGAAGCGTTCGCCCTTCTGCGCCTTGCAGAAGTATTGGCAGTTGAACAGCTCCTGCAGGCAAATGATCTGCGCGCCGCGCGCGTGCGCCTCGCGGATCTTCGCGATCGCGTCGTTCAGGTTCACTGCTACGTCGGGACCGACGGCTTCCTGAATCAGACCGACGGTAAAAGGCTGTGTCGCGCTCATGCGCGAAACGTAATCAGCGCCTCAAGTCCGCCTGACGAGTCGCCGACCGCTCCACGACACCGACGACGACGTCGCCAACATTCGTTCCGGACAGTCCCGTTCGCAGCAGTGCGCCCACCGCGTCGAGTGCATCGTGCGACCTGTGCTCGGCGAGGTCGTCCGCAGGATCGCGGCCGTCACTCACGATCGCGCCCCAGGTCGTCGCGTCAACTACGGCACCGGCTGCATCGGTATTGCCGTCGCGCCCGTCGGTACCCGCGGCGAGCAGTGTGAGACCAATGCCTCGATCGCCCTCCGCCTGTAGCGCGTCCGCCGCGGCCAGCGCCAGCTCCTGGCACCGACCGCCGGGCGCGGGCTCTCCCGCGCCGAGCCGAACGGTCGTCTCTCCGCCCCAGAGCATGCAGGCGAATCGGGCGTCGGGATTCTCCGCGCTGGCGGCATCGAGGAGACCTGCCTCGCGAAAGCGCACCAGCTCAACGACGAGGCGCTGCTCGGTGAACGTCGCATCATCGAGCTGGGGCTCGCCCACGACTCTGACTGGTGCCGCGCCGAGTGACCGCGCGGTG
>JAJKIV010000026.1 GCA_021154285.1 Gemmatimonas sp. | reverse complement strand
GAAGATCGCGACCGCGTTTCCATTCGTCCCGATGCCGACACCGGCGGCACCCTCGTCCATACCAAGGACCTCGACGACTTCAAGATGCCACAGGACCAGCCTGATCCTCGCGGCTGGGACGTTCGCGGCGCCGACGGCTCAAAGGTCGGCAAGGTCGAGGACCTGATCCTCGATACGGGCGAACACCAGATTCGCTACCTCGAGGTCGCACTTGACAAGGATTTCGCGAAAGACGCCGCTCGCGACTATGCCCTCATTCCGTTCGGACAGGCTCGGCTGGATGATGACAACAACCACGTGGTCGTCGATCTATCGAGCACCAACCTGGCCTACGACGACGCGCGCCACGTCGCGCACGGAGGCCGTCAGCAGAGTGGCGCTGCGGACAGGGCGACACGTGGCGGCATTGCCGACCGCGTCACCGACGCGGCCGACAACGTGAAGGACCGCATCGACGGCAACCCGGCGTCTCGTCCGGGGCCGGACCCGACTGATCGTCGGATCTAGGCGATGGTGACGTTGCGGGTGCCCCGACGGCACCCGCAATCACGTCCCACAGGAATCACGACTTCGCCTGATACGTGCCCATGACGATGGCGCGGCCTAACGTGTGACCGAGCATCGTGAACGATACTGCCGCGGGGGACGTCTTGTCGTCCACCCCAAGCCGCTCGACGTCGAGCGCATGCACGACAAAGTAGTACCGGTGCGGCCGGTCCCCGCTGGGCGGAGCGGGACCTCCGTACGCCTTCGCGCCATAGTCGTTCCGGCAGTGAAACGCCCCCTTCGGCAGGTTCGAGCCACCGTCCTTGCCGGCGTCGCCGGCGAGCGACGTGACGGACGCTGGCACGTCCACGACGATCCAGTGCCAGAACCCGGATGGTGTGGGCGCGTCGGGATCGAAGCACGTCACCACGAAGCTCTTCGTCCCGGCCGGCACATCGCCCCACGAAAGCTCGGGTGAGCGATTCCCTCCGCTATAGATGTGGGCCTCGCTGATTGGCGCGCCTGCTCGCACATCCCGGCTCTGTACCGTGAACGACGGTGCCTTTGGAAGTTGGGCGTAGGGGTCGGGGGCAGGTGGTCGGTCGAGATTCATGAAACCTCCAGGTGGTGTCGGGCTGCGTGTCATCGCTCGGCATGATCGGTTCCAGTCGCTATTCGCGGGACTCGGTCTGTGCTCACTGAGTGGCCAACGAGCTTGCGTGTCGGTGCTGCAGTGCCGAAATCTCTCGGCATGAAACCGCTCCAGGATCTCTACCCGGATGACTTCGCCCACTGCTACGGCTGCGGGCGGCTGAATGCTGAGGGCCTGCACATCAAGAGCGAGTGGCAGGGCGGCGAGGCCGTCGCGCGCTTCCGTCCTGCCGCAGAGCACATTGCCCTGCCGGGATTCGTGTACGGCGGTCTCATTGCCTCGCTCATCGATTGCCATGCTATGGCCACGGCCGCGGCGGCGTCGATGGAAAAGGCCGGAGCAACGCCGGGCGTCGACCCGACGCCGCGGTTCGTGACCGCGTCGCTGCAGGTGGACTACCTTCGTCCGACGCCGCTTGGCCCGGAGATCGAGCTTCGCAGCCGCGCGACGGAGCTCGGTGAGCGGAAGGTGATCGTGGAGGTCGTACTGCGCGCAGGAGACTTCGAGTGCGCACGCGGACGCGTCGTCGCCGTCCGCATGCCGGCGGCGATGGCGCAGCCTACACCCGATACAAGTCGCTGAGCCGCGTTAGGTCGTCAACACAGGCTTCCCGCCTGCAACGTCTCGTAGAGCCACGCTCGCTTCAGCGAGGTAGGCCGAGTCGCTTCAGGCGCCCCGGGAGATCGGCGAATAACTGTGCGCGGTGCTTTCGCGCGCGTAGACCACGATATTGATATCGCTCGTGCCCGCGTTGTAGCGTCCGCGCGCGACCCCGCCGAAGAGGATGAGCCCGAGCAGGTTGTCGCCCGGGACGTTGCGGAGAGCGGACGTGACGGTGTCGAGCGTAGCAGACTTGCATCGGAGTCAGCACGGGGCCATTCTCGCCGTGAGCGTAAAACCACGAGGTGTTGCGGCGGCAGTCCGTGCTGAAGTCGCCGCGCTGAGCAGAGCTTCAACGACTCGCGTTTGACGGCGTACTACCTTCAGCCCGTCCGAAATTCGGTAACCCCGATGCACCAAGTGAAACACCCGGAACGAACCCAGTTCTGCCTCACGCGCGGCGTGCGACTCGCGGTCGCGCTCTCTTCGATAGTCATCGCGCATCCGGCGATCGCCCAGAAGACACCCGCGCCTCCGCCGCCCGCGATGGCCGGCGCCGCGCGCGACGACATCGTCGCCTTCGCGAAGCTGTCCATCTCCGTGGCGCAGGTTCGAGATTCCATCCAGAAACAGCTCGCCGAACCACGAAACAAGACGCCTCAGGCGCAGCAGCAGCTCCGCGAACAGCTCGCGTCAGGCGTCGCGGACGTTCTCCACCACGCTGGTATGTCGGAGGAGGAGTTCCGGCACAAGACGTATGTGGTGAGCACGGATTCCGCGTCGCGTTCCGTCTTCGACGAGACAATCGCGAAGATGACCGGCGCCCCGCTGCCAGGTCAGCTGGGTGCCGCGCCGCTGGCGGTGGCAGTGCCAGCCGGCCCGGTGGGTGTGCACATCGGTCACGTCATGAACGGGTTCACCGACACGCCCAAGGGGCTCGGGCTCCTTCAAACCGCGATGGAGGAAGCACGCATCGCCGCGGTGCACGCGGGGCTCGCCGCGCGTGACCTGGAGAACCTCGGCGCGATGAAGCTGCACGCCGGACACGTGATCAACGCCGTCGATCCGACCGTCGTGACGGCCGGCCCCGGCCTCGGCTACGGCGTGAAGCGATCGGCGTTAGGCATCGCCACGCACATGGACCTGGCGGCGAAGACGCCCGGCGCGTCGGAGGAGATCGTCATGCACGCGAACCACGTTGCCACGTCCGCGCGGAACACGGTCCAGCGCGCCGATGCGATCGTGGCGCTGGCGAAACGGATTCAGTCCGCGACGGCGCCGTCGGACGCGTCAGCGCTCGTGAGCCAGCTCGTGTCGCTCACGAACGAGCTGATGCTGGGCAAGGATGCCGACGCGGATGGAAAGGTGACGTGGAAGGAAGGCGAGGGCGGGCTACAACAGTGCGATGAGCATGCGAGACTTATGCTCACCGGTAATCGGTAATTCGTTGCTCGATGTGATACCGTCTGGATGCTCAGCGTCACAGCGTCCTGAGGGTGTTCAACTGTGAGCGACCAATTACCAGTTGCCAGTCATCATTGCGTCTCTTGCTAGGACCTTTGGTCCTAACAAGAGACGCAATGATGCTGATTCCTCGCGCCGAGTTTCTCGAGCAGCGCGATCGTCTCCGGGAACGGGCGCAGCCGCTGCACCGGCCCATTCGCCATATCCACGACCGTGCGCCCGTTGCGCGAGACGGCCTTCACGTCCGCACCGTGAGCCACGAGGTACAGGATCATCTCGTTGTCGCCGCGTGCAGCCGCGCCGTGCAAGGCCGTGTAGCCGTTGTTGTCCCGCGCGTTGACGTCCACGTGCAAGTCCTCGACCAGGTACTTCATCACGGACATCCACGCGTCCGGCGCGTGACGGTGCGAGTTCCCGGCGAAGCCATTGCCATAGCCGACGCCCGCCGCGGCGTGTATGGGTAGCACACCCGGACCCACCGGCGCTGTCTTCGCGAGCACCTCGATATCGGGGTCGAGCTTGACCTGAAGGCCGGCGCCGAGTCCCGGTTGGTCCGACGCCGCGACGCCCCCGGCTGGTTTCGCCGAAGTCGCGTCGGTTGCCGGCTTGTCGGACGCCGGCTTGTCGGCTGCTGGTTTGGTGCTCGCGACGTTAGGCGACGCCGCCGGAACCGCGCCGGGCCTGGTCGTATCCGCCTTGGTCGGATCCGTCTTCGCAGCCGCGGCTCGACCACTGTCGGTGCCCGCGGCCGGGCGAGCCGGACGCGCTCGCGCGGCCGGTGCCGGCGGCGTAGAAGCCAGCTTCGGATCGGCGCCGTGCTTGATCAGCAACTTCATCGCGTCCAGGTCGAGCGCATACGTCGCGCGCCAGAACGGCGTTGTTCCGTCGATGTTCTCCAGACCGCAGTTGGGGTTCCCGCAGTTGTTGTACGCGAAGTACCACGGCTGCTTCTTGATGCGCGCGTTGACGTCGGCGCCTTTCGCGAGCAGCGCGTCCATGAGCTCGAGATGAGTCGTCTTCTGTGTCTGAATCGCCTGCGGCTGCGGATACCGCGACCGCGGCGCCCACTGCGAGTTGATCGTCGCATACAGCGGCGCCATCCCCGACGAGCTGGCGATGTTCGGGTTCGCGCCGCGGTCCACGAGACGGATCGCCACGTCGAACTGCCCGTTGATGATCGCCATGAGCAGCGGCGTCGTCCCGTCCACGAGCGACGTGTCGTTGATGTTCGCGCCGCCGTCGAGCAGCGCCATCGCCGCATCGAGATTGCCTTGACGCACGGCGTGGTGAAGCGCCGTGAGCCCACCCACGCTGCCGACCTGTTTGATGTAGCCCTCGACGCCGCCGTTCAGCGTATCGACCTGCTCCTTGACGGAGTCGGTTGGCAGCTTCGCCGCCGTCATCACCGCGCGCCCCGAGTCGATCGCGGCCTGAATCTGCTCCGGTGTGAACGGTCCGCGCGGCTCGCGCACGGGCAGCTGATTCCCTCGGCCACCACCCTGACGACCGGCGTTTGCCGAATCGGCCGCGGTGCGCGGTGCGGTTGCGCGCGCGGCAGCCTTTGCCGCATCGAGGGACTTCTTGAAGTCGGCTTCGGCAGAGTCGTGCCGCGCCGGCGGCTCGAAGGAGATGAGCACCGCGTTCCGCTTCTTCTCCGCGGCCTGATCGCGTGCCGCATCATCCGTGAGGTTCAGGACGCGAGTCCGAATCGACGGATCCGCACCGTGCTTCATCAGCACCTCGACCGCCGCGGCCCGTCCATATTCCGCCGCGAAGACCAGCGGGGTCTGCCCCCAGCTCGATTCGCGCGCGTTAGGGTCCGCGCCCTTCGCGAGCAGTGCCTTCACGACGTCCGGGTTGCCGGCGGCTGCGGCGAAGTGAAGCGCCGTCGCACCGCTCGTGGTCGTTGCCTTGACGTCACTTCCTGCGGCCAGAAGCGCGCGCACGACTGCCGGGCTGCCGGTTCTCGCCGCGATGTGCAGCGGCGTGTACGCGCCAATGCGAGTTCGCGAGGTCACGTTCGCCTTCGCGCGCAGCAGCTCGACGGCAATCGCCGAGTCGCCGTGGTCGGCGGCCCAGTGGAGGGCGGTCATCCCGTCGCCCTGCGGCGCGTTCACAT
>JAJKIV010000025.1 GCA_021154285.1 Gemmatimonas sp. | reverse complement strand
CTGTCACCACCCATTGATAGTGGAATCGCACCTGCTGCTGCACCTGCTCGAACGTCAGGAGGGGATTGTCCCGCCGGAAGTTGTTGTGAAACCGCAGCACGAGTCCCTGGAGCTGCGACACGATCGCGTTCTCGTCGTTGCGAGGATCGCCGATCATCGCGCGCTCGTTCGACGCGCGCGCCACATCCTGGGCTTTCCGGATCGGCTGGCCTAACGCCTCGCCACTCAGCGGCCGGCCGAGCAGCAGCTCCTTGTCCGCACCGTAGAGATACGGTTGGTCATCGGGCCCCCGGCCATACACGGAGTCGAGATCGAGACGCGGCGTCCGGAAGTCGACCAGCGCGTCGGGATCGTTCTGGCGCATCAAGCTGCTGGTCGGGTCGAACGTGATGTCGTGGTCGACGAATTGGCCGAGGTACGTGTAGGCCGATGGGATGCCGCTCTCCTCGTCGTCGGCGCCGTCCTTGGGACAGTCCACCTCGTGGATCATTGCAGCGGCGAGCGTCTCGAGCAGTTGCTCCGTCTCGGTGTCGGTTACGCCGAAGTCCGCGGGTGCGAGGGCGCGGAAGATGCGGCCGAACCGGCCCTCGAAGAGCCGGCTTCGCGTGTCCATGTCGATCCCGCGGGGCGGGATACCATGCGGGCGAACGAGTGGCGGCTTCGTGACCGCCCGGTTGGGGATTTCGAGACCCATGGCAGCGCTTCCTGCGAATGCGGAGACGCTATGTTAGGCCCGAAGGGCTCAGCCGGCAATGGCCGGAAGCCTAACGTCTCGTTCCCGTGCCAGAGCTCGCTTGTCACCGGTGATACGGGTCACAACACACGATGCCTAACGTTGGGTCCGCCCGGCCAGAAATCGTCCGATGGTCTCGTTGAGGAACGCCTTGTCTTCCGGATTTGGCGCGGCGCCGGCCGGATGGCCCCAGATCGAATGAATGGGCGCGAACACGACAGTCTTCATGAACTGCTTCTCGTACTGCGCGTCGGTGAGCGGGAAGTAGAGGTCCGTCTCCGACGGCATATACAGGAACGGCACCTTGATCGAGCCTAACGCCTTCTCGACGTCCCCGTTGAAGCCCGGCGTCTGCCCGACGTCGTGGCGCTCCCAGGTTCGTGCCTGGAGGATGATGTTGTTCGCATCGGCGGTGGGGAGAAAGCGCGTCGGCCACGCCTTGATGAACTGATCGAGCGTCGTGCCCGGCGGCGCGCCGGCCTTCCACAGATCGCGGCGCCACCACTCCTGCGAGTAGAGCCACCCAGCCCAGACCATTGCGAACGCGGCCATCCCCTTCGCCGGCGGCTCGGTATAGTCCCCGTCCTTGAAGGCCGGGTCGGCTGTGAGCGCCGCGATCTGTCCTTCGAGCCTAACGACGCCGTGACCGTACGTCTTGGCGGTCCCCGACGTGGCGACGATCCGGTCGGCGAACGTCGGGTAGCTCACGGCCCACTGAAACGCCTGCTGCGCCCCCATCGAGAACCCGATGATGGCGCGCAGGTGCGTGATCCTGAGGTCGTCGGTCAGCAGCCGGTGCACGGCGTCGACGTTGTCGCGAATCGTCGTCACCGGAAACCGCGGGCCATGATACGGCTCGGGCGTGTTGCTCGGCGACGACGAGTTGCCGTTCCCGAAGAGTTCCGTTGCGACGAGGAAGAGCTTCGCCGTGTCCAGCGCGAGGCCGGGGCCTATCAGCCACTCGTACCCGTGGTGGTTGGCCATGTAGTGCGACGGCAGCAGAACCGCATTGCTCCGATCGGCGTTGAGGTGGCCGTACGTGCCATACACGATCACGGCCTTCGGCAGCGTCACACCGCTCTCGGTCTTGAAGTTCTCGATCGTGTACTCGTGATGCTCGGCTCGGTCGACGCGTGCGGGTTGCGCGTTAGCCAACGTCGTCGTGAGCGCGAGGCAGGCGACACTGATAGCGAGGACCTTCCGCTGTCGGTTCATACGGGCTCGGGTCGGGATGGTCCAATCATATCGCCCATCGTCCCCGTTGGCTTCCCTCTAGTTTCTCATCTCATACCACCGTTCGTTTCGGATGCAAGCCCTCTCGGGTAGGCGTAGACCAACACCAGCGTTTGCCATCATGTTTCCGGTCCCCGAACATCACGAGATAGCAAGGGAAGCCACATGGTCCACGGAAAGATCGGGTTCCGCATCCGCACCGACGTCCCACGCCCGCCGGCCGAGTTGGTCGGCCGGTTTCGCGAACACGCGACGTCCAACATCGGCGACGCCATGGGTCGATTCCACTTCATGGACTTCGGCATCCGACCACGCTCCGGGCTTCCCCTCTGTGGCGTCGCGGTCACCGTCGACGCGCGACCTGGCGACAATCTCATGGTCCACAAGGCGCTCGAGGTCGCGAAGCCGGGCGACATCGTCGTCGTGAACACGAACGGCAACACCACGAGCGCCGTGTTCGGTGAGCTCATGTGCCGCACGGCCGTCGGCGCGAAGCTCGGCGGCATCATCGTCGACGGCGCCATCCGCGACATCGACGCGATCACCGCGCTTGGCTTCCCCGCCTACAGCCGCGCTGTGTGCGCCGGCGGGTGCGACAAGGACGGGCCGGGCGAAGTGAATTTTCCCATCGCCTGCGGCAATGCGGTCGTCACGCCTGGCGACATCATCGTCGGCGATGTCGACGGCGTCGTCGTGGTCGCGCGCGAGGACGCAGAAGAGGTGTTGCGCCTCACCATCGCGCTCGTGGAGCGCGAGCGCGCACGCATTGCCGAGATCGATGCGGGTGGGCTGTTCAAGGAAGAGATCAACGAGACGCTGCGAAAGAAGGGTGTGCTGTGACGCTGCTGCTGATGACGCCCGGGCCCACGCGCGTTCCTGAGCGCGTGCTCGGCGCCGGCGCGGCGCCAATGATCCACCATCGCACACCCGCCTTCTCCGCGGCGCTCGTGTCGGTGATCGAAAAGCTGCGGCCGCTGTACGGCACGACCCGCGCGGACGTGCTGCCAATCCACACGACAGGCCGCGGCGCGCTCGAGGCGTCGATTGCGAATCTTTTCTCGGCCGGCGACGAGATTGTCGCGTGCTGCAACGGCAAGTTCGGCGAGATGTGGGCCGAGCTTGCGGAGAGCTACGCGCTCGCGGTCCATCGCGTGTGCACCGACTGGAGCTGCAGCGTCAGCCCCGACGAAGTCGAGCAGGCGCTGCGCGACCATCCGCGTGCGCGCGGCATCACGATTGCACACAGCGACACGTGACGTCGGCGACTGCAATCCCGGGCGTGGTGGTCGATCACGATGATTCGGATCTCGCGCAGACGACGATCCGACGCGTGAGCCTCCACCTCCTCCCGTTCCTCTTCCTGCTCTTCGTCTGCAACTACGTCGACCGCACGAACGTCGCGATGGCGGCGCTGCAAATGAACCGCGACCTCCGCTTCAGCGCGAGCGCGTACGGCTTCGGGACCGGCATCTTTTTCCTCGGCTACGCGCTCTTCGAGGTGCCGAGCAATCTCATTCTCGCCCGCGTCGGCGCGCGGGGGTGGATCGCCCGCATCATGATCAGCTGGGGCATCATTGCGTCGGCGATGATGTTCGTTCGCACACCGGCCCAGTTCTACCTCGTGCGCATTCTGCTCGGCATCGCGGAGGCGGGCTTCTTTCCAGGGATCGTCTACTACCTGAGCGAGTGGTTTCCCTCGGTGCAGCGTGGGCGGGCGCTCGCCCGCTTCATGATCGCTGTCCCCCTCGCCGGCGCAATCGGCAACCCTATCAGTGCATGGCTGCTCGGGCTCGACGGATGGTACGGGCTCGCGGGATGGCAATGGGTCTTTCTCCTCGAAGGACTTCCGTCGGTGCTCATTGGCTTCAGCGTGCTGGCCATTCTCACTGACCGTCCCGCTGACGCACGTTGGCTCTCGGAGACGCAACGCACATGGCTGACCGCTCGCCTGCGACGCGATGGCGATGAGTCGCCAGCACCTCACGGCGTTCCGCCGCTCCGTGCCCTCGTTCACCCGATCGTGCTGATCTCGTCGCTGTTGTACTTCCTCGCGATGACGAGCCACTACGGCTACCTGTTCTGGGCACCGACTATCGTCCGGGATGAACTGCACGCGAGCAGCACCGCCGTGGGGCTCATCACCGGAGGAATCGCGTGCTGCGCCGCCGGCGTCATGCTCGTCGTCGGATCCAGCTCGGACCGCACGGGAGAGCGGTTCTTCCATCCGGCCGTGTGTCTTGCGGTGGCGGCAATCGGATATGTTGGCGCCGCCCTGCTGGCCGACCCGACGGCGCGCGTCGCCAGCCTCGCGCTCGTGCCTGCCGGCGTCTACGGCTTTCTCGCGCCGTTCTGGTGTCTGCCCTCGGCGATCCTCCGCGGATCGGCGGCGGCAGCCGGCATCGCGTTCGTCAACTCGTTCGGGAATCTGGGCGGGCTCGTGGGTCCGTATGCGCTTGGTGCGCTCAAGGACGCGACTGGGAGCACGACCGGAGCGCTCCTCGGGCTCGCGACGATGGCCTTGGCAGCGGGCGTACTTTGCCTCGTCCTGAGGCGACAAGCAGCCATCGCCCTTACCCCAGTCTCGCCTACGTGATCATTCTGAGCGCCCTCGTCGGCCTGTCGTTTCAGCTCCTTCCCAACAACTCGCCGCACCGAACACCGCGTGACAGCGTCGCGCCTACGCGCGTACGCATAGCCGCCACCGCCGCTAAGCCGCGGATCGACGGCGTCCTGGACGACGACGTGTGGCACAACGCGGCGCCCGCGTCGGGGTTCGTCCAGGCGGAGCCCGACGAGGGCCACCCGGCGACGGAGGCGACCGAGGTGCGCATCGCCTACGACGACGCGACGCTCTACATCGCCGCGTACATGCACGACTCGAATCCACGAGGCATCGTCGTCAACGACCTACGCAAGGACTTCGAGGAGCAGAACCAGGACGACTTCGAAGTCCTGCTCGACACGTTCGGCGACCGGCGTAACGGCTACATCTTTCTCACCAACGCGGCCGGTGCGAAGGCGGACCGGCAGTTCGCGAACGAAGGCCGTGAGTTGAACACGAGCTGGGATGCGGTCTGGACGGTCGTCACCAAGCGCGTCGCCGACGGATGGACCGCCGAGATCGCGATTCCGTTTCGGTCGCTCCGCTTTCATGACGGACCGGATCAGCATTGGGGCATCAACTTCAGCCGCCGTATCAGGCGAAAGAACGAGATCGACTTCTGGTCACCGGTTCCGCGCGCGTACAATCTCACGCGGGCGTCGCTGGCCGGTGATCTCACGGGGCTCAACACCGCCTCCGTCGGGCGAGACCTGCGGATCAAACCCTACGTCGCCGGACGGACGGTCCGCGAGCTCGGCGGCCAGTCGTTCAGTCAGACCGGCGATGTTGGCGTCGACGCCAAGTACGGCGTCACGCCCGGTCTGACGCTGGACGTTACCGTCAACCCTGACTTCGCACAGGTCGAAGCCGACGAGCAACAGGTCAACCTCACGCAGTTCAGCCAGTTCTTTCCGGAAAAGCGGGAGTTCTTCCTCGAGAACTCCGGCATGTTCTACGTCGGCGACACGCCGCGGAACAATCGCGTGAGCACCGCGCCGACGCCGGACGAGGATCTCCTCTTGTTCTTCAGTCGGCGTATCGGGCTCACGGCAACGGGCGTACCGATCCCCATCCCGGCGGGCGTGCGCGTGAGCGGCACCGCAGCGGGCTTCGGGATCGGCGCACTGTCCATGCAGACGCGCACACTCGACAGCACGAGCGGGGCGAACTTCTCGGTCCTCCGCGTGCGCCGAAACGTCGGCCGCGGCTCGGACGTCGGCGTCCTGTTCATGAATCACGATCCGAACGACTCGACTGGGGATTACAACCGTGTCGCCGGTGCGGACGCGACCATCCGCTTTGCCGGCCGGGTCGACTGGAACACGTTCTTCATGCGAAGCTTCTCGCCTAACGACCCGACGGGCCAGTACGCCGCGCGCACGTCGGTCAACTTCGAGGGCAACTTCCTGCACGTGAAGCCCGGCGTGCTCGAGATCGGCAACGGATTCCGGGACGACCTGGGATACTATCGCCGCACGGACGTGCGGAAGTGGATGCTCGACATGGGGATCCGGCCACGGTTTGCGTCGCTTCGCTCGTTAGGCATCCGCGAGATGCACCCGCACGTCGTGTGGGCGTACTACGAGCGCCCCGAGGACCGCGAGATGACCGCCAAGAACCTCCACACCGGCTACACGTTCTTTCTCACGAATGGCGGATACGTGGAGCTGTCGGGCAATCCGCGGTTCGAGCGCATCGAGACGCCGTTCGAGGTGGATCCGAGCGTGCCGGCCATTCCGCCGGGCGGCTACGGCTGGACGGAGTGGCAGCTTCGCGGCAGCACGGATGCCAGCCGCGTCGTGTCAGGCGATTTCACGTTCGTGACTGGCGGATTCTGGACGGGCACGCAGCACACGACGAACGTCTCGGCGACGCTGCACCCGACGTCGCGGCTCCGCGTCTCGGGCGGTATGAGCCGCACGGCCGCAACGCTCGAGGGCCCGGACGACCCGCACTTCGTCGCGTCGCTCTATACCGCGCGTATGAGCTACTCGTTCTCGACGGCCGCGTTCGTCGACGCGCTCACGCAATACGACCCGAGCACGAAGCAGCTCAGCGCGAACGTGCGGCTCAACGTGATTCACCACCCGCTGAGTGACCTGTTCATCGTCTACAACGACCAGCAGTTCGTCACGCCGGACGCCCCGCGAGCGGGTCGTGGCCTAACGATCAAGGTCACGCAGATGATGGCGTTCTGACGGCCGAAGCCGACCCGCGTCCGGTGGCCCGTTTCACCGGGAGCGAAGCCGGGCGACGAGCGCCGCGGTTTCGGCTGACGGCTCTGTCTCGAGCTCGGATCTGAGACGCCGGGCAAAGCCGTCGAAGAGACTGATCGCGCCCGCCCGGTCGCCGATGCGATCGAGCATGACGAGCGCGCGCCGAAGGACGCGCTCGTCGGTCCACGCGCGACGCGCCGCCACGCGCGCCCATCCCCCGGCGTCCGTCAGGCGGTCGTTCTCCTCACATTCGCGAGCCAATGCCCACGCCGCGGCGACCACGCGGTCCAGTGTTGCCGCTCGCTCCTCCTCCAGCCAGCGATCGAACTCTCCGCACTCGGGAAGATGGAATCCGGGCATCAAGTCGCCGCGATAGAGTTCCAGCGCGCGACCGAGCAGCCCCGCTTCGATCGAGGTTGTGAACTCCACAGCATCGCACCACGGCGCTGACGGTCCGATCACGAGCTCTTCGTCCCCGAACGACACGATCGCGTCCGCACCGAGACTCGATCGGACAATGTGGACCGTCTTGCGTAGCGCACTGCGTGCGTGCGCCTGATCCAGGGTTGGCCAGAGTAATCCCGCCAGCCGATCCCGGCGCTGGCGAAGGCCAGGCTGTGCCAGCAGAAGGTACGCGAGCAGAGCCACCGTCTTCGACTGTCCGAGCAGAAGACGGGCATCATCGGGAGGGATACCGGCTAACGCCGTGCCTCCCAGCAGATGGAGAGTGGGACGTGTCACTCGAGCACCAAGCTCCCTGAGAAACGAGTGACCATACGGGACGCCGATTCAAGGTAGACGTCCCTCCGGCCATGCAATAGAGGACCGCGCCGCTGCCATGATAACCGCCGCACAGCGGAAGCCCACACCAAACGAACGAGAAAGGACCACTCCAGGAACGCCGGTGGAACGGTGACGGAACTGGCCGCGACCAACGTTGGCATCACCAATCGTTGGTGGTACCGCTTTCTATCCGTGACCTCGGCGGAGCTGGAGGAACACTATGACACGCGCTCATTTGCTCACCGCGGTCGCGGTCGTAATCGCGTGCGGCTGCACGAAATCGTCGGTGGGGCCCGATGACTCGGTAGGAATAAAGGGCGGGTTTCCTCCCGCACTGGAATCAATGCGAGGGACTGTCGTCGCTGACGCTGCGGTCCTGCCAGTTCAGGTATATCTGCAGGTTGGCGCTGACGAGAGAGTCAAGGTCGTCGGGTCGAACGTCCACCAGCTCGTGAGCCTCGATGGCGCCCGAGTACTGCTGCACGGCAGGTGGGCCAGCCAGGCGTTGCCGGAGTTCATCGACGAACCCGTCAGTCCTCCGTTCGCGCTCGCCGACTTCGTGGTGCTCGCAGTCGGGGGGCGTGAAGCGATGGACGGTGTCCTGGGAGAAGATCTCGGCAGATACTATCTGCGGCTGACCGCCGGCGATGCCTACTGGTTCGCAAATGCGCCGTCGGAGTTCAACTCGCACATCGGCCAGCGGATCTGGGTCACGGGCTGGCGTGACCGTGCGCCCCTGACGTACGGGCTGATTGACTAGGACAAGCCGAGAAGCATCGCGGACCTCTTACGAATCAAACGGGCGTCGGATGCCGACGCTCTGGCTTCGGGGGAGCCTTCACCGGCCGCTCATCGGACAGGGACCCTAACAAGTACCGTTGCCCTTCCCCAAGGCGTTCCACGCCGAGCGCGATCGACTCGACGGCGGCTTCCACGCGATCGAGCCGATCTGACGGGCGACTCATCCCGCGGGGGTCATAACGCTCGAGCTCCTTCCGACCCGCGTTCTTGCCCATGAGGTAGACGGCCACGTAGCTCAGGCCAAGCACGACCGAACTGGCGCCGAAGATGATGACAGGGATGATCTCACCAGGGCTGATGCGCATGACGTCGATCCTCCGTATGTGGCTGATTGCCTGCCCCGTTTCTTAGCCAACCGCCGCAAGCCCCACCGGCGGCGTCGGCGACCTGACCGACCGCGGGTCCTTCGGTTTGATGTTCGGCGTGCGATCGAGCACCAGCGCTTCGAAGGAAAAATGCACGACTGCCTGGCCCCGATTGCTCGGAGTGGCGCGCTGACCGACATTGGTGTCGTGAGCCACCCTCGCTCCTCGCGCCAAAGGTATCGCGGGTTCGTCGAGGACTACAAGCACCGGCGGCTCGACGACTCGGTTGCGTCGGGCAATAGCAGTCAAAACGGAAAAGCGCCGGACGCCGCCGCCACGGAACGCCGCGGCAAGCGTCGCCAGTACGTCCGCGAGTACCTGCGATGGCTGCGACCCTATCGTTATGCGGT
>JAJKIV010000024.1 GCA_021154285.1 Gemmatimonas sp. | reverse complement strand
TGAGGCGGGCGACTACTACGTCAACGTGCACGCCTTGGCGACCAACATGGGCACGATCATCTCGTGCGGGAACCTCGCCCCCCCGGTGAGCTGACGGCGTGGCGTGTTGGGCGTAGACGGTGCTCATCGCGCACGGTGAGTGGACGTGGGAGGCACGAGGTTCGCTGTCAGTAGACTTCTCCCGACACGGAGCCACCATGACTGGAGTACCCGACCACCACGACGCGCGGGGCGAGGCGAGCGAGAGTGGCCGTGAGCCCATTCGCTACCCCACCAATCACATCCTCGCCGTCGTCGACAGCAGGAACGTTACGACTGCGACAGTCGCGGCGTTGGAAGCTGGCGGGTTCCTCGACTCCGAGATCCAGGTGGGGACAGGACGCGCGGCCGCCGACGAGCTCAACGCAACAACCGGCCGCCGTGGCCTCGCGGACATGCTGATCCGCCTCGCCGAGCGAATCGGCGCGACGGACGAGGAAATGGAGACGAAGAACCGGTACGAGCAGGCGATGCGCGACAATCGGTTCGTTGTTTCCGTCGCGGCGCCGACCACGGAGCGCAAGGAGCAGGCGACGCGGATCCTTCGCGAACACGGCGCACATACCATCGCCTTTTTCGGCAAGCACACGATCGAGCACATCGTACCCCCCGAAAAAATGTGACCACGTGCCGCGGCCACCACTGGTTGGCCAGGCGCGTGCTTCAGGCGCCCATCATCTCGGGAGGTGCGTGTTCCAAACCTCGCCTCCGAGCTGCATTCCGGAGCGCTATGAGGTCACTCGCGAACAACCCACGGACGAACGCGAGTACAACCAGAACCTTGAGCGGCCAGGACGCGACCGCGATTAGCCCGACGGCCGTAGCGAGCACGATGGCAGTCAGCACCACCTTTGCGCGGCGGATGGTGGCCGCAGGCGACCGGCGAGCGTCACGACGCATATCGAATCCTCCTGATCGAGTTCGGCGAATCTCACGGCCCATCCCGCACCGGATCCTGTTTCGATGTCCCGCGCGACGCTGCTTCGGTGCTGTCCACGTGCAGCGGCGTACGGTCGCACTCTCGGCAAACGAATCGCCCGCTCAGACGGCTCCGCAGCTGACGCAATACGTCGCCTCGGGCATAGCGAGCAGCCGACCATATGGAATCGGATCATGGCAACTCACGCAGATTCCGTAGGTCCCCTCCTCGAGCCGGCGCATCGCGTCGTCGAGCATCTGATGCCGATCGAAGATTCGTGTCTCCAAGGCTACGGAGAGTCCGCCCTCGGCCCGGGTACTTCCTCGGTAGACGCTGCTCGTCGTGGGCTCCGCGTCGTCCCCTCCCATTCGGCTCGCGATCGAGCGCTCCAGGCGCGCCCGCTCGCTTCGCAGTTCGTCTTCCAGGTCCCGCAGCTGTGCTCGGGTCAAAGGACGTGCGGCGTTCATCTCAGCCTCCTGCTTCGGAGCAACATCACGGCAGCCAAGAGGACTGCCGCCGGGATCGTTACGAGTGGGGCAACGCCGACGGCGAGAACGGTGACCGCAGCGAGCGGCAGAACCACCAGCACTGTCGTTAGGTCGGTCGAGGCTCGCGAGGTTGGGACGGCCAGCGGCTCCCACGCTGCACGGTAGGGCTGCTCGCCATTGACGGTCTCACTAGCATCCGTCGCGGTGTCGGCGTTCCTTTGTTCGGTCGATGCCTCGACGACCCGCAGTGTGTCGGGTCGCCACAGGGCCCACCGAATTCCCGACCTGCGCAGCGTGCGGTACACCAGGTAGGCCAGCGCGCGCGCCTCCAGCTCGGTGACCGCCGCCGGGATCAGAAGCTCGAACCCGAACGAATCAACGCCGCTGCGACTGTCCGGTCCGGGCCTGACGAGTGACGCAATCGGTCGACCGCTCGCGAGAATCATCTCCGTGCCATCGACCCGCTGAATCGCCAGCGGCTCGATGTCCACCGGAACGGGCCGCCCCCCGTGCGTGCGCGCGAGTCTGCGCGCGACCGTTCTATGGGCAACCCAGGCGGCGTGCGCGGCTTCAGTTTCGTCGCCAAACCCGCGAAACCCTACCGCATTGTCGGCAATCCAGCCCGTCGCCCGGCCGGCGTCGACCAGGTCCAGCTCGAGCGGCGGAGGCAAGGCGAGTCGGTCGGGCACGAGTTGCGTGGTCATGAGATCCTCCTGATCTGGTTCGGTTCATTGTGTAATCGGCAGACATTCCACACGCCGCACGATTGTCACTGATAGGTAATGTCCTTATAAGGAATACTTGTGCGTCTGTACTGGGTGCTCGTGGTTGTGAACGGGTGTTATACCGGGCCTACTTCGGCCGCCTTGCGGAGCAATTTCCGCAACGTCTCCAGCCCTCGCTCGCCGAGCGGGCCGAGCTGACGGGCGTGCAACGCTGCGACGGGACCCTCCAGCCTGTCGAGCAGCCGACGTCCCTCACTCGTGATCCGGGCGGTTACGACCCTGCGGTCCGCACCGTCCCGCGCTCGGCGCGCGAGTCCGCGCTGTTCGAGCCGGTCGAGGAGCCCGGTTACATCGGGGTCACCCACCGGCGATCGCTCCCCTATCGCCGTCAACGGTGTGCCGTCAACCCCTGCGTCTTGGAGGATGCGCAGCACGTGGTACTGCTCCGGCGTGATGCCAGTGGACCTCAGCAACGTCGCAAGCTCATGAATCAGCTCGCCCGAGAGGTGTTGAAGCAGCAGGTAGATCTCGCGCTCCAACGTCTCTGTCGTTTCGAACCGCCACGTGCGCCTTACAATGTCCTTGGGCTCTGACCGCACCGTCGGGTCCGGTGAAGAACGATCGTCAATGTAATAGTCGAAGTAAGGATAATCGTTATAACATCTATTGTCAACCGTCTGCTCCGGCTGGCTGCGTTCGTGAGGTGCGTAGCCGGAGCGTCTCTCTCCGCGCGCAGTCGCCGGCGGCGCGCGTGTTGCAGCGACGGTGGCAGGTATCCATCACCACACCCGCGGCGTGACGGATGCGTTAGGGGAGGCAGCAAGAGTGAACCGAACATCGAGCGCACCGTCTCGTAGCGCGACCAGCGCATCACGCGAACGCGTCCGCGGACGAAACGCCGGAAAGCGGGAACCACTCCCGGATCAAGTGCCGAGGCCCGTGAAGCGGACGGCGGGTCGGACGGCTGCACAACTGATACCCGCGCATATCCGGGCCAATGGGGTCAGCCTCGACGAGGATGACCGTGTCTATATCCGGCGAAGACTCGGCGAGAAGCTCGGGAAGTATGCGAGCTCCATCGAGCGCGTCACCGTTAGGGTCCGCGACGTCAACGGCCCGCGTGGTGGCGTCGACCTTCAGTGCCGCGTCAAGGTCGTCCTGAGCGGCCTGCCGAGCATAGTGGTCGAGCATCAGGCTGCCGTCCTGAAACCGGCGCTCACCCGTGCCCTCACCGGAGTGGAGCGCGCCGTGCGGCAAACGGTACAACGCAGACGCATGCGACCCATCAGGTCAGTGTCCGCCGGCGGGGTCAGGCGGGCTCGCTAACCCGAATGTGATCGGAGTTTCTGCGCCAACATCGAGGAGCCGTTATGCATGTCGCAGACTTGATGCAGAAGAACGTGAGGACGCGACGGCTCGCGAAGCATATGCTCTACGCTGACGTTCGCCGCCTCTTCGTAGAAGACCATGGGCGGCTGGTTGGCGTCATCTCGCAAACCGACATCGCACACGCCGTCGGCACCGGACGCATTTGACAGCGAGCGACGGCACCGGCGTTGTCGGTCGTCCCCTCGATGGTGCGCTACGCGTAACACACAGACCAACATGGCCCGGTTCACCAATCTGCTCCTCTGCGCCACAGAGGATGACGATGCTACGGTTCGCTACGTGGCGCGACTCGCGGTGGCAACGAGCGCCAACCTAACGATTGCCAACGTCATCGAGGACGTGCCTCGAGTTGCGCGCCGACTGCTTCCGAGCAGCTGGAACCTCCCGGCTCTCGTGCGCGCGCAGAAGGAGGCTCGTTTAGAGAGCAGCACTGCCCTCGCCCGACGCCTCGGCGCCCGTCCGTCAGCCGTGCTGTTGAACGGGTCGCCAATCAAGGCACTTATGCGAGAAGTGGTGCGCGGTGGACACGATCTGCTCGCAGTAGGTGCGGCGTAACGTGACGGCGAGTTGCACGTGCTCCATGCGTGGGCCCCGTACGGGGAGGGGATGATGATCCGGGCTGGAGTGACCACCGACGAGGCCCGACACTTCTTGCTCGGTCAACGCGAGGAGGTGCGTCAGGACCTGGAGCGCGCACTCGCCCCGTTCCGCACACACATCGCGGCCGCGGGTGTGCATCTGGTGAAGGGTGACCCGAGAGTCGTGATCGCGGAGTTCGCCGCCAGTCACCACGCGGACCTTCTCGTCGTTGGAACCGTTGCCCGCTCAGGCGTCGCCGGACGCATCATTGGCAACACCGCCGAGGCGGTGCTGAACCAACTGCCCTGCTCCATGCTGGTCGTCAAACCCGATGGTCGCAGCGCCCGAGGCCGGCGTCCGACGCGTTAGTGCCTTCGTCGCCTGGTGGAGTCAGACCGCGGTGTACCCACCGTCGACCAGGTAGTACCCTCCCGTGATGAACGACGCCTCGTCGGATAGGAGGAAGCAGACGAGGGGAGCGACTTCGTCTGGCTGGCCGAGCCTGCCCAGGGGATGCCTCGCGACGAGCGCGCGTTTTTGGTCCGCGGGAAGGTTCTCGAGGAGTGGCGTCTCGATGTATGCGGGACCCACGCAGTTGACTCTGAGGCCCTCCGGCCCGTACTCGGCAGCCGCGTTTCTGGTCAGACCCACGACACCGTGCTTGGCGGCCGTGTAGGCTCCGTTTCCGACGGCGGCAACCATGCCGTGGATCGACGCCATGTTGACGATCGCGGAGCTGCGCGCACCCGCCTTCAGCATGGCGGGGATCTGGTAGCGCATGCCGTACAGCACACCATTCAGATTGATGTCGATCACGCGATCCCAATCGGCGATGTCGACCTCCCCCGCCGGTGCCGCGGCCCCGCCGATGCCGGCGTTGTTGACCGCATAGTGCAGCGCACCGTACGTGGACACTGCGTGAGACACCGCTCGCTCGTTGTCCGTGGCATTCGCGGTGTCGTGCTTGAAAGCGCTGGCGATACCGCCAGCACTGGCGATTTCCTGTGCCACTCGTTCCGCGCCCTTCAGATTGATGTCTGAAACGACGACTCTGACGCCTTCGTTCGCGAGCGCCCTTGCGATGGCCTCGCCGATCCCGGAGCCGCCACCCGTGACAATCGCGAC